>JAFAMB010000064.1 GCA_019233825.1 Verrucomicrobiota bacterium | reverse complement strand
TGTTGCAAGGGGCGCGCTCCCGCGCGATCCGGGGTTGCAGGCCAAAGGAAGGTGGAAATCGTGATAGCAGAAAAAGGAGCTTCGAAACGCGTAACCCTGGATCGCCCAGGAGCGCCCCTTACCGCGCAGGAGCGCCGCCGGCATGATCCGAGTCGTGCGCACCCCTGAGATCTTCGGGAGTATTCCAGTTCTCGAGCTGTTCTTGTTCGTCTCTCTCGACTTCGAAACATGTCACAAGGCGGTTTTGCATTAACTTGTTTACGAAATGCTGAACGACATAATCACCTTCCTTTAGCTGGGCCATGGCCAGCCTGTGCGCGGCTTTTGGGTAGACGGCAACGAGTGGTTCAAAACGGTTGTTCAGCATCGGGACAACGCCACGGCCGGCATTACACCGGGCCAATAACTTTTCTAAAAACTCTGGCTGAACTCGTGGCAGATCAATCGCCAGGACGAGCAGCAGACTATGGTGGGTCCGGCTAAGAGACGTCGCGATTCCACCCAACGGGCCCGCGTCGCTCCACTCGTCAGCAAAGACCTGCACTGATGCCGGATACCCCCGCTTAAGAGGACCGGAAATGATAAGCTCTGCCGGGCGGACCGCTTTCAGGATCGACAATTGGCGATCCCACAGCGGCACTGGACTTCCTTCCCACTCGACTCGCAGGAAAGCCTTATCTCGGCCCATGCGTCGAGATTTTCCTCCGGCAAGCAGCGCTGCTGTAAAGGCCAATTTCACAACACGGTTCTCATAAACTCTCTAGGCAGCAACCGTCAACGAACCTCAAAGACCAAGGTAGCATAAGCTTCCAGTCTGTATTCACGGCGCCACGCCACACCCGACAGGCAGGATGCCTATGCTACTTTGCTGACGCCCCATCGCACGTCCCTGCCGCCTAAACCAATCGAAACACAACCGGGGAGAGCGATTAACAGCAAAATTGACGGCGCCAGTGGCGTTCGCTGGCAAGAGAGTTTATGGGGAACCTGTGGACAACCGGATCGATCAGAGGTTCCTGCAACTTAAAAAGCAGGGAAGTAGCGGATTTATGGCTTATGTCACCGGCGGAGATCCAACATTGGCGCGTACTGTCGACATAGCGCTGGCTCTGTCCGCGGCGGGAGTCGATTTTATCGAGATCGGCATTCCGTTTTCCGACCCTCTGGCAGATGGGACCGCGAATCAACTCGGCGCGCAGCGGGCTCTCTCAGCGGGCGCAACGGTCCCGAAACTGCTGAAGACTATCGCCGAAATTCGCAAAAAGTTGGAGTTGCCGATCATACTGTACAGCTACCTTAATCCGTTGTTTCAATACGGATTCGAAAAGTTCGAACACGACGCGGCTGTGGCTGGAGCTGACGGTTTGCTGCTTCTGGATTTGCCACCGGAAGAAACTCTGGTGTCCGACAATCAGGAGAAACTCCTACACCGGATTCACCTCGTAGCGCCAACGACGTCCGAAGAACGCATCAAACAGATTGTTTCCAAAGCGAGCGGCTTCGTGTACTACGTCTCTCGTGAGGGGGTCACGGGCGAACAGAAAGAGCTCTCGCAAACAATTGGCGAACATGTTGCGATGATTCGACGGGCAACAGATTTACCCGTCGCCGTTGGCTTCGGGATCTCAAATGCGGAACAAGCGAGGCAAGCAGCGCTTCTGGCTGACGCTGTTGTCGTCGGCAGCGCAATCGTTCGCCGAATCGGTGAATTCGGTCACGATCGCCAACTAGCCCGCCGCATTCAGGAGTTCGTTCAGCCGCTGGTCGAGGCCGTTAAAAAGGCGAGGTAGGGCGAGGCTCCGACCGAGCCGGGGAACGGCACGCCGCGCTGCCCTGTGATAACGTCGGGCGCCGCGGCTCGGACGAAGCCTCGCCCTACCGGCCTTTCTTACGAAAGGTTCGGAAAATATCTTTTCCCCTGCTCCGAGACGATCGGGTATTCCCATTTCTCACCTTGGAAAGCCTTGATGATTCCCATGATCCAGAGGATGACTCCACCGAGCCAGACAATGAACCAGAGCAACGCAAAGAGGAGTGCGAAAATGAAACCTATGCCCGGAAGATGACCCAGGATTCCCGATAAAACCGAAATCGCGATGAATGCTCCAACCCAGGCACCGCCAAAATATATGGCCTGCACAGCCCAATGACGAACGAAGAGATCCTTCCTTTCGATGAAGTAAAAGATGATCCCTCCGAGGAGATTGAAAATCGCACAAAGTCCGGCAGCTATATTCGAAGGCAGCCCAGTATCGCTTCCGGTGGGAGAAGAGGTATGTACATCAGCCATGTCAGTGATTTGAGTTTAGACGTGATCGTAGGAGCCGTTCGGGGAAAGTCAAGATTTCACGTGCTGAGGCGCACCCGCCGCGCTACGTTCCGCGCCTTATGTTGAGCGCAGGAATTGTCGGTTTGCCGAACGTAGGAAAGTCGACACTTTTCAACGCAGTGACGCGCACGCGGAAAGCTGAGGCGGCAAACTATCCTTTCTGCACAATCGAGCCGAACCAGGGAGTCGTTTCAGTACCCGACTCTCGCCTTGAAGCCTTGGCGAAGTTGTCCAAATCGAGCCGAATCATTCCGGCTGCGATCGAGTTTGTCGATATCGCCGGACTTGTTAAAGGTGCGAGTAAGGGGGAAGGTCTGGGCAACCAGTTTCTCAGCCATATCCGCGAGGTCGATGCGGTCGTGCAGGTGGTGCGCTGTTTCGAGAGCAGCGATATTCATCACGTTGGCGGGTCGATCGATCCGATTCGGGACATTGAAGTGATCAATACCGAACTACTCCTGGCCGATCTTGGGTCGCTGCAGAAGCGTTCAGAACGACTACAGAAGCAGATCCGGACCGGAGACAAACAAGCGAAGGCCGAGGCCGCGCTGCTGGAAAGGCTGATTCCGCACATGAACAGCGGCCAGCCTGCAGTCACGCTAGAGAGCAGTGCGGAGGAACGGTCTCTGTTGGGATCGTTTTTCCTGCTCACTGGAAAACCGACAATCTTGGCCTGCAACGTTGCGGAATCAGATCTTGCCGGGGTCCTCGGTGGTGGCACCGGCGGCGTGGCCGCCAAGCACATCGCGACCGTATCCAGCTACGCACGCACACATCTGGCGACCGAAGCGGTCGTGATCAGTGCGCAAATTGAAAGCGAGCTGGTCGATCTATCAGCCGAGGAAGCTGCCGAATACCTGGCAGGTATTGGAGTGAGCGAGAGCGGCGTCGGCGCGTTAATTCGAGCCGTGTATCATCTACTCGGACTTCGCACTTACTTCACGACCGGAGAAAAGGAAACGCGTGCCTGGACGATTCACGAGGGTGATAAGGCTCCCGCGGCGGCGGGTGGTATCCACTCAGATTTTGAGCGCGGTTTTATCGCCGCCGAAACGGTTCATTTCAATGATCTCGTCCGACTCGGCTCGTTTGCCAAAAGCCGGGAAGCAGGGAAATTAAGGATCGAAGGCAAAGAGTATGTCGTGAAAGACGGCGATGTCATAGAATTCAGATTCAATGTTTCGTAGGGTCGCGCTCCTGAAGCCGGTAGGGTCGCGCTCCTGCGCGACCGGCGTCGCCTGCGTAACAACTCTTAGGTCGCTTCGCCCCCGGCCGCGCAGGAGCGCGACCCTACCGGCCTTCGGAACCGCGACCCTATCGGTTGACGAGCGAGAGCTTCTGAGCCACTTTCCCGCCTCAAACTGATGATTCGTTGTATAGCTCTCGTGGTATTTTTCATCGTAGCGGATGCTATCGCGCAAGCTCCCAAAGCAGTCGATATCCGCAAGAGTCTGGTCCGCATCACGGCGACCTCCCAGGAACTAGATTATAAGGTGCCGTGGAATCCGGGATCGACTACGGTTGGAGTAGGCGCAGGATTTGTCATCGATGGCAACAGAATTCTGACCAACGCCCACGTAGTCAGCAACGCACGATTTATCGTCGTCGAAAAGGAGGACGATCCAGAACGATATCCGGCGCTCGTGCAGTTTGTTGGTCACGACTGCGATTTGGCGGTGCTGCGTGTCCTGGACAAGGGATTCTTTCAAAATACGCGTGCGCTCGGTTTTGGAGGGATCCCGGTCATTGAATCGCCGGTCAGCGTGTACGGCTACCCGATTGGCGGAGATCGGTTATCCGTCACCCGCGGAATTATTTCCCGGATCGACTTCCAGACTTACACCCATTCGGCGATCGACTCCCATCTTGCTGTGCAGATCGATGCTGCGATCAATCCGGGAAACTCGGGCGGTCCGGTGATGCAGGATGGCAAAGTAGTCGGCGTCGCGTTCCAAGGGTACAGCGGAGACGTTGCACAAAACGTCGGCTACATGATTCCGACGCCGGTGATTCGACGGTTCCTCAAAGATATTTCGAGCGGCCATTACGACGGCTATGTAGACATGTCGATCACTTATTTTAAACTGCTCAACCCGGCCGAGCGTCATGCGCTTGGTCTCCCGGATAACGAGCAGGGCGTGATGGTAAGCTCCGTGTCATCTGAGGGATCCAGCGAGGGAACCTTGCAGCAGGGGGACGTGCTGCTGACAATCGATGATCATCCGATTGCCAGCGATGGTTTTGTACAACTGGATGGCGAACGCGTCGAAATGCCGGAGATTGTCGAACGGAAGTTTAAAGACGACACAGTCAAATTTGGCATCTGGCGGAACAAGACAAAACAGACGCTCGAAGTCCGGCTGAAAGGAAACTGGCCCTACCTTATTCAGGCAAATCATTACGATTCGCCACCCAGATTTGTCCTATTCGGCGGACTGGTCTTCCAGCCGTTGTCAAAGAATTTCATCGATGCCTACCAGGTCGAAGATCTGCGGCTACGTTATTACTACGATTTCTTCGTCACGGACGAGATCTACAAGACCCACCCTGAAGTTGTCGTGCTTTCGAACATTCTTCCGGACCCGGTCAACGCCTATCTTTCAGATCTGCGGTTTCAAGTCGTCGACGCGGTCAACGACAGAAAGATTCGAAGGCTCGAGGACGTCGCCGACGCATTTGCGCAAAAGTGCGACTACTATGTCATCCATTTTATTGGGAGCGTGCGCCCTGCGGTCTTGGAGCGCTCCGCCGTTGAGCAGGCCAGAGATCGAATACTGGGGAACTACAATGTGCATAAAGAGCAGTATGTGGAAGGGGGGCTAGCGCATTGAAATCGCTCTTAGCATTGAAATCGCTCTTAGCCATCGCGGTAGCTTTTGGGCTTCTTCAGTCTGGCCTGGCAGCGCCTGAACTCGCGCCAAAAGAGGAACCGGCATCCCCTGAACAAAAGGGATCAGTGGTGCGGGTTAATTCAACGAACCAAGCCTATGATTTTCTGCGACCATGGAGCAAAGAAGCTCCGTTCGTTCGCCGCGGCCTGGGAGTCGTAATCGATAGCGGCAGAATCCTCGTGACCGCAGAACTCGTTGCGAACAGTAATTACATCGAGCTGGAGCGGGCTGACAGCGGAGAGAAGTCGGTGGCTACGGTGCAGGTCATCGATTACGAAGCCAATCTGGCCACGCTAGGCTCAACGGATCCGAAATTTCTTGAAGGCATGCAGCCGGTGCAAACAACCACCGACGTAAAGACCGGCGACAATCTGTCGGTCTTGCAGTTGGAGTCCAACGGAACCCCGGTTTCCACGAGGGCGTTAGTCACGAGCGTGGAGGTCGGTAAGTACGCGCTCGAAGATTCGGGTTATCTGATGTTTCGCATAAGCTGCCCGCTTCAGTTTCGCGAAAACAGTTTTACGTTGCCGATTGTAAAGGAAAACAAACTGGCCGCATTCTTAATGCGGTACGATACCCGGTCGCAGACGGTCGACGCCATCGCGAGTCCGGTCATTGAGCATTTTCTTACCGAGGTGCAACACAAGCCCTACAAGGGCTTCCCTCGAGCCGGTCTAGGCTTCTCACCGACCCGCGATCCTCAGCTGCGCAGATATCTGAAGTTGCAGGATTCTGATGGCGGAGTGTACGTGAACCAGGTCGACCAGAACGGACCGGCCGCAAGGGCCGGTGTCAAAGAGGGTGACGTTCTTGTCGCCATCGGTGATAAGCAGGTCGACCCTGACGGTAATTATCTTCACCCTATGTATGGCAAGCTTTCCATTACTCATCTTACCACCACAGAGGCATACTGCGGACAACGGGTGACAATGACGGTGATTCGGGATGACCTGCGCAAACAGCTGAATGTGGAGTTGTTCCGGCGATCTCCTGAGGAGTATGTCGTCGAGCCCTACACGCTCGGGAAACCGCCCCGATATTACGTTCTAGGCGGCCTGGTATTTCAGGAATTGACCAGACAATATCTGAGGGAGTGGGGAGCGAACTGGTTGAAGGATGCACCCCAGCGATTGGTCTACTACGACCGATTTCAGTCCGATCTCTTTCCCGAAAAGCGAAAAATCGTCTTCCTGACTCAGATCCTGCCCACGCAAGACACCGTTGGCTACGAACAATTGAATAACCTAGTGGTAGAAAGAGTGAATGGCCGAAAAATTCTGAATCTTGATGATTTCGCGGCGGCCGTGAAAAATCCAATAGATGGATATGACAAGATCGAATTCGAAGAGGATCCACACCAGATTTACCTGGACGCAAAACAGGTTGAGGAGGATGCGGCACAGCTGCAGCAAATCTATTCGCTGCCCGCCTTGCAGCGCCTATGACGCTCGGCGCTATTTTTGATTGGGATGGAGTCATCATCGACTCTTCCTCGCA
>JAFAMB010000089.1 GCA_019233825.1 Verrucomicrobiota bacterium | reverse complement strand
GCATAGGCTTCCAGCCTGTATTCATGGGGCGGCCACGCACTCGACAGGCAGGATGCCTGTGCCCACTACTCTGTCCGCGCCCCCATTGAAACAGAGACTTGCTGGTATATATTTTGAAACAGAAAGGATCGCCGTTATGGACACTATGACGTACGCATCAGTCGCAGTACTTCCCTGGACCATCGCTGAAAATAACAGACAGCCCGTGTTGGTGGAACCGGAGATTGTTTTTGTTGATTTGTCATTCATCACCCAGCGATGAATCGGGGAAAGATATCCGGCCATTCATCTCATAAGGCCCCTACCCTTGGACCCTGCCGGTCAGCGGATCGCAAGCTGGTTCTCGGGTGCCCTTCTGTTTGCTTGGGTTACCGCTGTTCGCTTTGAGGCTGGTTTGGAGAGGGTTGCCATCAGATTCCGGCGGAGTATAGCAGAAGCCTCAGGTCGCGACTAAACCAAATTCCGAATTAGAAACCACAGGTCTTCTGTGAATTCTTTGTTGTTTCCCTCGCGGCCGCGACGAAATCCTGCATTTTCTTTTTGTCTTTGCGGCCTTCTGTGTTTTCTACTCCGCTTGCAACATCAACCGCGTAAGGCCTGATCTCGCGTATAGCTTCTGCCACATTTTCCGGTGTCAACCCACCGGCGATAATGAGCGGTTTGTCCAGGTTCACCATTTTCAGAAGGGCCCAGTCGAAACGTTCGCCGGTGCCGCCAAACGCTCCTTCTCGATGGCTATCGATCAGAAAGCCGAATACCGGATAACCACCAACCTGCTGCACCAGATCGACATTCTTAAAGCGGAGCGCTTTGAGCACCGGCTTCCGGTGCTTAGCCAGCGATTCGCAAAATTCCCTGGACTCTTCGCCATGAAGTTGCAGCCCGTCGAAAACATCCATCTCCAGCAATCTCGTCGCTTCGTCCAAGGCGGTATTGACCACGACGGCGACTCGCGAGACCTCAGCAGGCAGCTCCCGTATCCAGGCTATCTCCTTTTGCCATTGAAGGTACCGCCGCGATCCAGGGTACAAATTGAATCCCAAAGCGTCTGCTCCAGATTCAATCGCAGCCTCTGCATCGGCCTCGTTTTTGATACCGCAAATCTTGACGTAAACGCGATCCTCGCATTTGCTGAAGAAGCGCTTCGTATTGAAAGAGTTAGCTGTCACCCTTCGATAATCTGTTTCGGTATCTTCCACGCTTTGAGCGAAAATCTAGGCTTTTTCGGTTTACTGGGAGCGGTTTCGAACACTAATATGCGCGACATTGGTGTTAGCAAATCATTAACCAGGTAATGAGCGGAAAGATGGAAGGCGAAGACAAATCGAAAAAGGTCGCGAAAGAAAAGCGAAGCGTTAAAAAACCAAAAGCTGCGTCACTTCCGATCGAAGAGGTCCCGGGTTTGGCAGAACCGAAGAAGACCACTGTGCGGAAGAGTACGGGTACAAGAACGACGAAGAGTTCGGTTCACTCCGAGCAAACAAAGGAGCCAAGCTACGAGCAGATTCAACTCCGCGCGTACTTTATCGGCGAGCGACGAAAGAGCCTCGGCATTCAGGGCGATGAAACCTCTGACTGGGTAGAGGCCGAGCGTGAGTTGAAGGAAGAGTTGGCGACTGAAAACCGAAAATAAGAGGACCGCAGATTACCCGGATTCCATAGCCTGCATCGCTCACAAATCTTTCAAGATTTGTGAGCGATGCAGGCTCAGCTCATGGTCTCCAAGACGCGCTCGCCCAGCGGATCTTCCTTAATGCAATACACTTTTCCAGCGGGTGATGATTCGAGCCAACTCAAATGCGTTGCAGTAACCAGACGCTGGCCTCTGGAAGGCAAAGCCGAAAATAGCCGGTTCCGCCGAACGAGATCGAGCTCTCCAAAGACATCGTCCAAAAGCAACAAGGGCGGTTTTTTGAATTCCAATTCAAGAATCTTCGCCTGCGCTAGCTTTATGGCGATGGCGGCAGTTCGCTGCTGACCCTCGGAGGCGAACAGGTCGGCTGGTTGGCTGTATAGAAAGAGCTGGAAATCATCGCGATGTGGACCAACAACTGTCATCCTGAGTCGCGACTCTTCCTCAGCCGAGTCTCGTAGGGCCTTCTCAAAATCGGCAGTGGCGCCCGGTCGATAGCGCAAGGTTGCAGTCTCGTTGCGATCGCTCACTGCCGCAAATGCCTCGACCACATACGGCTCCAGGCGTTCCAGCAGAAATGCGCGCAACGCCATGAGTTGATGCCCAAATTGGAGTAAGGGCTTGCTGTAGGCAGCCACTTCACGGGGTCGGGTCGGCATCATCTTCAGACAGCGATTTCGCGAATACAGAGCCTTTTCATATGACCGAAGGACCTCGCGGTAATTCTTGAACAACTGGCTGCAGACAAAATCGAGAAATCTTCTGCGCGCCTCGCCTGCACCGCGTATTAAGTCGATATCGGAGTTGGCGAAATAGACCACCCGCGCAATACCGAGGTAAGAGTCGGCGTTCTTCTGTTCAACGGCATCCAGGGCCAGCTTACGCCGGCTCTTGCTGTAATAAAACTGGAGATGATAGTCCGAGACAAAGCCATCAGTCACCAGACCCTTTGCCCCGAGCCGGACCAACTGAACGAGCGAGTTGGTCCTCGGAGATTGCAAACGGGTCAGGACAGCCACAGCCTCCAGGAGCGAAGTCTTCCCCGAAGCATTCCGCCCGACAATACAGGTTGATTCCGGGTGAAATTCTATTTCCAGATTCGAAAAACAACGGAAATCCCGGACAGTCAATTTACTTACCATCGAGAAATCTTGAAAATCTCTTCGAAGACCCCTCCCCCAAGAAGTTCCTCTCCATCGTACAGAGCACAAATCTGGCCAGGAGTAAGCGCTCGTTGCGGCTGATCGAATTCCAGGAGGGCGGAACGCTCCCCGAGCGCCTCGAAAGCGACAGACATAGCCTTCGCTCGATATCGGGGTTTCGCCGAAATCTTTGCGGTTGGCGGCAGATCCTTATTCGTTATGGAAAGACTACCAATGCGGCAACGCCGGGCATAGAGGCCCTCAGTGTCACGGCGGTCGAACGCCACGATCAATTCGTTGGATTCAAAGCGCTTCTCCACGACCACATACGCTTCGTGCGGCGTGTTGGAAGGGACGCCGATGCCCCGCCGCTGGCCCAGCGTATAAAGATGCAGCCCTTTATGCACACCCAGATGTTTTCCCTGCCGATTTCGAATCGGCCCTGGATTATCCGCAACAAAGGCCCGCAGAAAATCGCTCATCTTGATTTGGCCAATGAAACAGATCCCCTGGCTATCTTTTTTCCCTGCTGTAACCAGATTATATTCACGCGCCATTTTTCGGTCCTCGGCTTTGTGCAATTCACCGAGAGGAAATCGCGCGGCAGCGATCTGATTTTGTCGCAACAGAGCGAGAAAATAGGACTGATCCTTGGCTTTATCGACGCCTTCCAATATATCCCACGAGCCGTCTGCCCGCTGAACACGGCGGGCATAATGTCCGGTTGCCACTGCGTCAAAGCCGGCCGCTTTTGCCAACTCCAGAAATACGCCAAACTTCATCTCCCGATTGCACATGGCATCGGGATTTGGCGTGATCCCGGCCTGGTAGCCTGACAAGAGGTATTCGACCACTCTTGCTCTATATTCGCGCATGAGGTTGACCACGCGGAACGGTATTCCCAAGGAATCGGCAACGGCTCGAGCGTCTGCTATGTCCTGCTTCCAAGGACAATTTCCAATCAGGTTCTCCTCATTGATCCAGTTCTTCATGTACGCTCCTTCGACCGGGAGACCTTGCCGGCACAGAAGAAGAGCGGCGACACTGCTATCCACTCCGCCGGACATCGCAACAAGAACGCGCTCGGAAGAATCAGACATTTTGGAAAATCACCTGGAGGGGCGTTGCTTGCAACGCCCGGCAGCCGGCACTTGTCTCAACGCTGAAATGCCGTTCGGCCACTGAACGCTCTCGCCAGAGTAAGTTCGTCGGCCGTATCCAGGCCCGACCCGGCCGGCAGTCCCTGGGCAATGCGCGTGATGGCCACTCCTTCTCGAACCAATAAATCCGCGAGGTAACTGAGAGTCGCCTCTCCTTCCACGTCGGCGCTGAGCGCAAAAATCACTTCATGCGGGCGTTCCTCCTGCACTCGGCGCAAAAGGCCGTCAATTCGCAGATCCTCGGGACCGATGTGATCAAGCGGCGACAATCGTCCGCCAAGAGAATGATAGAGGCCGCGGAACACGCCGGTGCGCTCGAGCGAAAGGATGTCGGTCGGCTGTTCTACGACACACAAGCTGGTCGAATCGCGCCCCGGATCGGCGCAAATTGCGCATTGTTCGGCCTCCGAAAAAAAGCCGCATCGGATGCAAGACCGGATGCGCGAGACAGTTTTTGAAATCGTTTCTGCAATTTCGTTCGCGCGCGCCTCTTTTCTCTGGACAATCCAGAGCGCAATTCGCTCTGCACTCCGCGGTCCTATGCCCGGCATGCGGCGGAGTTGTCGAATCAACTCCTGCATTAATGGTGGATAATCGATTCGCTGCATCGTCTAAAACCTGCACTCCAAGGTAGAGCGGTTGTCGGGCGGCTTATCTGGCCGCCTGCTCGGCCCCCTTCGCCTGGCGATAAAACTCGACAACACGCTCACTGAGGAATTTGTCAGGATCATCGAGCGCAGAAACCGGCACCGTGAACTTCAGGTTTGCGTCTCTGTCCCTCAAAAGCTTGAGCCCGTAAGGATAATCCTTGAACAGATTGTTGCAGAACTCGGTGACATTCGTCCCGGCTTCCCGGGCCCGTTGGGCAATCTTGGCCACCGCAGCCTCCTCGATTTCGAACTGCACCCCATGTTTCTGAGAAAACACTGATGCAAATTGCCGCACCTTCTCGAGTTGGTTGAACTCTGCTACCGCGTGAGCCCGCTCGAGAACGTTCTTCAGCGTGCCTTCAGGATTTTTGACCAGCTCGAGGTTGACATCCAGCTCTCGCACGCCCGATCCAGGCAGCTCGAACTTGAAGTCTCGAAACAAACCTTCGCAAACAGTGACCAGACCGCGCGCACCGGTCTTCTCTTTCGCAGCCAGGACAGCAATTTCCCGCAGCGCTTTATCATGAAAGTGGGCGTCGATCCCGAACGCCTCGAAAGCGCGGCTGTATTGCCGGATGACGCTGCCCTCCGACGTCTTCAAAATGGCAAACAGATCTTCTGCAGACAACTCCTCGCACACAACGCGGATCGGCAATCGCCCAATAAACTCCGGCTCGAGTCCATAATCGATGAAATCCCGAGTGGTCACCGCGCGCAGCAAATCGGCGCTATCCACCGGAACCGGAGCATCGCCAAAGCCGATACTTGCCTGGCGCAACCGGCGTTCGACCTGGTCTCGGAGGCGATCAAATGCACCGCTACAAATAAACAGAATGTGGCGCGTATTGATGACTTCCTTCTTTGCCTTGCCCCGCCGCTGGAACTCCAGGGCCGACTGGAGCTGAGATTGGAGGTCCATTGGATTGCGTAATGGAACCTCCGTTTCCTCCATCAGTTTCAACAGCGTCGTCTGGACGCCGCGCCCGCTCACATCGCGTCCGATAAGATTTGAGCTCGTGGCGATTTTGTCGATTTCATCGATGTAGATGATACCGTACTGGGCGAGCTCAACGTTACCGTCCGCTTTTTGCACGAGGTCGCGAACTAGGTCCTCGACGTCGCCGCCTACATAACCAGTTTCACTGAATTTGGTCGCATCAGCTTTCACAAACGGTACCCCGATCAAGTCTGCGACATGCTTGACCAGATAGGTCTTGCCCACACCGGTTGGCCCAAGCAGCAAAACGTTGCCTTTAGTGTACTCAATCTGGCGTGCGGCTTCCGGATTTTCCTTTTCAAGCCTGTGGACGCGATTGACATGGTTGTAGTGATCGCAGACCGCGATCGACAGAGTCTTTTTTGCCTCGTCCTGTTGAATAACGAACCGATCCAGGTGCGCTTTGATCTGTTTCGGTGTTGCGTTGAATTGGAAAGGGTCGATCGATTCGTGCCGTTCTTCTGGTGGATCCTCGGTGGTCGCCTGCTGGGTAAACGCGGATACTGCGACGTTTTCGCCAAAATTCGCCTTCATGAACTCCTGGATCTTCTTCTGGAGTTCCTCTTGCGACGGAAATGGTATTTCAGGCATCGATCAACCTACCGCGAGTCTGGAGGTGTGCAAACGGGGAAGCAGGCTTCCCGTTGCAATGCAATGCCGCCCCGAGAGGAGTTGCTTGCAACTCCCAGGCTTGCAACTCCCACTAGCACGGTCGCCAGCCCCTGGATCCGTGGAATCCGCTTTCCCGATCAAACTGCCGGATACGCCTCGCCGGTCTCAGGCGCCGTCTCGCTAGTGCTTTCTGTTCAGTTCCCCTCCTGCCTTCGCCTCGTCCCACAAACGATCCATTTCCACCAAATCAAGGGAGCCAATTTCCAGGCCGCGGTCCTGTGCCAAGCGTTCCATTGCGCGGAACCGGGCAGCGAACTTCGCGGTCGCCGCATTCAGGAGCTGCTCCGCATCGAGCTTCTTTTTGCGGGCGAAATTGACCACGGCAAAGAGTAAATCGCCGAGCTCCTCCTCTAGATAAGCCTCTTCCGCAGACTCGACCTCCCGGAGTTCCTCCCGCACTTTCGCCAGAGCCCCGTCAGCCTCGTTCCAGTCAAAACCAACGCTGGCCGCTTTGGTCTGAATTTTTTGGGCGCGCGCAAGAGCTGGTAACGCTCTCGGAATACCATCCAGGACCGAGCGACGTTCCTGTTTTTCCGAACGCTTGATCACCTCCCACTGCCTCACAACCGCTTCACTGTTCGGCAATCGGCTTTCTCCGAATACGTGCGGATGTCTCTTCACGAGTTTGTCTGCAATCACCGTCGCAACATCATCCAGCGTAAAACGGGTGGCTTCGGCGGCCAGCTGCGAGTGCAGGACGACTTGCAGCAGGAGGTCGCCTAACTCCTCCTTGAGTTCTTTGTCGTCGCCGGCATCGATTGCGTCCATCAGTTCGTAACATTCCTCCACCAGATGCGGCTTGAGGCTTTGGTGAGTTTGCTCGCGATCCCATGGGCAACCGTCTGGTGATCGGAGTTTGGCCACAATTTTCCGTAAACGATCAACCGGCGAAATCATAAATCCAATCGGCCGGCGAACACAATTCGGGCGGGCGCGTCGCGGCTCGGGCGGAACCTCGCCCTACCGGTCGTTACTGTTCGTCCTTTTCCAACAGCTTTTCTCGAGCGCGCTCTAACGCGGCACGCTCCTGCGCAGTCAGACTGTTAAGACCGTGTTTTGAGATTTTGTCGAGCAAATGGTCAATCTCAACGATGCCACTCTCTACGGGTTCAACAACCGCCGGGCGCGGCCGCGATTTCGGTTTCTGAACCACTCGCAATTTTGGTCGCCTCCGCAGCACCAGACGGAACGAAGGCAATTCTCCGCCTCTCTGAAGAAACCGGATATAACCAAATGAGAATCCGCTGATCAGCCAAAGCTCTCCGAGTGATACCCAAGCCGAGGAAGAAAGATCAACCACCGAAGAGAGCACCAAACTGGCAACTGCGACCCATTTCGCGGTTAGGAATCCGCCCCACTGAACTCCAGGATACAACGTGCAAAAGGCGATAAAGAGACCAATCATCACTTGCGTCTGGCCAAAGTACAGGATCGGAGAACTTGTGATCAGGCCAAAAACGGTCAGAGTCACCACAGGAATCAAAATAATGACTCCGTAGAGGGTCAAAAATCGCGCTTTTCCGATGTACTTTTCGATCTCAACAGCTGACACATAGAGGAACAGGAGGCCGATGATGGTGAAGAAACTCGGAGTGTCGATGAACGAGTACGAGAGGATTTGCCAGATCTGACCGCCTAGAATGGAACGAGTTGAATCGAATGCCAGCAGCGAAACAATCGTCTCCCAGCCTCCGAAGGCTTTGGCGAGGAAGGTAGCTAGGACCCCGACCGCGTAGCTAATCGTTAGGATGGTCGCGTAATATATCGGGTAGCCCCTAAAATACGTGACCGGGCGATCTCCGTTGAAGCTGGAAAGCAAAGCCATACTGGAACTCTCTTGACCGAACCAACTCTTATTGTAGAGGAAATTAGGGCAACCGGCAAGGGAACTGGCCTGCAAAACTTATCAGCCCGGTAGTGACGCGCTCCCGCGCGACCGCGCGGGCACGTTTCAAAGCGCCTCTTCGGGTATTGCAATCCGACTTCGACGCTTCCCGGAAGCCCGTGTTCACGTCTCTTAGACGGGCGTCACGTCTCTTAGACGTGCGATGCCCGGACGCGCAGGAGCGCATCCCTACCGGAGTTTGCTTCTTTTCTAATCAGAAGCTAATCTCGATCCGAAAATGCCTCAAACCCTGGATGTACCAATTCCCGAGAGGAGACCGCTCACGCGAAAAGCGCGGGATTTCGCTGCCCTGACCCTGCGACGCCTGGTTCGAAACAGACGCAGGCCAACCGATGACCGCAACCTTCTACCTCTGCTGATCCAGGTTCTGGCGGGATTTACTAAAGTTGACGGGAGGATTTTGGAGGATGAAATCGATTCCAGCCTCGGGTTCTTAAGGTATGACTATCCTGAGGCCGTCTATTCGGAACTTCGGGCTCTGTTCAAGAAGGCGCTAAAAGAGCACCAGGACCTTGCGCAGATGGCGAAGCGGCTCGCCGAAGAGATGCCGCAGGATCGAAAGATCATGCTGGGCGTCCAACTTTATGACCTTATCTCGAAGGCTGGGATGCAGCAGGAACAGGTCATTGCTTATTATTCGTTCATGTCTCAATTGGGCATGGCGGCCCAGGCAATCGATATTGTTTATCAGCTAAACGCGGCCGACTCCGCTGATCCCTCAATCTACCAAAAAGGGACTTCTCCTCTCGAATCAATCGTTTTCGGCTCGGAAGCAACCTCTGATGTGCAGTTGAGGGAGTTGAGACAAGACGAACGGCTAATGGCATATCGCTATCATGAGCTGATCCTGTTCAAGAATCTGAGTAGCCGCCCGGTCACGGTCAGAGGGCGAGCTTTGGCGCCCGGGGAGTTTTGCCGGATCTACCCGGGCCAGCGTTTGCTCGTTGATGAGCGAGTCATCAGTCATCAGGATCTGCTTTTTTATTTTAATGCCAAGAAGAACGTTTCTTTACCGCACATTTTCGTGACGGTTGCACCGAATGATGCGGTACAGCTCGAAAAAGCCAGAACGCGGGATAGCAGTTTGGAAGTCCAGTTCGGCCTGAACGTTCAAGTGAAGGCTCTCAAAAACGTGGCAGCCACGCTCAATGGGACCGGACTGAAGGCCGGGACCACGGTCTCAGGCAACCTCGAGGACCGAATTGTATTTGAGAACGCCCTGGAGCTTCCGTTGGTTGATCTTCGGCGCGGGGCCCGCGCCATGGGTGGCCGCTTCCAGCTAAAAGCGTCTAAATCCCAATACCTCGTCTCGAACAATCCCTCCTTGCTGGAGGAGGACGATATCTTGCTCAGTCCCGGCACAAGCGGCGAAGTACTGCTTAAAATCTCGTGTGACTATGAGCGGAGAGTAGGGACCCTGGAAGTCTTGCAGGCGGACCGTCCGATCATGGTTGGCGAAACGATCGTCCGAAACTTAGCAAATCTGACCGATGGCAACATCATCCGCATCGATACCGGGCAGATTTTGCGCTGCGATTTCTCCGAACGCATTATCGAAGAGGAGCGCAACATTATTCGGCACCTGGAGGTCCGTGACCTTTCCCTTCGTTTTCAGACTGGGGAGGTTGCTCTCGACGGCATGTCGTTCGCGGTGAATCGAGGCGAGATGGTCTGCGTCATGGGAGCAAGCGGTTCAGGGAAGAGCACCCTCCTTAAAGCGATCTGTGGACAAAACCACCCGACTGACGGGGCGATCCTCTTAAATGGTCAATCTCTCTATAGTAATCTCGAAACGTTGCGGGGATACGTAGCTTACATTCCCCAGGACGACGCGTTCGACGAACATCTGACCATCCTCGAAAACCTCGATTACGCGGCTGCAATTCGTTCTCCACACCTGTCGGCGAAAGACCGCCTGCGGCGGATTGATGGCAAACTGATCGAGCTGGGTCTTTCAGAGCGGCGCGATAGCGTTGTCGGCAGCTCGGTCAAAAAATATCTGAGCGGTGGTGAACGCAAGCGTCTCAACATCGGATTGGACATGATCAGTTCGGCCGATGTCTACCTATTTGACGAACCGACTTCAGGGCTGTCGTCGAAAGATTCGGAGCACGTCATTGAAATTATCCGAAGCCTTTCTCAAAACAAGATTGTCCTTGTGACCATACACACGCCGACTTCGAAGATATTCCAGATGTTCAACAAAGCGATGTTGTTGGACAAAGGTGGCCGGCTGGTGTTCTTCGGCACTCCGCAGGACATGCTGCAGTATTTTGCGAAAGCAGAACACGAGCAGCAGTTCGGCACTGAGCTTGGCGGTTGTCCCTCGTGCGGTACGACGCGCCCCGAATTTATTTTCGATGTCCTGGAGACGCCCCTCCGCGATTTGAGCGGTGACATCATTTACGAAGAGAACAGCAAAGGGCAGCTCGTCCCCGCTCGGCGATATTCCCCCGACTTTTGGCGAGACAAGTACGAATCGTTTCGGCTCATCCAGGAAATGCGGCAGGTTTCCTTTAAACAGGAACCTCCGACCAATCTGCCTCTGCCCACTGACAAGAAACCTGCGACCCGATGGCGCGATGAATGGGTCCGAATCAGTACTATTTTCAGACGCGCTTTTGTCAGCAAGCTTCGCAATCGAACGAATCTTTTGACCACCATTATCGAGGCTCCGCTCCTGGCGGCATTGATCGGCTTTGTCCTGAGATACGCAGAGAACTCCACCTACAACTTCGCTTCTGCGTTTCATATTCCAACCTACCTGTTTCTGGCACTCGTCGTTGCCATGTTCCTCGGGCTCACCAACAGTGCCGACGACATCATCCGGGACCGGGCAATTCTTCAGCGAGAAAGAAATCTGAATATTCAACTGCCCTACTATGTCTTGTCGAAGTTCCTTAGCCTGTCTCTATTCGCGGTCATCCAGTGTGTGCTTTTTCTCCTGATCGGCGACGCGATCCTTGAAATTCGCGGAATGTTTTGGCCGTATCTTTGGTTCATGGGAACCACGGCGATCGGGGGAGTCGCCGGTGGCCTGCTTATTTCGTCTTTGGTGAATGATGCCAAGACTGCGGCCAACATCGTTCCGCTAGTCTTAATTCCCCAAATCATTCTTGGTGGGGCGCTGATCAAATACGACGAAATGAATCGGAACCTGGATTTCCTATACGTGCTGACGCGGGATCAGGCCGCAAAGGATCAGCAGCCCGCGGACCGGCGAATGAGACCACAAGATGTCGAAGTGCCCTTTATCTGCCAGCTGATCCCGATGCGTTGGTCCTATGAGGCCATGGTCGTCGCGCAGGCCAAGCTTAATCCATTTACGCGGCGCCAGGACATTTTGACCGACAAGATCGAACGGTTGGCCAGGCAAAAGGAGTTAACCCAGGCAGAGGCCGACCGGCTTGATGATCTGAAAGACGCCTTGGCAATCCTCTCTGGACTTGCCGGCAAAGATCCCGGTCAGGTCAATCAGAAAATGCACCAGATCGATCGGATCATTAGTGGCGCACCGCTTGACCGGAAAAAATTTGATTCCGGCGACGATCAAGTCACCGCTGAGCAACTTTTCCAAAATCGAAAGATCACGGATATGCTTACCGACGCGCAGATGAAGCAGAAGGATTACACCTCACAGCCGCGAAATGTGTTCTTTGGCCCCGATAAGAACTATTTTGGCCAAAAGCTGAACATCTTTGTATTCAACTCCTACGTGATAAATGGGTTTACTTTAGCGTTCCTGCTCTGCCTCTCGTGGAGCCTGCATCGTCAGTTGCGGATCAACTAGCCTCCACACTAGTCTAGTGCGCGCCAGCAAGTTCTTTGCGAGCAGACGAGCGTTTGGGTCTTTTAAACAGGAATACCAAGGGAACACAAAGCGAGCAGACAATCACCAGCATCCGAAACTGGTCCACGTAAGACCAGAGCGTAGCTTGCTGCTGGAGAGTCTGGTAGGTCAATCCATAGGCCTGAGAATGCGCAGCCGCAGATCCGACTTCCGGCGTCAGCGCGGTCTGCAGTTTAGCAATCTGTTCATTGAACACCGGGTTGAACTGGCTCGTCTGACCTACCAAAAGAGCCTGATGCGTTTGCGCACCTCGTGCTACCAACGTAGTGAGCGCCGAGATCCCGACGCTCCCCCCCAGGTTACGAAGCAGATTCGTTAATCCGGTCGCTTCACCTATGTTCTCGCGGGACACCGTGGCCATCGAAAACGTCGTCATCGGAACGAAGATACAGGTGATCGAAAAACCGCTGATGATGATAGGCCAGATTATGTTAGCCGGAGAGATCTGGATAGTGAAGTCGCCAAACATGTACATTGACAATCCCAAGATAGCGAACCCACCGCCAATCCAGGCGCGCCCGTCGATCTTGGGGTTTGCAAGGATCCGCCCGGAAATGATGCTACCCAGGATCGCTCCAAAACCGCGCGGGCTCATCACCAGACCAGCTTGCAAGGAAGGATAAGAGAGAAGGTTTTGCAGGAACAACGGCAGGACGGAAGTTGTCCCGTAGAGGATTGCGCCGACTAAGAACAAGAGGATAGAACCGATCGCCAGATTACGATCCCGTAGAACACGCAGGTTCACGATCGGGTGCTCCACGCGCAGCTCCCAGATCAAAAACGCGGTGAACCCCAGGGCTGCGCCAAAGGCAAGCCAGCGGATAAAGCTTGAAGACAACCAGTCGTCGTCCTGGCCTCTATCAAGCATGACCTGGAGGCACCCAATCCAGATTGTCAGTAACGCAAAGCCGGTAAAATCGATACGGCCTGGGCGCGCATCTTTGAGGTAGGACGGATCTTCGAGCAACAATGAACAGAGGATGACTGCCAGAATTCCGATCGGGATATTGATATAAAACACCCAGCGCCACGAGTAATTATCGGTCAACCACCCCCCTAAAGTCGGACCGAGAATCGGTGCGACCACCACCCCGATCGCGTAGACTGACATCGCCGAACCCCGTTTCTCCGCCGGAAAACTCTCCAGCAAGACAGCCTGTGCGATCGGTTGGAGCGCGCCGCCGCCGGCACCCTGCAAGATACGCGCGAGGATGAGCCATCCCAGACTGGAGGCCAAGCCGCATAGAGCGGATGCAATGGTGAATATCCCGATGCATGCAATCAGGAACCGCTTGCGACCAAAAAAACGCCCGAGCCAGCCCGTAGCCGGAAGGATAATCGCGTTTGACACAAGGTAGCTCGTGAGAACCCAGGTCGCCTCATCCGTACTGGCCGAAAGATTACCGGCAATGTGATTCAGCGCCACATTCGCCACCGAGGTATCCAAAACCTCCATAAAGGTCGCTAACATCACCGCGATAGCGATAAACCAGGGATTCACGGCCGGTTTCCCTGACGGAGGATAGGTAGCTGTTGCGCCTGCCATACCGCAAAACAAAAAACTTAATCTGCGTTGAGAACGCGTTCCGCATCCGGCCGCCTCCGTAATCCTCGTTTCAATATGAGCATGCAGCCGATAACAATCACTGCGAAAGCAATGCCCACATTGATGGGAGAGTAGTTCGGATCGGAAACTTTTACGGTGGGAACCACCGATTCGCCCGGTCCCAACGGTAACCCGGTACCGGTGTTTAACGGCTTATCAAATACGATCTTCACCGGAACGCGCTGGACCACCTTGACATAGTTGCCGGTGGCATTTTGGGGAGGAAGCAGACTGAATCGAGCTCCGCTACCCGCCTGAATGCTGTCGACATGGCCCGGAAATTTCCGCCCCTGCAACGCGTCCACTTCGATCTCAACCGGTTGGCCCGGTCGCATCTGGCGGATCTGATCCTCCTTGAAATTCGCGGTAATCCAAACCTGCTTCGGCACGAGCGCAAAGAGGTTTTGTCCAGCTTGGACGTACGCTCCGGGCTCGACCGATTTTTGGGTGACCCAGCCTGACTCCGGCGCCGAAATCCTCGTGTAGGACTGGTTTAACTTTGCTGTTGCCAGATTCGCGTCAGACTCATGGATCTGGGCATTGACGCTGTCTACCAGCCCGGCGAAGGCATCCACCTGCGCTCGCGCTTCGCTTACCAGGGCTTCGTCACTCAGCACCTTCTTTTCGGCAGCGTTTAGTGTCGCTGCAGCAGATTTCGCCGCCGCGCGGTACTGATCGAGATCGAACGCCGAGGCGACCTTCGTCCTGAAGAGATCCTCGTAACGCTTGAAATCGCTCTGAGCCTTGTCATTTAGAGCGGCATCCGCGGCGGCTGTCGCCTGGTCCGACTCGAGGGTGGCCTGCTGCGTCTTGACATGAGCAATCGCCTCTTGAAGTGCAGCTTGCGCCGCGGCCGCCTGTGCTTGAGAGCTAGCTAGCGATTACAAATACCTGCGGATTTGTGACTTGTGCCAGGAACTGGCGTTTGGTGCTCAACGCGCAGGCGGGCAAAGTCGCTCTTCATACAACTCGTTTGTGTTCAGCGTGTTATGCCGCCAGTTCCTGGAGAGAGCGGCGGCCTTCTGGCGTGCCGCGGCATCGAAATCCCGCGGATCCAATTCAACCACCAGATCACCTTTGTTTACGCTCTGATTGTCATCCACGTAGACCGATTGAACTCGTCCGGCCACTTGCGCGGAAACGGGAATAATATGACCATCAATAAAAGCGTCATCCGTGGATTGGTAGGCCGCAGAGTTAACCATGTAGACGAGGCCGACGATCACCGCGAAGGCGAATACCAATGCAATCACGAATGTGACAATGATCCGCTTCCCTGAATGCGGAAGGGTGGCCTTTCTGAACGGCCCGGCTATCCCGGCATCGCGAACTGGAGCGCGGGTTCCCGCTGGTCCTAATTCAATTGGTGATGGCATATCAGGACTCTGAGTTAGTACTCCCCGGCGCTTCGATCCCACGCACAAATATGTCGACGATCGTGTCAATATAGGCGTCGGTGGAATAATTTCGCGGCAAGTATGCGCCTTGGCGCAGCAAAGCCGCGTAGAGCGCGTTCTTAAAGGCGTCTAGTGCGCACTCGACGTTTAAGTCACTTCGGACCACTCCTGCCTGCTGAGCATCGGTCATGATAGCGATCAGGCGTTCGCGCACTGGACGAATCACGTCGGCAATCATGGTCTGAATCGATTTGGGCAACACGTTGGCCTCAGCCAGGAAAGCGCGTGCGAAACCTTCCTTCTTTTCCAGGTGGGAATAGTAGTGGCGCGCATACTTCTCCATGTTGCCCCGCAAGTCCTCCTTCCAGGAGGAATGTTGATCCATGATGGCGGCCTCGGAAGCGAGGCCCCGTTGCAGGACGGCCCGGAGAAGCTGCTCTTTGCTTTTGAAATGGCGGAATAAAGTCACTTCGTTGACACCGGCTTCGCGAGCGATTTCGCGTGTAGTCGCGCCTTGAATTCCGTCTCTGGAGAAGGTTTGGGCGGCAGCATCCAGGAGCCGTTGGCGGGTGAGCTCGGCCGAAGAAGCGGCGATTCGTTTTTTGTCAATTTGAGCACCCGAAGCTTGCATGCAAGTACTTACTTACATTTTTGGCCCCGTGCAAGCGATTACGGACATTTTTACTTATCAGCCACGCCCCCATCGTCGTTGTGGTGGTAGACAAGGGGCGCGCTCCCGCGCGATCCGGGTCTGCACGTCTTGAGGCGCCTTTCTGCACTATATCCGATGCGCGCTCGCTGCATTTCCGCAACGAATGCCCCTGTTCGCCGTGCTTAGACCTGCGACCCCGGTCGCGCAGGAGCGCGCCCCTTGAACTCCGGCTTTGATGCCATGCCGGCTGTTGTGCTATGCTTTGCCTCCCATGACCAATAATCGGCGCGCCTCCTTACAGCGAGAGACGGCTGAAACTTACGTCTCCGTCGATCTGGTGATCGACGGCTCCGGCAGTTCTTCCATCCAGACAGGGATTCCGTTCTTGGATCACATGCTCACGCTGCTCAGCAGACACAGCTTGTTTGACCTCCAGATCGATGTTCGGGGAGATCTGGAGGTCGACTTCCACCACAGCGTCGAGGACACGGGAATCGTTCTAGGCAAATGCCTCGCCCAGGCTCTGGGCGATAAGTCCGGGATTAGACGTTATGGCTGGGCGGTTCTCCCAATGGATGAAACTCTCGTCCGCGTTGCCATCGATCTCGGGGGCAGATCGTACCTGCACTATCAGGCGCCTGAGAACCTGGCGCCGATAGGGCAATTCAGCTTTGAGCTCGTCGAGGAATTCCTGCGCGCGTTCAGCTCCAACGCCAAGCTCAATCTGCATGTCGATATCCTCCGTGGTCGGAATGGCCACCATATTGCAGAGGGCATTTTTAAGGGCCTGGCTAAAACGCTGGATCAAGCCTGCCAGATCGATAGCCGCGTTAAAGGGGTGCCAAGTTCAAAGGGGGATTTGTGACGACTTCCGCAACCATCGGATTGATTGACTATGGCTCTGGCAATCTCCGCAGCGTGGCGAAGGCCCTGCAGGTCGTAGGAGCCGAAGTCCGGCCCATCGCAAGCGCTCCCATTCCCGCCGGACTCAAGGCCTTGGTTCTTCCGGGCGTAGGTTCCTTCGGCGACTCGGTGTATCAACTCCGGGAACGAGGGCTGTTTCGGCCGATTCGGGAGTGGCTGATGAGCGAGCAGAAGTTTCTCGGAATCTGCCTCGGATACCAGCTTTTATTCCAAACCAGCGAGGAATCGCCCGGGACGGAAGGTCTGGCATTGTTTGAAGGCCAAGTGCGACGATTCAAAGCGCGTGATCTCAAAGTACCGCAGATCGGCTGGAACCGGTTAACATGGACGCAACGGGCCTTCGCGCGTTTTCCGGGCCTACCGGATTCGCCATTCGTCTACTTTGTTCATTCCTACTATCCTGTGCCGACAGACAGCTCGATCATTGCGGCGACTACGACGTATGGAGAAGAGTTCGCTGCAGCGGTAGTGACTGACAACGTTTTCGCTACGCAGTTTCATCCTGAGAAAAGCCAGGAGAACGGATTGGCAATTCTGCGGCAGTTTGTTAGTTCATTGACATGATCATTTTACCGGCGATCGACCTGTTGGACGGCCAGGCGGTGCGTTTGCGCGAGGGGAGGCTCGAGGACAAGACTGTGTATTCTGACGAACCGTTGGCGTTCGCCAGACGCTGGGAAGAGGAAGGCGGAAACTGCCTGCACGTTGTGGACCTGAATGCGGCATTTACCGGCGAGCCCCGGAATATCGAAATAATCAAACGACTCGTCGGCACGTTGAACATCCCAGTACAGGTGGGGGGTGGCATTCGTTCCCAAGAAGCTGCCGCGACTTTTATCAAAGCGGGTGTAGCGAGAATAGTGATCGGGACGGGGGCGGTGGACAGCCCCATTTTTCTCGAGAATCTGGTTGATCGCTTCGGTGGCCACAGAATCGCCGTTAGCGTCGATGCAAAAGACGGTCACGTGGCCGTAAGAGGCTGGACTGAGATTACTTCGATCCACGCTCTCGATTTCGTTCGTGTGGTCGAGAAGCTGGGTGTCGGCACCATTATCTTTACGGATATCGCAACCGACGGAACGTTGATCGGACCAAACTTCGCCGCGCTGGAGAAAATTCTCGACAGCACACACTGTCAGGTGATTTCCAGCGGCGGCGTCGCGAACCTCGAACACATCAAGCAATTGGCCTCGATGCCACGGCTTTACGGCACGATTGTCGGCCGGGCACTTTTCGACGGTACTATCGATCTCGGAGAAGCTGTGGCGTTGGCCAATTACCAGAGCGACGCGCGCGGCGCAGTCTAAG
>JAFAMB010000034.1 GCA_019233825.1 Verrucomicrobiota bacterium | reverse complement strand
CGATCGCCCAGCAAGTTTTCCAACGCACCTGCCAGCGCAGGTACGTCCGCAATCGGGACTACGATGCCCGGCAGCGGCAGTTTGTCGCCCATGATTTCGGCGATACCCGGAACCGCTGTCGCAATAACTGGCAGCCCGCAAGCCATGAGGACGATCCGCCTCAGGGAGCGGGAGTATTCGCCGCAAATACCGATAATTCCCCCGAAGAATTCCGCGCATACCATTGAGAACTCCAGCGCATGCTTCCGGCGCAACGCCTTGACCAGCTGCGAAACCTGGTCACCTATCCACCAGATCACTAAGTCGCGGAATTGCGCGCGAAGGGGAGGGTCGTTGCGGTAGCTCTTCTCCACGAAAGTTCCGCGGTCACGTCATCAGAAGGTGCGTTGTCGATCACGAGAAGTTCGAAGCCATTCTTCTGCCGCAGGGGCAGAAGCGATCGGAGACACCGATCGAGGCTCGCAGCGCGGTTCCTGGTGCAGATGGCAACCGAGAGCGAGGGAAAAGGAACGTTTGGGCGCGGAGAGGCAAGTTCATCACGAATCAGTTCCTCGACGATTTTTGTTTTCAGCTCACTGGCGATCCAGGGACTCAGGTCTTCAGGAGCCCACGTCCGTTTGCCCCCGTTGTCTCGCATGAGAAAGCCGATCGGTCGCCCTTGGTACCGTAGGAGAAGTGCCGCCCCTGCGTCACCGGCTGCGAATTCGATGGCCGGAAGAGGCCGAGTTACTTCAATCTCGCTAAGCCGGTAATGCATGAGTGCGCGACTCCTCCTCTGGATGCTTCTTCCGAAATTGAAGTGCATATAAACGTGAGAAAAGCCCACCGGTTGCCAGAAGCTCCGCTACAGTCCCGCTCTCGACCACTCGCCCGGCGTCGAGCACGATAACTTTGTCGGCGTGCTCAATGGTACTGATCCGATGTGCGATCATCAATACGGTTCGGTTTCGGGTAGACAAGGCTGGTAATTCTATCCAGCTCGAAGAAGACCTTGCTCACCGCGCGCGATGCCACATTGAACCTTCTTAAGCATCACAGCCAAAAGAAGGCTCACGCCTACCCACAAAAGCCGCCTGTCGGCGGGGATCCCATTGAAGAAGCCGGTCATGCTCCCAATAATCCCGCCGGCTCCGGTCCCCAGCTGACTCTGCAAGAGCGGAATGAAGAGTGAAATGGAGAGGCCTTCTGAGAGCGCCGTGAGCACGCCGAGAATGATCATAGCCGAGAGCATCCAAGCGCGCAGACGCAGCAAGGGAAAAAGCGCTCTCAATGCACGCAAAAGAACAGCCATCGATCAGCCTCCGTCCTTCAGCGCGCCAGACCATCGTTCGAGTTCGATCTGTTCGAACAGCCTATTTGAAATAAAGGGAAACCTCCTTCCTTTCTCAGAATTCAAGCCGGCCTGTTCTCCCGTCTTTTTGGGTCGTGGTCGGACTGGCTCAGCTGGACGATTCCCGCTCGGTCTCATGATCAGCTTGAGCAGACTTTTCAACAGTGCCCTGTAGACATTGGTTGACAGCAACAAGACCGGATCGGCACGGACCGCTTCTTTCAGGAAACGAAAGCAACGCGCATAATGACCCCACCGCATGCACCGGCCCACGAGGTATACGTAGAAATTCCCGGCTGACCAACGGAAGGTGGCGGCAGGTAAGTCGGAGTTTCGCTGGCGCGCTCGACCCATGGTGACGGCGAAGGATGCCGCCATTTCTTCTGTCCGAACACTCATACTTGATCTGGTCTGCCGATAGGCCACCAGAGATTCGGGGACGACGCGAATGCTGAAGATTTCTGCGATCCGAAGGGAGAGATCCCAGTCTTCGCATCCTTGCGCTCCTGCTTGCTCGGCTCGTGTGAGGTAAAGCCCGACTTGTTCAAGAGCGCTCGCACGGAACAGCGGCACGCTGGCGCATCCAACGACGTTGCGTAAAATCAGCGCGTGACGCAAGCGACCTTCGACTGTTTGTGGGAGTCCGTTACTCAAAAAGTCGCCGTGCTCATCAATTAATGTGGACGCGTCCCACGCATCCTGCTCGTCGGGCGTGTGGGTGTCGCCGTGAATACAGGCTGGAAGCCTATGCTACGAAATACAGGCTGGAAGCCTATGCTACCTTAAACGCCATGAATGTTGGCCAAATCATCGTGTGGATCATCGTGGGCGGCTTCGCGGGCACCCTCGCGGGACGGGTGGTCACCCTGAAAAAGGAAGGGTTGGGCCGCTGGATGAATCTTCTGGTCGGCATGGCCGGCGCGGTGATCGGCGGTGAGCTGTTCAGGCTTTTCAAAATCGACTTCGGACTCGGGGAACTCAAAGTCACCTTCGAGGATCTCATCGCCGCCTTCCTTGGCTCCCTGCTCGTCATTTTAATATTGCGGATCATCGCAAGGACCAGAGCAAAAGCCGCGGAAAAGCCCCGTCCAAAACCCCGGTAGAGATGCGCTCCCGCGCGAGTTTGTTAAGCCACAGAGCTCCCGGCAAGCAAGGATATTGTTGCCCCCGGTAATCGCTGCCACGTTGGCAAAGGGTTTGACTCATCGCTGAGCTTTGCTCTGGTTTCACTGCAGAGGTGTGAACGTGAAACAGGTAAAGCCATTCGCGTGTATTCTGGGCTTGCTGCTGGCGACCGAAACATTCGCGCAGCGTTCTGCCGACAGTCTTGCCCAACGGCGGAGACCTCGATGAAGCAATCGCGGATTTCAATCGGGCTGTTCGGCTTGATCCAGATTCCGTCCAGGCCTTCGAGAACCTTGGATCAGTCAAAGCAAAAAAGGGTGACTTGGAGGGAGCAATCGGTGACTACAATCAGGCCATCGAACTCAATCCCAAAGATTTCGGCGCCTTCGAAAAGCGTGCACTGACCAAGCAACTAAAGGGTGATTTTGAAGGAGCGCTAAGTGATTTAATTCGATGTGTTGAAGTTGCGCCCCCCGGGGAGAGCAGGGACTACGCTCAATACTCTAGTTGGCTAATTCGCGTCCGGCGAGGGCAAACTGCCGAGGCCAACCGGGAGCTTGCCGCTTACCTCGGCAACCGGCGGGGTACGACAGAGGTGGATTGGGTTTCAAAAATTGGATCGTTCCTTCTCGATCAAATCAGTGAATCTGACTTTCTTGCGGGCGCCACTTCATCAGATATCGAAAAGGATCGAGCTCAGCATTGTGAGGCATGGTATTACGCGGGAATGAAGCGCCTCCTGGCAGGTGATAAACAGACGGCTGCCGATTGCTTTAACAAGTGCTTAGGAACGCAAGAAAACAGTTTCGATGAGTACATGCTAGCCCAAGCTGAGCTGAAATCCCTTGGAACGAGAAATTGAACCAGCTGACGGAGCCGGCGTCGTCAAGCATCGGCTCAATGCAGAAGCACCGGCGGCGGGCACGGGCACGGGCCTTCCGGCCTTAGGCCGACTTCTCAATTTCTTTTCCGGCAATCTGACGAGAAGGACTCTGCTGTTCGTGGTGATCCCGCTAATTTTCCTATCGTACTTTGGGACGCTGGCCTTTGCCATTTCCTGGTCCCCGAAACTCTACGATTGGCGCTATAGCGTGATTTCACATCTCATCTCTCCTCGGAGTAATCCAGGATTTCATACCGTGCCGTCCTTGGGTATTGCCATTACGGGGCTGCTCATTATTCCATTTGCCGGATATATTAATCGACGATTGCGGGTTGCTTCCCGACTCGGCGCTAACATCGGAACTGTCGCGTTTGTAAACGGAGCAATCTGGCTAATACTGGCCGGTCTCATCGTGTCTCAAGGCAACCATGGAAACTTGAGCTTCCCGAGACTCCATGAAATATGTGCTCGCACCGCCGCGCTTGGCCTCGGCATAGGCCTGCTCGCTTTCTGCTCTTGCGCGCTTAAAGGGCATTTCATTCCGGCCAAAGGAAAAAAACTGTATCAGCGCCGGCTTCTAATCTCCTGGATCCTGCTATCACTAGGCCCGATTTTCGGCATTGTTTTCAGTGAAGGTTTATTACTAGTAATGCGGGCTCACTGGCAGTGGTCATACCAAGTCGACCATATGTTGAAAACCTCGCTCTTCTGGCAGCTGGCTTTCTGGGAATGGACCGGCTCAGCGGCGGTATTTCTTTTCCTGCTGAGTTCGGCTCTCTTTTTGCCCGAGCAAACCATTGTCAGGAACCGAACGCAGAAATCTGATTAGCCGCCCACCATCAGCCGGACAATCTCATCAGGGTTTGTGTTAGAGATTGAGCGTTCACCGGCGATGATACCGCGGCGGAGCACAATGATTCGATCGCAAACTTCGAAGATGTCAACGAGGTTATGCGAAATAAAAATCACGCCGACGCCGCTCTGCTTCAGGCTTCGGACGAGGGCCTTCACTTTGCGCTGCTCCGGCACCCCAAGTGCTGCAGTCGGCTCATCCATGATCAACACTTTCGCCTTCCAATGAATAGCGCGCCCGATCGCGACCGCCTGACGCTGCCCTCCAGACAGCGATCGCAGCGGCAGATCGAGCCGGTTAATGCGGATATCGAGCACTTTCAAGGTATCGGCCGCTTCTGCCCGCATCCTCTTGCGGTCCACCGCGGGAAGACCCAGAATTCGTTTCATGACTTCCCGCCCGAGGAAAACGTTGGCGCCAACGTCAAGGTTATCGGCCAAGGCTAGATCTTGGTAAATGGTTTCTATCCCGTGGTCCCGCGCTTGCTGCGGATTCTCGAAGGTCACTGGTTTGCCATCGTAACTGATGATCCCCTCATCGGGCTTGTGAACCCCTGAGATAGTTTTGATCAAAGTAGATTTTCCGGCGCCATTGTCACCGGCCAAGGCTAGGACTTCGCCGCCGTACAGATCGAGGGACACCTTCTCCAGGGCGTGCACGCCGCCGAATCGTTTGGATAAGTCTCTGACTTCCAGGATCGGGCTACTCCTCATCGACTTTGCCTCCTCCGAGTCGCTTCTGGCTTTGATCAACCAGCACTGAAATAACAATTACGACTCCGACAGCAACGAATTGCCAGAACGGCTCTACGTTCACGAACACGAGGCCGTATTGGATGACTGCGATGATCAACGCGCCGATCACCGTGCCGATGATCGTGCCCGACCCGCCGAACAAGCTCGCTCCGCCGATCACCACCGCGGCGATGCTATCAAGCAACAGCGGCTCTCCAGCCTGAGCCGCTCCTGCCGAAAAGCGCGCCGTGTACAAGATGCCCCCTATCGCCGCGCAGACCGCGGAGAGCACATATAGAACAATAGTATTGCGCTCCACGTTGATGCCGGCCCGCAAGGAGGCCTGTCGACTTCCTCCAATCGCATACACGTGCTGTCCGTAGCGACTCTGCAAGAGCACAAAATGCATGACTGCGACGATGATGATTGTGACCAGCACAATGATCGGGAATCCAAACAAACTGCCGTTTCCTAGTCCGGCCAGGATGCTGTTGCGAACGGGCACGGTGGTACCGCCTGCCAACAAAAAAGCGATGCCACGAGCGACCCCGTACATCCCAAGAGTTCCAATAAATGGCGGCACCTTGAGCCGAGCGATGAGCAAGCCGTTTATGAGACCGGGAACGATCGAGGCCACTAAGGCGACGATTATACCGACGAGGAGACTTCCGAAAACCCCGAGAGCATCTAAAGTCCCGTTCACACAATGCGCGAACACCACCGCCGCGAAGCCCATGGTGAACCCGACGGAAAGATCGATTCCCCCGGAGATGATTACCAGCGTCTGTCCCAGCGCGAGCAGAAGGGGAGCCACTGCGAACACCGCGATTGACTGAACATTGAAAGGATTGAATAGAAATGTGGTTCGGTAGACGAGCTGGGCCCAAACTTCGAAGGCGACAAATAAGATGCCCAGGAAAAGCCAGGCTCGCGCTGCGGCAAGCCAGGTGAGCCAACTAATTCTATCTGTGTCGACCTCGGTAACCGGTAACGTATCCACTAAAGTGCGCCTAATCCGAATAGATAAACTTCTTCACCGCCGGGTCGTCAGCATTTTTCTTGTCAATCACGGTAAAGCCGGTGCCTATCAGAGGCGGCACCGACTGGCCGGTGAGGTGAGCGTAGGCGGTCATGATACCATAGTAACCAATCTCCGCAGGATGCTGCGCGATTGTCATCTCGATCTCGCCCGACTTAATTTGGTCGACGATCGATTTGGGCGCATCGAAAGCGGCCACCTTGATTTTCCCAGTCGCGTTAGCCTGCTTCACGCCGGCGGCCGCACCGACAGCAGAAAAAAGGTTTGCGCCAAATACTCCTGCCAGGTCCGGGTTACGCGCGTAAACCGACTGCAGTTGTGAAGCCGCCTTATTAGCGTCATCATCGTTAAATTGAGTCTCGAGCACCGTAATATTCGAATGCTTTTTCATTTCCTCCTTAAACCCTTGCTCACGCTGGTCTGTGGTGGAAATTCCCGGTTTCACGTTGGACACATAGACCTTGCCTTTGTCGTCGATCGCCTTGGCGAGAGCGCGAGCCGCGATTTGCCCGCCCAAAATATTGTCCGAGGCAATGTAGGACAACGGAAAATCGGCGTCGCCGCTCCCGGTCTGGTAGTGGCCATCCCCAATAAACGTATCGACCGTAATTACTGCGATTCCCGCCGCAGCGGCCTTTTTTAGTGGTTCAATTAACTGCGTTTTATCGGTAGGAGCGATCAGAATCGCGTCTGGTTTACGCCCGATGATGGCATTGAGTACCGGCACCTGCTGAACCGGATTAAATTCAGGTGCACCTTGAAAAATAAGTTCGACGCCCAGGGCATCAGCTGCGGCCTGTGCTCCTCGGTGCATCGTGATGTAAAACGCATCAGTCGTAAGACCTGGAATCAGCGCGACGGTATACTTTTTGTCCGCGGCGCGAGTCCAACAAGGAGTCACTAACGCGCAGAGCGTTAGAATGAGCAGAGCAGGGCGAAGGCATTTTTTCATTGGGTCATTAAGGGGGTAAACAAGCAACAGATAGATCGTACCGGTCAGCTTGAATCAACTGAAGCATTATTTTCGGGTCTGGGTGGGCCGTAGGGCTGCGCTCCTGGATGCGCCCCCAGGACTAAACCAATAGAACGATCGTCAGAAGCAGAAATTAGGTTAATACTTAAATCCGTGTTCTCTGTTGTCGCCATGTTACTGCTAATGCTTGTCTCCTTTGGGGTCTTGACCCGGAGCGCATCTGGGCAAACCATGCCCGGAAAGCCCGCCGCACTGAAACGCATCGAACCCGGATTGGAGAACGCCGTTAAATGGGAATGGCGTGTGGCGCCATCTGATCAAAAAGATTGGGGACTCAAATTGCCCGACCCGACCCCGACACCATCCCCATCCGTCAGCCCCCTTGCGGAGAATCGGCCCGCTTTCTACGAAGTGCAGCGCGGTGATGCGCTTATTCTCATTGGGAAAAAATTCGGCATGACGGTTTCCCAAATTAAGACAGTGAATGGGTTGAAAGATGACAAGATCCGCGCCGGCCAAGTACTCAAGATCCCGACGCTCGCCGAGCTCAACGCTATGCCTACGCCCGCAGCCAAGTACAAGTCGGCGGAAACTTCCGATCGAAAGCTCAATCCCGAGAGCGGCATCGAGTCGGATAGGCTCAGGCTTGAGATCTTTTTGGACCATGAACAGTTCTCCGCCGGGCCAATCGTTGCGGAACCGGGTCCGACTTTTGCAGGAGTATCACTTCTTTATGAAAGCACGCATGAAGACGCGAAAGACGATGCCTCTCTTGCGGCAAAAGCCAAAGCGGTCGTGCCGGATGTCTTCACACATTACAAGCTGAGAGCAGAAGACTTCCGATTCATCGCGCCCCCGAGAGCAGAGAGTGTTGATGCAAAATCAACTCCCGCCCATGCGCGTCCCGGAAAACTGCCTCCCCGCTCTCCTGCGATCACGCTACCACCTCTAACCTATCAGCAACTGATTGCTGCGCCGATGCTTGCCTATCGCACCCCGTGGGAGTTCGTTGCGGAGCGCTTTCATTGCCAGGAGTCCTATTTGCGCACTCTGAACGACAAACTCCCAACTATGCCGGCGATCGGTACAGAATTCCGAGTCCCCAACGTGGTCCCTTTTGAAATCGAGAAAGCTTTCGATGAGCCGCTGCAACCACAGGCGGATCCCAAAAACCCGGTGACAGCGACGGTGATCGGTCTGTCGCAATTGAATATCTACCAGAGCGGCGCATTAATTGCAGTGCTGCCGATGTCTCCGGCCCGTCCCGGTCTGCACGGCCGCAAATCCTGGACAATTCTTGACGCGATCCCACGTCCCCGACTCGCGACGTTCCAAAAAGAGCGGAAAGAACTGACGCAGAAGGCCGGTTCCTCTAACCCAAGCCCGAGTCCAGGGCCGACCGTGTCCGCATCCGAGACCGGGCTGCCGTCCGAGCAATACCTCGCGGCGGGTCCCAGGAACCCGGTGGGTATCTTCTGGATCAATCTTGCTAAATCAAACAGTACGGAACCCCTGCCCTATGGACTGCATGGAACAAGCATTCCCGACCAAATGAGCATCGAGGAAAGCATCGGCGGATTGCGACTGACAAATTGGGATATTGCCCGAGCCGTGCGTCTTCTACCTTTCGGCACGCCTCTTGAATGGAAATAATCGGGCATTCGTCGCAACAAGGCCCGCGGCTCGGACGGAGCGTCCCCCCCAGCCGGGAGCCTCTACCCGCCCGGGCCATGCAGGTTGATGCTGGAGAACAATCCTGAAAGATGTGTTGTCTTGCCGCCTGCCAGAATAGCTTGCAAGCCGGCGGCGCGCGCTCCCCAAAGATCAGATTCGGGATCATCGCCGACGTGCAAAATCTCATGGGCGCTCACGCCAAACCGCTGCGCCGCTTCCAAAAAGATACGCGCACCCGGTTTCCGGACTCCAATTTCGCTGGAAATGATCACGTGCTCGAATGCATCTCGGACGCCCAGATGCAGAAGAACAGCATACAGGCGGCGGTCGAAATTTGAGATCACCCCAAGGCGTATGCCCAGGCGGTTTAGTTCCGTCAGGATCAAGGGAACGCTCGGAAAAAGTTCCCAGGCCCCGGAACGAGCAAACGTCTCATAGACCTCTTTGAAGTAATCGTCGAACCGGTCGATCTTATACTGGGCCTGGTCGATGGTCTTAGCGACCAGTGTGCGCCACCAATGGCGGTCATCATCGGGCTGCGGGCCACCAGAGTCAGGAGGCGGAGAGAGGCTTTTCCAGACGACTCCAAACGCATCCTGGACGCGAACGGGATCCAGGTCGTAACCAAATAGGCGCGCCTTTTTTGCATAGGTGTGGCCCGGAGGATCGACTAACCTGATCAAAGTGCCCGCGGCATCGAATGTAACCACGCGAATCATGTGATCCTAATGGTTAAACGAAGCTGCCCGCTTTGCACCTGGTTTCATTCGCGACGGGGATGGCGCTCCAGACGGCAGGGGCGCACTCCTGCACGATCCGGCGTGGCACGTCACAGAAGCCGGAAAAGCACAAGAAGGGCTCGAGACGTGCAGCGCCGGATCGCGCGGGAGCGCGTCCCTACTGTCGTACCGGTTCCTTGACGGCCCTTTTTTTCGGTCTTAGATTTGGCGACCAGACCGAAACTGGTCGAATCCGCAGGGATCCACTGATTCCGGCGGCTAGCCGACCCGATCGGTCCGTTATTGTTTTTATGAACAGTGATCTTTTAGCGGTGTTGGACTACATGGAGCGCGAAAAGGGTATCAAGCGAGAGGTATTGCTTGACGCTGTGTCTAGCGCCTTGTTGACTGCGGCCAAAAAAAGCGTGGGACCGGCCCGGGATTTGCGTGTCACTATCGATCCAAAGAGCGGCGAAATCACTGCGCTCGCAAATCTCTTTGTCGTCGAGGATGTGCGAAATATTCATGACGAGATCCATCTTAGCCGCGCGCGAAAGATCAAGCCGGATGCAAATCCGGGCGATCTTCTGGAAGTGGTGGTCACACCGGAAGGCTTCGGCAGAATTGCCGCGCAGACGGCGCGGCAGGCGATTCTGCAACGCATCCGGCAAGCCGAGAAGGAAATGATCTACGACGAGTTTAAAGATCGGGCGGGAGAGATTGTCGGCGGGACCGTGCGGCGGTTCGAGCGATCGGATGTGATCGTTGATCTGGGCAAGTTCGAAGCGGTTATGCCCGCCCGCGAGCGGGTGGCGACCGAAGACTACAACATCGGGGACCGCATTCGCGCCTATGTGGTTGCGGTGGAAAACTCGAATCGGGGTCCGGAGATCATAATTTCAAGGAGTCATCCAAACTTTGTGAGACGCTTGTTTGAGGTTGAGGTCAGTGAAATTGCCGACCGCACCGTTGAGATCAAGGCGATCGCGCGAGAAGCCGGTTATCGCACCAAGATTGCAGTTTGGTCCTCGGATGAGAAAGTGGATCCGGTTGGCGCATGTGTCGGAATGCGAGGTTCCCGCGTGAAGAACATCGTTCGCGAGCTAAACCAGGAAAAGGTGGATATCATTCGCTGGAGCCAGGATCCGCGGGAGTTTGTCGTAGAAGCGCTCAAGCCGGCGAAAATCAAGTCAATATTACTCGACGCGAATCGGCATGCGATCAACATCACGGTAGAAGAAGACCAGCTATCCCTGGCGATCGGCCGTCGCGGCCAGAATGCGCGCCTGACAGCGCGCCTGACAGGCTGGGAGATTAACATTTCAAAGGATGAATCGGCGACGCAGGCATTCGAACAAAAGATTGCTCAAGCGATCACTACACTTGCGAAAGCATTGAAGATCGACGAAGTGACAGCTCGCTCTCTTGCCCGCGCCGGAGTCAACAGCATCGAAGGAATACTGGAAGTGGATCCCGAGGACATCGCAGGGATCCTGCAGGTAGACGTCGAAAGGGCTCGTGAGATTCACGACGCTGCGCGGAGAGAATATGAAAAGAAAATGGCGTCCATCTAACTGAGGTGGAGCGATGCAAATTTTAGAGAGACAGATTCATGGCCACACGCGCAAGCAGCAAAAAGGACCCGTCCCAGAAGTTGAAGCCTAAAGCTGATCAGTCAGCCGACAGGACCGCTACGCCTCAACCAGCCACCGATCTGATCTCTGCCATCAAGAAGAAACCGGCGACAGAAATCAAACCCGCCCTGCGTTCCAGTGTGCCTCCGATCAGCAAGGCGAAACAACTGGAAACTGCCCCGGCTCCCGTGCCGCCGCCGGCGACGCCCCCTGCGAAACCGGAATCCGTCTCGTTGATCGACGAGAACAAGTCGAAGCGTGCGGAACCATCGGGTACGGAACCCAAGCCGAAATCCGTGCTTCCCCCCATCTCGAAGATCCTGACAAAGGGTCCGGAACCCGCAGTGCAACTTGTCCCACCAGCTCAACCGGAAAGCGCTCCGGTCGTTGCGGGTGAACCGGCTGGCGCCGCGGTCGATGATAAGATCGTTCATATCAAACCTCCGATCATCGTTCGTGACCTCGCTCAACATATTGGGCTGAAGCCATTCCAGCTAATTCACGATCTGATGGATATGAACATCTTCGCAGCGATCAACCACACGATCGAGCCGGACGTGGCCGCCGCCATTTGCAAAAAGCACGGTTACACTTTCGAAGTCGAAAAACGTGAGAAAGGGGCAGGGGTCCACACGCGTCCAGTGGTCGTCGAAGAGCCGCCGCGGCCCGTCGTTCAAGCGAAAGAAGAGCTGAAGCCGCGAGGTCCTATCATCACGTTCATGGGTCACGTGGATCACGGCAAAACTTCTCTAATGGATGCGATTCGCAAGAGTCGGGTAGCGGCCGGGGAAGCCGGGGGCATCACTCAGCACATAGGCGCTTACAGCGTCACTTATAAAGGGCAAAGGATCACATTCATTGATACACCGGGACACGAGGCGTTCACGGCGATGCGGGCGCGCGGCGCGAAAGTGACGGATGTAGTCGTCCTGGTGGTGGCAGCAGACGACGGGATCATGCCGCAAACCAATGAGGCTATCAATCACGCCAAGGCGGCTAAGGTTCCAATCATCGTGGCGATCAATAAGATCGACTTGCCTTCGGCGAACGTTGATCGAGTAAAGACTCAGCTTCAGGAAAAAAGCCTGACACCGGAGGACTGGGGCGGCGAAACCATTTGCGTTCCAGTATCAGCGACCAAAGGGACGGGGATCGATCAACTGCTCGAGATGATGCTACTCCAGGCGGAGATCATGGAGCTCAAAGCAAGTCCGACCTCGCCGCCGCGCGCGACCGTGATTGAGGCTCAGATCGAAGCAGGCCGGGGACCGACTGCCACCGTAATCGTCCAGATGGGTACGCTGAAGGTTGGTCAGCCGTTCATTTGCGGAAGCTTTTGGGGCAAAGTGAAGTCGCTGATCAACGACGTCGGCGAAAACGTCAAACAAGCCGGACCTGCCACACCCGTTAAGGTCTTGGGATTCACCGGCCTCCCAAACGCCGGAGACGAATTGACCGTAATGGAATCGGAAAAATCGGTGCGGACAATAAGTGAGGAGCGTCTCACCGATTTGCGAAGCCAAAAACTGGCAATGCCGCAACGGGCTACCCTCGAAAGCTTGTTCGATAGCATGGGGGAGGGTCGAAAGATCTTACAACTCATTCTGAAATGCGACGTGCAAGGCTCCGCCGAAGCGTTGGCGGCATCGCTGGGTCAGATCGAGAGTAAGAAAATTGACCTCGAGCTGATCCATGTTGGCGTGGGACCGATTACAGAGTCAGATGTACTGCTCGCGACCGCTTCGAACGCTGTGATTGTAGGATTCAGTGTCAAGGTAGAGAATCAGGCTGCTTCCGCGGCGAAACAGGAAGGCATCCAGATCAAATTGTACAGTATCATTTACGAACTCATTGACCAGGTAAAGGAAGCCATGGTCGGCATGCTCGATCCGGAAATTCGAGAAACCGTTGTTGGCCATGCCGAAATCAGACAGATTTTCGAACTCTCGAAGGGGACTGTCGCCGGATGCTTCGTTTCAGATGGCCGAATCTTGCGAGCGGGCCGAGCCCGTGTCTTGCGTCGCCGTCAACCTATCTACGACGGGGGCATCGCTACTCTGCGGCGTTTCCAAGATGACGTGAAAGAAGTGCGGGCCGGCGTCGAATGCGGGATCAAACTGGGCGACTTTACCGAATACGAAGTCGGCGACATCATCGAGTGTTACAATCTCGAGAAAGTGCCGCAACAGTTGTAGCTCGACCGTGGCTGCCGGGTCGTTGAGAGCAAGGCCGCAAGTGTATCGGCCGGCATAAACGCGCGGGCGGTGGCGGCTTCTGGTGGGCCAATAACATTCGAGGTTGTCATGAAACATCGGCTTGAACGGGTCAACGAAGTCATTAAGAGGGAGCTGAGCGAGATCATCTCGCGAGAAGTCAATTTCAGCGCTCAAACATTGGTCACGCTCCATGCAGTCGACATCACGGCGGATCTTCGCCAGTGTCACGTTTTCGTGAGTGTGATCGGTAAACCGGATCAGAAATCTCGCGTACTCGCGGAACTCGAAGAGAACCGTGGTACGCTCCAGCGGGAACTGGCCAAACGAGTCGTGCTGAAATACACGCCGCACCTCAACTTCAAGCTCGATGACTCCATCGAGCGGGGCAGTCGCGTACTTGAGATCATGCAGGATCTGGAAAGGCCGCGCGACGACAGATGAACGCATCCTTTCATGAGATCGCCGGTGCAATCAGTCGGGCGAATCGAGTCGTAATCCTGAGCCATGTGCGACCGGACTGCGATGCGCTCGGCTCGCAGCTCGCGCTAGCTCTCAGCCTGCAACATTTGGGAAAGGAAGTTTCCGCCTGGAATGAGGATGGCCTGCCGGACAGCTATCGGTTTCTCAGAAAATCGGACTTGATCGTGCGACCGCCTGTCGAACCGCAGGATTTTGAAATTGCGATCGCTTTGGATACAGCCAGTCAACAACGTTTGGGCAGCACGCGCGGTGCTATTCGTCGCGCAGAAAAGTGGATCAACATCGATCATCACGCCAGCAACCCAGGGTACGGTGATCTTGTCCACATCGACACTGGTGCGCCGGCGACCGGCCAGATCATTTACGAGTTTCTCCGAGCAGAAAATCTCCCGTTAACAGACGAAGGGGCGGATGCACTTTACGCCGCTATCTCCACCGATACCGGTTCGTTCCGCTACCCGAACACAACGGCTCGCACCTTTGAAATCGCGTCCGAACTGATTGCGGGCGGAGTCAATGCCGGCGCGATTTCCAAAAAGCTTTACGAGAGCTATCCGAAGAGGCGAGTCCAGTTATTGGGACAGATCCTGCCGCAGGCTTCGTTCGATGCGGGTGATAAGGTCGCGAGCATGGCTCTGACCAACGAAACCAAGAAGCGGCTGAGTATTCACGCGGACGATATCGACGGCCTGATCGATTACGTGCGCTGCGTCGATACCGTGATCGTCGCCTTATTTTTCGAGGAACTGCCGGAGGGTAGAATCCGTGTCAGCATGCGGTCGAAAGATGATCGCGTCGATGTGAACAAGATTTGCTGCGAATTCGGAGGCGGCGGCCACCCACGTGCGGCGGGTGCTAGAATTCGGGGAAATTTGGAGGAAGTGCGAAGCAAAGTCTTGAAGAGAGTGTTTCATGAAATCGCAGAGTCCTTATGACGGAGTTTTGCTGATCGACAAGGCACCAGGAATGACCAGCCACGACGTGGTAGCCATCGTCCGCAATCGCCTGGCGACGCAAAAGGTTGGCCACTGTGGGACGCTGGATCCCTTCGCGACCGGCTTGCTCCTGATCGTAGTTGGCAGAGGCACCAAAATCCAGGACCTCTTGATGAGCGAAGATAAGGAGTACGTGGGAACGTTGATGCTTGGCGAAGTCACGGATACGCAAGATCGCGACGGTGAAGTTATCGAGACCCACGAGGTTGGTCATCTCAACAGGGCAGTCATCGAGGCAGCCTTTGCCAAATTTCACGGCGATTTCTACCAAACGCCGCCGATGGTTTCCGCTCTCAAGAAAGAGGGCGTGCCGCTTTACAAGCTGGCTCGGGAAGGGAAAATCGTTGAGCGGGAACCTCGCTGTGTTCACGTTTATGCGCACGAAATTCGGGATGTTCGCCTGCCGGAGATCGATTTCCGAGTCATCTGCAGCAAGGGCTTCTATGTTCGTACTTATGCCCACGACATTGGTCAGGAACTAGGATGCGGAGCCCACCTTTCGGCATTGCGCCGAACGAAATCCGGTCGGTTTACCGTTAACGGTGCCGTGACGGTCGAAGCTCTCAAGACCGCCTCAAAGGAGAGCATTGCCAATCAAATTATTCCTTTGCCGGAGGTCTCCCGGATGCGGGGAGCCTGAGTCATGAGAATTCTGCGAACGATTAACGAATTGAAGTCTGTACCTGGGCCGACGCACTTGGCGATCGGCGTCTTCGACGGGCTCCATCTTGGTCATCAGGCGGTTATTGGCCGCGCGCTGGAAAGCTCGCGCGCGACCGGTGGAAACGCCGTCGTAGTCACTTTTCATCCGCATCCAGTGCGAGTGTTACGCCCTGAAAAAGCCCCCAGACTGCTGACCTCAACACCGCATAAACTAAATCTGATAGAGCTATTGGGCGTGAACACCGTGTTGATCCTCGAATTCACCGCTGAATTCTCGAAAACGCCTCCAGAGACCTTCATCGAGAAGCTCGCGCACGCCGCAAATCGCCTATGCCAGATCTGCGTGGGCCGGGAATGGACCTTCGGAGCAAATCGGTCCGGCTCGGTTCGTTTACTCGAGGAATTGGCGCCCAAATTGGGATTTCAGCTTGGCAGCGTTCCACCCGTCTCAGTCGGCGAACAAGTGGTCAGCAGCACGCTGATCCGATCTGCGGTGGAATGCGGCGATCTGGAGTCTGCGCAGAAATTTCTCGGACGTCCTTTCACAATCCTTGGAACCGTTTCCGAGGGACGCCGACTAGGGCGCCGTTTAGGATTTCCCACTGCAAACTTGCGTGCGCATAACGAACAGTTCCCGCCGAACGGCGTCTACGCAGCGAAAGCCTGGTTTCGAAAGAACGAGTACGGCGGGGTCGTCAACATCGGTGTCCGCCCCACCATCGAGAACGAAGGAGGAGAGAGAATCCTCGAGCTCCATTTGTTCGATTTTGACCAGGAAATTTATGGGCAAGACGTTGAGGTCGCCTTTGTGGACTACCTGAGACCGGAACAGAAATTTTCCGGAATCGATGAACTCCAGGCTCAGATTCAGCGCGATGCCGCCGCGGCACGCAAAGTCTACGAGACTAAATCGCAGAGATAGGAAAACGCCGAGAACGCCGGAAACGCCGAGAACGCCGAAAGGTAGTCACACGAGACGCGGTAAGGCGTTTATCGTTTGCGGTTCGCCGTTCATTCCTTCTCGGCGTTTCCGGCGTTCTCGGCGTTTACTAAAAAATCCCCAGCAGGGCATTCAGCCCTTGGCTCGGCTGGCCGGTGACCGGCAGTCTGTTCCTGACCTGGTAATCTTCGATTGCTCGCTGCGTATCAGGTCCGAGAATTCCGTCCACCTGACCGGAATAGATGCCCAGTCGCCGAAGGGCTGCCTGGACCGACCGGATCTCGTTGTCGCTGAACTGGAAATTGTACCGCCGCGAGGACTGAGGCATCTGAATGAAACGATCTTGATCCAGCAGGTTTTGGCGAGCCGCTAACCGGTTTGGATTCTCTGCTGTCGGGATATGTCGCAGGTTTGCGTTGTAGGCGTCCCACGCGTCATTCCGCGCCTTGGCGTCGTTCGCGGGCGTTCGCACCATTGGATACGGAAGCAGAGTCGGGCCGGTGGGAAATCCCGTGATCCGGAAAGTTGATGTGTTCCCTCGAAACTGAGGGGCCAAAACTTGCACTCGCCCGGCGGCCACCGGAGTCGCGGGAACCGTTGTTTGGGCCACCAGACCCTGCGCCACGAGCGTCACCAGCGCAGCAAGCATAAGGAGACTAACAGACTTCATAGTAGATTCCTACCAAACTTCACGAAAAACTATCGGGTGAAGGAGCGGCTGACGCAACCGTTGGCTTGGGTTCGCTTTGCTCCTGAGAGCTTTTAACGATTCTGCCTGTTGCCGCCGGTTGAGAAATGATCGTCTGAACGGGTCCTGCAGGGAAACTGCTTGCAAACTCCGAAAGCGAAAGTTGTTTTGCGCTCAACATCGGGGAAGGGGCCAAATCGCCCTTCAAATTGCGTCGCCGCCGAGGGATAGATCTTCGTCGGTATTGGAAGAAATTATTTCTTGCGCTTTAGCCTGCGCATCCGCTTCGGCGTGCGAAGAGGGTTATTCCTCGCGCTCGTGCTCGTGCTCGATGTGTTGGGCTTGTGCGGCGAAAAGGGAGTCCGCTCCGTAATGATTTTGTTCGACCGCTCCGGTGGCGAGACATCTGCGTTCTCGAGCACGAGCACGACGACGAGCACGAGCACGAAAGGACAGCCTAGGCTCGTTCTGAGGCAAGTTCTGAGGCAAGTTCTGAGGCTTCTATCCGGCTTCGCCGCTTAGCGAGCCTATCGGGTTCGCCTCTTTGCTCGGTCTGCCCGAGGCCAACGAACGCGACCGAGCTCTGAGCTTGAGGACCGCGCGATATTGCGTGCCATCCCCCCTCTTCGCTCATTGGTCCCTACGTAGAGCGTGGACGAGTGCAGCCGCCATCGCGACTGCCATCATAAGCCAGGAGAGAATTTCGGCTGTCATAGGCAATCTCTTTCAATTTCCGAAACCATTAGCCTGCCGGATCGGCCTGAGCGATAAAGTCTCAAGCCGGGTTTGGCCTTGTCGGCGAGTTGGCGCTGATTCGCGTGCACCGGCTCCAAATTCTGGCCGCCGTGAAGCTGATTCGCTGCTCACTTGAGGTTCACGTTGTGAGATGTGTCTTATGGGTCCTCCAAGATTGGTTAGAAGAGTTCATTAGCGCGATTTCGTAACTAAAAGATGCTGATTGGGAATCGGTTGAACACGTTCCGTGCCAACCTTCTCTCATCCGCTGCTTGCACCTGTTCGTCAGCTGGTTACGAATCGGATGCGTCCATCCGGAGGTTCGTGCGAGATTTCGGACGTACGGGTTTCCGTCCGGCCAAGTCTAACCTTCGGAGGATCTGCTTGGCTTAGCTCTGCTCGACGTAAAATAAAGTTGACCACCAGTTTCCGCATTGCCGCCAATACCGCAAGGCCTGGAACGCACTGCCATGCATGACCCGCCACGAATCGATCGCGCGAGTGCCGCATTTAATCTGGCGCAAATCGGCGACGAGGCTATTTGATTAAACCAATTGAAGTAAACATCAGCGCTTTACGCTCGGTTGTCTTAGTCAATGCAACACCAATTAGATAAGCGCACCATTATCGTTGATACCGACCCCGGCCAGGATGATGCGATTGCTCTCCTCTTTGCACTCGCTGCTGCCGATCGGCTCGAGGTTCGGGCTATAACCGTGGTGGCTGGGAACGTTCCCGTCGATCGTGCTGCCCGAAATGCTCTAGTCGTCCGGGACTGGGCCGATTGTCCGGAAATTCCGGTTTACGCCGGATGCCCGAGGCCATTGGTGCGCGACCTCACGACTGCTGAAAGTGTTCATGGAAAAAGCGGCTTGGATGGTGTGCACCTCCATGAACCGCACGCTGGACTGGCCGCGGGACACGCCGTCGACTTTCTGATCAACGCGCTTCGCAGTAGTCCGGAGGGCAGCATAACTCTATGTTTAATCGGTCCATCGACAAATTTTGCGGCGGCGTTGATCCAAGCGCCCGATGTCGCGCGCCGAATCAGGGAAATTGTCATGATGGGTGGGTGCTACTTCACACGCGGAAATGTGACGCCGGTGGCCGAGTTTAATGTGTATGTTGATCCACACGCGGCAAACTTAGTTTTTCAGAGCGGCATCCCCCTTACTGTGTTACCGCTTGATGTCACCCACAAGGCACTCACTACACCAGTTCGGATTGAAAAGTTTCGGCAGCTTGGCAATCGCTGTGGCAGCGCAATCGCTCAGATTCTGACTTCCTACGGACGACACGACATTGAAAACTTCGGGGTCGAGGGTGGTCCCCTTCACGATCCGTGCGTAATCGGCTATTTGCTTGACCCTTCGCTATTCCTGGGAAGACGGGTCAACGTCGTAGTTGAGACGCAGAGCGAGCTTACGCTCGGGGAAACTGTGGTGGATTGGAATGGCCTGACGAAGCGCGCCATAAATGCGTTTTGGATCAACGATATTGATGCAGACGGTTTCTACTCGCTTTTAACCAAGACCGTGGCGCGGCTGCCGTAAGGAACGATTAGTGGCTTTTGGCTCCATTTTCAGTGGCGGATATTTCGGGGCCGGCGAGGACTGTGTAAAAAGTCCGGATGTGGCGAGCCGTTTTTCTCGTGGTGGCAATGGGACTGCTGACGCGGTACACAATCACCGATTCGAGCCTGGCGGAGTGGTGTTGCAAAACTCGGGCCATGGCAGCAACATCCCAAACTTTGTCCGAAACGTACGAAACGGCGGCGTAGACATGAGGACCTGAGGTAGCCTAGATTGTTGTGTAGCTTAGACATTGCACAAAAGTTAATTTCCCTGTGAGAAATGCCCTAACCCAGGCAAATCTAGCAATCCGAGAGCGTGTCTAACTAGCCACGGGTTAAAGTGCCCATGAGCAGCGAGCCCACTATCGAGTTGGTTGACATTTATAAATCGTTTGGAAGCACCCGCGTGCTTGAGGGAGTCACCCTGCCGCTCTTCCCAGGAGAGGTGCATTCCTTGATGGGTGAAAACGGCGCGGGCAAGAGCACCCTCGTGAAAATCATGGCCGGGCTGCACCTGGCTGATCAGGGCGCAATTCGCATGGACGGACACGAGGTGCTGTTCCGCTCGACGGCCCAGGCCCAGCATGCGGGCGTATCTGTCATTTACCAGGAGCCGACGCTGTTTCGTGACCTCTCCATCGCTGAAAATGTCTTCATGCACCGCCAGCCGAAAACTCCCTACGGCTGGATCGACTACGCGGCGATGAACCGCGCGGTTTCCGCGCATTTAAAGCAATTGGGTGTTTCGCTGCGGCCGGAAGATCCAGTCCTTGGTTTGAGCATTGCGGACCAACAGATCGTGGAAATCATCAAGGCGCTCACGTTTGAGGCCAAGGTGCTGATCATGGATGAACCGACCGCCGCGCTTTCCGTAGAAGAAGTCAAGAGGCTTTTTCAGGTCGTCGAGCGCCTCCGCGGTAAGGAGGTAGCCGTGATGTTTGTCTCGCACCGGTTGGAGGAAGTTTTTGCTATCTCTCAACGGATCACCGTCATGCGTGACGGGCGAGTGGTCGGATCGGGACCTGTCAAGGAGTGGACTACCGACGAAGTGATCCGCAAGATGGTCGGCCGGTCTCTGGAGGCCCTTTATCCGAAAGAAAAGGTGGAACCTGGCAAGGTGGTTCTCCGGGTTCGCGACTTGCGTCGCGCCGGGGTGTTCAAGGATATCAGCTTCGAGGTGCGCCAAGGGGAGATCGTCGGTCTGGCCGGACTGGTGGGTGCCGGGCGGAGCGAGGTGGCTCGCGCGATTTTCGGGATTGATCCGCTGGACAGTGGCGAGGTTTCCGTGAGCGAGACTACTTTGCGCAACCACACGCCCCAAGATGCAATGGCGGCAGGAATGGGTCTGGTTCCTGAAGATCGCCAGCAGCAAGGGCTGGTGATGGAGATGACAGCTACGCGCAACGTCACTTTGACAGTTTTACATCAACTCCGGCGATTTGGCCTGGTCTCCCGGGAAAAAGAAAGGCAGATCGCCGCTCGGTGGACTCAGCGCATGCTGCTTAAGGGGCACATCGAGGAACCGGTCAACATCCTCTCCGGTGGTAATCAGCAGAAGGTGGTTCTCGCTAAATGGCTTGCCACCGAACCGAGGTTGCTGATCGTCGACGAGCCGACTCGCGGCGTCGATGTTGGAGCTAAATCGGAAGTCCACCGTACCTTGGGCCAGTTGGCCAAAGAAGGCATGGCGATCATCATGATTTCCAGCGATTTGCCAGAAGTGATTGGAATGGCCGATCGGGTTCTGGTGATGCATGAAGGCAAATTGACTGCGGAGTTGTCCCGTTCGGAAGCGACCGAAGAGGCCATCATGTTCGCCGCCACCGGCCAGGCGGCGTCCAAAACCAAGCTGAGGGAAATGAAGAATGTTCCCGACCCACAAGAATGAATTCAAAAGCGGATCCACTGGACTGGGCTGGTTGAACGTCTTCCTGCGCAGCCGTGAGGCCAGCCTAGTCCTCTTGATTGCCGTCTTGACGACTGTGACCACAGCTCTGAACCCGCGTTTTCTGAGCCCCCAGAGCTTGAAGGACCTGATGTTGAACGTCTCGATTATCGCTTTGCTGGTACTTGGCCAGACGGTCATCATCCTGATGCGCCAAATCGACCTTTCCATCAGTTCGATTGTCGGCATCACTGCCTTTCTCTCGGGCACTCTTTTCCTTAATCATCCAGGGATTCCCAGTTTGGTGGTGGTGGCGATCGCCATCCTGGCGGGCTTGCTTCTCGGGGCCATTAACGCGGCCTTGATCGCGTGGGGAAAAATCCCGGCGTTGATAACTACTCTGGGTACACTTTATATCTTTCGGGGTGCCAACTACGCCTGGGTTCACGGCCGGCAGGTTAACGCGGCGAATGTTCCCGGCTCCTTCCTGGCTATCGGTACTGCGACCTTCCTGGGTATCCCGATCCTGACCTGGATCGTGCTGATTCTGCTGGTTATTTTCGCGATCGGCCTGCGGCAATATCGTGCGGGGCGCGAATATTATGCGATCGGCAGCAACCCCACTGCGGCTGTCCTCGCCGGGATTAATGTGAGCCGCCGGATCGCTACCGGATTTGCGATCTCCGGTGCCATCGCGGGATTAGCCGGCGCCCTCTGGCTGGCGCGTTTTGGCACGGTTGATGCCACAGCCGGCGAAGGAATAGAGCTCACGGTGATCACGTCTACGGTCGTTGGCGGCGTCGCCATCACCGGCGGCGTAGGCACGGTGGTCGGCGCAGTCTTAGGCGCGCTTCTGTTGAGCGTTTTCAGCAGCACCTTGGTTTTTCTGCGGGTGCCATCCTTCTGGCAGCAAGCTTTCCAAGGCGCAATGCTTCTTCTGGCCATCGCGTTGGACGCCTACTTGGCCCACCGCCACGCGATGCGCTCGCGGGTTAAATGGAGTCACGTATGAGCCAGAACCAAACGGGAACGAGCACACGACGCCTTGCCCGCAGAGTGAGTTGGGAAACCATGCTCGCCGGTCTCCTCGCGATTGCCATCCTGGGCGGAGCCCTTGTGAACAGGGATTTCCTGACGGTGGAGAACTGGTCTAATCTCCTCGCCAATTTCGTCGAGATCGCCCTGATGGCGTTGCCCTTGAGCCTCATAGTCATCACCGGCGAAATTGACCTTTCGGTTGCCTCCATTCTGGGCCTTTCCAGTTCCTTGCTTGGATTGTTATGGGAAGCCAAGGTGGCTATGCCCCTGGCGATCCTCCTTTGCTTGCTGCTGGGTGCGGCAGCCGGCGCGCTCAACGGTTTCCTGATCGTGCGGTTTCGCCTGCCTTCGCTAGCGGTCACCATCGGAACGCTCGCCTTGCTCCGGGGCTTTGCCTACATCCTGTTGGGAGACAAAGCTGTGGCTGACTTCCCACCGGAGTACACCGCGTTCGGCATCGGGGTGATCCCCTTCACGTTTATCCCTATGCCGTTCGCGTTGTTCATCATTCTGGCGGTGGTGTTCTGGATTCTGCTGCATCACACCACCGTGGGAAGAAGGCTCTACGCGATCGGCGGAAACCAGACCGCGGCCCTTTTCTCCGGAGTCGATCTGAAACGTTTGAAGATGCTGCTGTTCATCGCCTCCGGCGCAATTAGCGCCCTGGCCGGGATTGTCTACACCTTCCGGTTTTCCAGTTCGCGCGCTGACAACGGGACCGGATTTGAACTGAGCGCCATCGCGGCGGTTTTTTTGGGTGGCGTCACGGTTCAGGGCGGCAAAGGAACGGTGACGGGAGTAGTGCTCTCCCTGTTATTGATCGGCATTATTAACAACGTGTTAACCCTGGCCGACGTAGCGAACGAAATCCTGAGGATCGTGACCGGATCGTTGCTGATCGCAAGCATCCTTTTGCCGAACCTGATCGCCTCAACGCGCGAACGATGGAGGGTCAGGCAACGGTTAAGAGAGATTGCAAAGTTCGGCGCTGCCTCAACGGCCAAATAACGCTTTCCCGTGCAAGCTGGCTGCTTGACAGACGTGAGCTTCCTTCTTGCACGAAGACAATGCTGTAAGGAGGGGCCAGAGTTTAAGGCGGCCTTCGATTAAACCAACTATGTCAGCAAAAAAATAAAATCCAAAGAATCCACCAAATCCTATGAACCCCCGCGCCTTTGCCCAAACTTTCGTCGCTGTTTTGTCCCTGACTGGTTTAGGAACGATCGGCTACGGCCAGGACAAGCCCATCAAAAAAGACCTGAAGATCACCTGTGTTCCCAAGAACATCAATAATCCTTACATGGTTACCCAAAGTAATGGAGCCATGGATGCCTGTAAGGAATTGGGCGAGCAAGGAAAAGTGGTCGGCCCCTCAGAAACCGGCGCCTCGGCCCAGGTGCCCTATATCAACACGGCCATCACCCAGCGCCAGAACGCGATCCTCATTGCCGCTAACGATCCCAACGCTCTTGTGCCGTATCTTAAGAAGGCGATGGAGCAGAAGATTAAGGTTGTGACGTTGGATTCCGACACAGCACCGGAGGGTCGCAGTATCTTTATTAACCAGGCCTCTGCGGAAGGAATCGGCCAAAGCCTGGTGCAGACTCTGGCCAAAGCGATCGGGAACAGCGGGGACTTCGCTATCTTATCGGCTACGCCTAACGCCACCAACCAGAACACCTGGATCAAGTACATGCAGGAGGAACTCAAGAAACCCGAGTACAAGGACATGAAGCTCGTGAAAATTGCTTATGGCAACGACGAGGACCAGAAGTCCTTCACCGAAACCCAGGGACTATTGCAGGCTTACCCAAACTTGAAAGGAATTATCAGCCCGACCAGTGTCGGCATTGCGGCGGCGGCTCGTTATATCTCGACAAGCCCCTATAAAGGCAAGGTAGTCCTTACCGGCCTGGGAACCCCTAACCAGCTGCGCGAGTTCGTCAAAGACGGCACGATCAAAGAGTTTGAGTTATGGAAACCGGCCGATGTGGGTTACCTGGCAGCATACGCGGCTGCACAGCTCTGCTCTGGTAACATCCAGGGCAAGGAGGGCGAGACGTTCTCAGCCGGCAAGCTGGGCAATCGCACGGTGGGCAAAGATGGGGTGGTGCTGTTGGGGCCGCCTACGGTGTTCAATGCCGACAACATCGACCAGTTCAATTTTTAGAAGGCCTTTTCGCTCCTTCATCCACGTGACCAGATCGTCGCGATCGTGGCTCGCATCTTGTTATGAACCCAACCCACTACATCGCTTGCGATCTCGGAGCCGAGAGCGGTCGGGTGATGCTCGGCCGGCTTGAAGGAGAACGGCTGACGCTGGAAGAGCTGCATCGCTTCCCCAGTGCGGCGACGCGGGTCCTGGGCAGCTTGCGCTGGGACGTGCTGCGCATTTTTGAGGAGCTCAAGAACGGCTTGCGTAAAGTTGCTCAAAGCGGCGTGCCGGCCGCGAGTCTGAGCGTGGATTCGTGGGGGGTCGATTACGTGTTGGTCAACGCCGTGCACCCGATGCTCTGGCCACCGTTTCATTACCGCGATGCCCGTACCGAAACCACTTATGACCGGGTGCGCGCGCAGGTGGGCACCGAACTGATCTTTGCCGAAACCGGGATTCAGTTCATGGCCATCAACACAATCTACCACTTGGCTTCCGACTTGGAAAAAAGCCGTCCGCTGCTGGAGGCGGCGGACTGCTTCTTAACCATCGGCGACTATTTCAATTACCTCTTCTGCGGGGTGCCCCGGGTCGAAGAAAGCAACGCCAGCACCACCCAGCTTTATAACCCGCGCACGCGCTGCTGGTCGCAGGTACTCATCGAGCGGTGTGGTTTTCCCCGGAGAATCTTTCCCGAGCTCGTCCCTTCCGGAACGGTGCTGGGGCGGCTCTTGCCAGAGGTAGTGGCCGAAACCGGGCTCGACGTAGTGCAGGTGGTGGCCACCTGTTCGCACGACACCGGGGCAGCCGTGGCGGCGGTGCCGGCCCAGGAAGGACAAGACTGGGCTTACCTTTCTTCCGGTACGTGGTCGTTATTGGGCGTGGAGCTTGCGCAGCCCCTGATCAGCGAAAAGGTGCGCGAACGCAACTTTACCAACGAGGCCGGCTATGGCGGCACGACGCGGTTTTTAAAAAATATCGTCGGGCTCTGGATCCTGCAGGAATCGCGGCGCGAGTGGACCCGGCAAGGGCGCGAACTCGATTACGCGACCTTGACGCGCGAAGCCCAAAATGCCGAGCCTTTCCGGTCGCTGATTGATCCCCGGGCGGCGCGGTTTTTGAAACCCGGCGGCATGCCACAGAAGATCACGGCTTTTTGTTCAGAAACAGGTCAGCAAATCCCCGAAACGCCGGGGCAATTCGTGCGCTGCATTTTCGAGGGCCTTGCATTACTTTATCGCGTTACCCTGGAGGAATTGGAGCAACTGACCGGGCAGACGATCCGGTGCTTGCACGTTGTGGGTGGCGGCAGCCAGAGCGCGCTTTTGAACCAGTTGGCTGCCAGCGCCACCGGGCGCCAGGTGATCGCGGGCCCG
>JAFAMB010000088.1 GCA_019233825.1 Verrucomicrobiota bacterium | reverse complement strand
CCCGCCAAGTGCGGTGCCAAAACTGACGCCGACGCGTTCCTGGGGAGCGTCCGGGGAGTACTCCAATCCGCTATCTTCAAGAGCAAGTTTGACTGACGCCACCGAAAATTGCGCGTAGCGGTCCAACCGCTTCAATCGATGAGGAGGGAAAAAATTTTCGGGACACCAATTCAGGATCTCGCCCGCACTGGTCGCCTTAAACATCGAAGCATCAAATAACGAGACGGGACCTATGCCCGATTTCTTAGACTTTATCGCCTCCCAGAATGCATGCTTGCCAATCCCGATCGGGGTGATAGGGCCGACTCCTGTGATGACAACTCGCCTCATTTTTTTTCTACGAAGGCTTTCATGTGCTGCAACGTTTGCGCGGCAATGTGATTGATGAAAAAGCCGCCAATGATCCGTTCAGCTACGGGCGCCAGAGGAGGCACTCGGAAATCGAGCTCGTGGATAATCTCCACCTGAACCCCGGCAGGAAGCCGGTGAAATCTCCAGACGACGTTCATCCCTTTCGTCCAGGCCCGAAGGTGTTTGAAGCGGATTTCGCGACGTTCGCGATCGATGGTCTGTTCCGACACCCAAGAAATTGGAATGAAGCCGCGGCGAGCCGCCATCTTCACCAGGTTTCTGATCGGACCTTTCTGGTAGTAATGGATGTAGCGATAGTGAGGCAGAAATCTCGGCCAGCGTTCGAGGTTGGCTGCGGCCTCAAAGATCGCCTCTTCAGAGGCGTTCATGATGATCGTATTCGTTTGATGCATTACCGTCTGTCCGCCACGTAGTGAAGGTAGCACTCGGTCGATTCCACGTTCATCGAGCTGAGCCGGTAGATCCGGCTGGAGGGAAGGAATGTTCCGGGATTTCCGAGAATCCCCGGCGCGCTGGCACCGCCGAAGAGGAGGGGAGCAACGGTCAAAAATAATTCATCGATTGCATCGATTTCGGCCAGGGCTTTCGCCAAGCTAGGTCCCCCCTCGCAGACGAGCGTGCGCACGCGATATGTTTCATACAGATCGCTTAAGACCACAGACAAGCGCAGGCGATCACCGTCCGCGAGATGTAAAGTGGCTTTGGTTTGCAGTGCTGCTTTGACCGCTTCCGGCATACTTGTGGTGGAATAGATCACGATGGGGGAAAAGTGATGGTTAAAAACATTTAAATCGGTGGAGAGGTTACCGGAATTTGAGATGAGGACACGAAGCGGGTATTCGGACTGACCTCTCTGGAGCCTTGCTATTCGGAGGTCTTCGTCAGGCAATCCCATTGACATGTTGTCCGTCTGCACCGTGTTTCTGCCGACGAGCAACGCGTCGCCGAGCGAGCGGATTTCGAGCAGTCGACGTTTGTCATAGGATGAAGTAAATCGGGATGGGGTCAACGCCACTGTTGTCACCTTGCCGTCGACGGTGATCGCAAAGTTCACAAAGATTCGAGGGCGCCGCATAAAATTAGTACTCTTCCCGGGACAGGATTATTCCCATCGCTGATTCAGAGAAGGAAGCTGAGAGAATCTCTGTTTCCAATGAGCCAAAGCGGCTACGATGTCGTCTTCAGAGGCGGTGGAGCTTAGTTCCCAAACCATGGGCAGTTCAAATGGCAAAGACTGGATCAGGCTCACAAGATCGATCATTCCACTGAACGGCACCTGATGATCGGTATGGGGGAAATGGACGTCATGAACGTGGCAACCAATGAGGCGCGGAGCCATTTCCGCTAACCACTCTGCATGATCGATAAAAGTTAAATTATGGCGAATCTGGGCATGACCAAAATCATGCCAATAACCGATCGAACTGTCTCTGATGTCAGCGAACAAGCGCCGGAATTCTCGTTCGGATGGGAAACTCTCAATCCCGATGCGGTTCTCGATGCCCAGTTTAACATCGGCCGCCTTGGCGTGTGCAAGCACTGGCTGCAGCCATTCTAGAACCCGGTGGTATACCGGAATCGCCTCCCGTCCACGGATTGCGTTGAGCTTAATAGCGACAAAGCGACGGTCAAGGTATCGGCCGGAAACGATGCGCTGAAATAACCGTTCGGTATAGTTGGGCATTTGGACGGTGCCGAGGTGCATGACCACGCGTTTCGCGCCAAGCTTGTGAGCGTGGTCTATGGTTTGCAGGGTGTGGCGTAGCGCTCGGGCTCGTTCATCTGCGCGGCCAGCGGTACACTGGTAGCAATCCGGTCCGGGACACAGCACCTCGACGGGCAGCGGACAGAAGTTGTGGAGGCTCGTCACCGTCATTGGGTGGTCGGCAAGGTAGTGTTCAATACCGTCCCAGAGCGAAAGCCGGATCCCGTGGCTGAGTTCGATGCAATCGAAGCCGAGACGGAAGATTTCGTCCAGCATTTCGTCGCCCCGGGTATGACGGGGTGAATTCCAACAGGTGGAAAACGCCAGTTGCACGAATTACGGCTTGAATAGCCCCTGCATCACTCACAAAGCCTTAGCGAACTATCTGTCGGTCTTGGTGTGGGTTGCGAGGATTTTCATGCAGGATGCCTCTAGAATCCTTGAAAGGCAAAAGATGTTGCAGAGAGGTCAAGTTTTACTCCGGCGTCTCTCCGTTGACTTCGCGTTGGTCTTGCCTTTCAAGGATTCTCAGCGAGGCGGCTGAACCCCGCTGTTCTACACCCATCGCGATCAAACCGCCCGATACGCCTCGCCGGTCTGAGGCGCCGCCTCGCTAGTTCTTCGAACTCGTCGTCGTCCTCGGTATCGGAAAGTGAAGCTGCGGTGGCGGCTCGGGCAGAGCCTCTACCCTACCGCGGCCTCGCCCTACGGAGGGGCAAGGCCGGTCGCGCGGAAGCGCGACCCTACCTACCCCTAGGGCGAGGCCTACCGGTAGGGCGAGGCTCCGCCCGAGCCGGGAACAGCGCACAGCCCTCGCGTTCGGTGCAATCCCTACCGCGCCCATGTGATTAATCTCAATTCATGGTCCTGAATCAGGTGCGGATGCGTTGGGATGACCCGCACGTTGAATCCGTAACTGCCGCTTTCCGAGGCCGGAATCATCCCGCTGAAGCGATAAACGCCGTCCCTTCCACCCTTTTCAACTTCCAGAAGATCCACGGTAAAGGGGTTTCGGAGCGTGGTATCATCCGATTCGCCCACGTAGGCCTGAACCCGAACGTGATCGGGTTTTACCGGGCCGAGAAAGACTCGAGCGACGATTTCCAGTTTATCGCCCACAAACAGGGACGCTCGACCCGTCAGTGGTGTTTCTACCGAGTCGATCCGGATATGCGGCCAATCAACGCGCGTACTGTGTTTCCATTTCGCCAGGTCCACGGCGGCCTGGCAGTTGCGTGCAGTGAGCGCTTTAAAACTTGCCGCAGCCGGCTCATACAACCGCTCAGTATACTCCTTAACCATTCTGTGGGTATTGAATGCCGGAGTAACGCTGCGCATTGATTCGCGCATCAGTTGGATCCAGGCGACCGGAATCCGCCCGTCGGGTTTAGCGTAATAAAGCGGGGTAATCTGATTTTCCAATACGTTGAACAGGCTTTCCGCATCGACTTCGTTTTGAAATTCCGGAGTGCCATCGGAAATTTCCGGCCCGATTGCCCAGCCGTTCTTGCCGTTATATCCTTCACACCACCAGCCATCTAAGACGCTTAGATTCAATCCGCCATTCGGTGGCAATTTCATACCGCTGGTTCCGCTCGCTTCGAGAGGGCGAAGCGGATTGTTAAGCCAGAGATCAACCCCTTGATACAACCTGCGTCCGATGTAGGTGTCGTAGTCTTCAACGAACACAACGGCATGTTCGAATTCGGGTTCACGCGATCTATTGTACACCTCCTGAATAAATCGCTTTCCCGGTTCATCCATAGGGTGTGACTTCCCTGCGAAAATAAACTGAACGGGACGTTCGGTGTTTTGCACCAGTCGCAAGAGTCTTTCCTTCTGACTGAAGAGCAGAGTAGCCCGCTTATATGTCGCAAAACGACGCGCAAAACCAATCGTCAAAACCTCGGGATTCAGAATACTGTTAATCTTTCGCAGTTGCTGGGGCGATTCGCCAAGCCGGATGCGCTGGCGCCGTAGTCTGTCGCGAATGAAATCGATCAGGCGCGCCTTAAGCAAATGACGGGTTTCCCAGAGCACATCGTCCGGGATATCAATAACCCTCCGCCAATATTCCGGGTCGGTAAGATGTTCCTCCCAATCGGGACCGAGGTATTTGGCGTAGATGCGGTGAAATTCGGGCGCTGTCCAAGTTTTTGTATGGATGCCGTTTGTGATGCTGGTAATTGGCACCTCCTGAATCGGGATTCCCGCCCAGACATCTTGCCATAGGCCTCGACTCACCTCGCCATGAAGTCGGCTTACCCCGTTGGCGTGCCGACTGACTCGGAGCGCGAGAATCGTCATGCTGAACGTGTCGGGGGCGTTTACCATCGGCTGTCCGAGCCGGAAGAAATCATCAAAACTGATCCGAAAATCCTCTGCATACCCGGAGAAGTGACGAACCATCATTTCGCGCGGGAATGCGTCGTTTCCGGCAGGCACCGGGGTATGCGTAGTAAAAACGTTGGAAGAGGCCACCACCTGAAGAGCGGTGTAATACTCCTGGCCTTCATCCAGGACGTATTGACGAATTCTTTCGAGGGCAAGGAACGCTGAGTGACCCTCGTTCATGTGGTAGACTTCCGGATGAATGCCGAGGGCGTCCAGGACGCGCACGCCGCCTATCCCGAGGACAATCTCCTGCCGTATCCGCATCTCCAGGTCACCACCATAAAGCTGCTGCGTAATCAGGCGGTCTTCGGGAGAATTCTGCTGAACATCGGTATCAAGCAGGTAAAGTTTGATCCGGCCGATCTGTAGCTCCCAGACCTTGGCCGCTATCCTCCTTCCGAGAATGGATACATATACCTGGAGAGGCTGACCACCGACTTTGGTTTCTCGCAGAGGCAGATGGTTGAAGTTCTGGTTCAGCATCACGGCCTCCTGCCAACCTTCCTTGTTGATTTGTTGCTTGAAGTATCCGTGGCGGTACAACAGGGTTACCGCGCAGAAATCGAGGTCAAGGTCGCTGGCGGACTTGCAGTGGTCGCCGGAGAGAATGCCGAGGCCGCCGGAATAATTCGGCACAGACTCGTGGAATCCGAACTCTGCGGAAAAATAGGCGATGCGTGGCGCGGTGGTTCGGAGCTTTCCATAAGTGTCGGTGCGACCCATGTAAGTGTTGAATTTTTGATATACAGCCTGCATCTCGCGGATGTAATTGTCGTCGGCTGCAAACTCCAGCAGGCGAGCCTGGCGGGAGAGTTGCAACATCCGGATCGGATTATGGTTAGTTCTGTCCCAGAGTTCCGGGTCTAAATGCCGAAAGAGGCGCCGGGCGTCCGGCTCCCAAGTCCACCATAGATTATGAGCCAGTTCACGAAGCGGCTCCAAGATCTCCGGTAATCGGGGCGATACATTGAACGTTTGTACGTGTTGCATTGGTGTTTCCTCAGATTCTGTCCGTCGAGCTTCCCTGATCGGACGACGGAGACTCCCATAGCACAACCTGTGCTTGCCGCGGTTGCAAGCCTTTAGTTCACAGACGGCAGCCAGCCAACAAAAATTGCGCGAAAACCGGACCAATGAGCAAAGTAGCATAGGCATCCTGCCATAGGGGGTGGGCCACCCCGTGAATACAGGCTGGAAGCCTATGCTACATTCGAGCGCACGCACAGCAAAGTAGCATAGGCATCCTGCCTGTCGGGCGCGTGGGCGGCTCCGTCAATACAGGCTGGAAGCTTATGCTACCTTGAGGCGCGCCGGCAACGTGCGGTCGGGCGTCAGCAAGGCAGCATAAAGCGTTCTGCTTCGGGAGCGCGCGGGCGCACCCCGTGAATACAGGCTGGAAGCCTATGCTACACTGCTGGAAGCCTGTGCTACAATCGGGCGCCAGCTCATTATGGCTTCAGGCGAACGAACGTCGGTCAAGCCCGGCTCGGACGGCCGCCGTCGTTCCGCGGACGCGGAACTATGGCGCCCCTGCTGGCCCGACGTCGCAAAGGGGGGAACAGGGGCGGAGTCGGGAGCGGCTCGACTGAGCTCGCCGAAGTCCTCGCCCTACCGGCGTTGACGGACATTAGCGCTCGCTCCATAGTGGGCCTGCGCGTAAATGAAATATCGCACGTATCGAAATACCGACCTCACGGTGAGCGAAGTTGGATTTGGCATGTGGACCGTGTCTACAGGGTGGTGGGGCAGTTTCAGTGAGCGAGAGGCTATCAATCTCATGCGGAAAGCCTTCGATCTCGGAATCACCCTTTACGATGCCGCCGACACTTACGGGAATGGTCTGAGCGAAGAACTGATTGCCAAGGCCTTTTTGCACCAGCGTGACCCAATTGTTATAGCGACCAAGATCGGCTACGATTTTGTACACCATGGGAACGAACGCCGCGGGCAACGCGAAATTCCTCAGGATTTTTCGCCGGAAGCGTTGGTTCGCGCTACGGAAGCCGCGCTGAAACGACTCGGAACAGATCGGATCGACCTTTTGCAGCTTCACAATATCCGGATGGAACAAGTGACGGACGACGCGGTCTGGGAAACGCTCGAAAAGCTGCGTGAGCGGGGCCTGGTTCGCTATTACGGAATCGCGCTCGGGCCGGCGATCGGATGGATGTACGAAGGGATCAACTGCGTGAAAGAACGCCCGGTGACGAGCGTGCAGCATATTTACAACCTGCTGGAGCAACATCCCGGCGCAGACATTCAGAATTCTGCGACTGCGTCTGGCAAGGATACAATGTTTCTGGTGCGGGTCCCACATTCGTCGGGAATGCTGGAGGGCCATTACACGGTTGAGACCAAGTTTCTGCCGAACGATCACCGAAGTCATCGCCCTCGGGCCTGGCTGCTCAACGGCGTCAGGAAAGTGGAGCAACTCCGGTTCCTGGAAAGGCCTAACCGAACCTTGGGCCAGGCAGCTCTGCTTTGGTTGCTAAAGGATGAACGGGTCGCCTCAACGCTCCCGAACATTTATGATGAAAAGCAACTTGCCGAATTCGCAGCGAGTCCGGGATGTCCGGAGCTTACCGAAGACGAGATGGGCAGGGTAGCGGAGTTGTACGACGCAAATTTCGGCATTGAGGATGAGGAGCCACCCAAGTTCAAGGGCACCATGGACCCTGTGGAGAAGGGCGCAGCGCCGTAGGCGCGACCTCAAAGCCTAGGGCAAGCGACGGAGCGGTGAGAGGGGAGAGGCGTATCGGCGTATCGCGTGTCGGCGTATGGGCTGCATCGGCGCACAACAGAAGATTCACACACGGTCATAGAGGTCAGAAAAGGTCACGAAGGTCTTAAAGGGTTTCGAATATACGAGGAATTGGATTTTGCCCGTTTCGGAGCCCTCGCGTATGTCCTTGTGCCGTTCTCTGACCTTCGCTGCCCTCGTGTGGATCTGTTACACGCCGATACGCCGATACGCCGATACGTTTCTCCCTTCGGCGCTAAAAAATGGCCCATTTCGAGGCTTATTCCTTTCTTTTGGTATCAATGCAAATGGTCACCGGGCCGTCATTGAGCAGATCAATTTTCATGTGTTCGCCGAAAATGCCCCGGCGCACCGGCTGAGAGGTCTCGATCTCGAGTTGCTGGCAGAACTCTTCATAACGTTGCAAGGCCAGCTCAGGAGCGGCTGCGGAAACAAACGATGGCCGGTTCCCTTTACGAGTGCTGGCTAGCAAGGTGAATTGGCTGACGACCAGGAGACCTCCTGCGATCTCTTGCACGGAGCGATTCATGGCACCGTTTTCGTCCTCGAAGATGCGCAGGCGAGCTATCTTACCCGCTAGCCAGATGACATCTTCGCAGACATCAGTCGATTCAACACCCAGGAAGACCAGGAGTCCATGGCCGATTTGACTCACAATCTTTCGGTCGACCTCGACCGAAGCGCGAACGACGCGTTGGATAACTGCGCGCATCGCCACAGCTTAGCCTGCATCGCTCACAAATCTTCAGGGATTTGTGAGCGATGCAGTCTAGCCGGAGACTTTGAAACGTTTGCGGTTCCCGTGTAGGTTGCGCCCACTATTTAATGGATTTTATCACTGTTTTGATTCTCGCCTTATTGGTGGGCGCCAGTGGCGCGATCTACCTTCGGATTTTCAGGTTTATTTATATCTCAGGTGGCGGGAAAGTCGTCACTGACCGCTTCGCACGACCTGACGGCTATCTGGCGCTTGGCTGCATAATCATATTTGGCCTTCAGTGTTTACAAAATCTTCGGGCGAA
>JAFAMB010000060.1 GCA_019233825.1 Verrucomicrobiota bacterium | reverse complement strand
ATGTCGATGACGTGCGGTCGTCCTTCACTTAGTTTAAAGAGGCGATTGACACGAAGGCCGGCAGAGGTGAGCGCCGCAGCGGTGCCGCTGGTGGCGTAGACCTTAAACCCGAGGTCGATGAGATCCTTGGCGAGTTTCACGATGCTCGACTTATCCGTATCTTTAACACTCAGAAAAACGTTGCCTTCGCTCGGTAGCGGTGGCTGTGCCGCCATCTGCGATTTAGCGTAGGCTAGCCCGAGGTCTTGATCGATCCCCATGACCTCTCCGGTCGATTTCATTTCTGGCCCAAGCGTGATGTCGATGCCTGGAAAGCGAATAAAAGGGAAGACCGCTTCCTTCACTGAATAATGATCGGGCACAACCTCACGAGTAAAGCCGAGCTCCCGCAGCGATTTGCCGGCCATCACTTTGGCGGCGAGCTTGGCGAGTGGTACTCCGATCGCTTTGCTAACAAATGGCACCGTACGCGAGGCCCTGGGATTCACCTCAAGGACATAGACTTCGTGATCTTTGATCGCGAACTGCACATTCATCAGTCCCCGAACTTCGAGCTCCCGCGCCATCGCCTTGGTGGCGGATTCGATGGTGCTCAATACCTTATCCGAGAGGGAGAAAGCCGGTATGACGCAGGCACTGTCTCCACTGTGGATTCCGGCTTGTTCAATATGCTGCATGATCGCGCCGATCACGGAAACTTCTCCATCGGAGATACAATCGACATCCACCTCTATGGCGTCTTCGAGAAAACGGTCAACGAGAACCGGTCGCTCGGGACTGGCCTCGACGGCGGTCCGGATGTATCGGCGCAGGTCATCCTCCTGATAGACAATTTCCATCGCGCGCCCTCCGAGGACAAACGATGGCCGGACTAACACAGGGTAGCCGATCGCAGCGGCGACATTCACCGCTTCCTGCTCATTGATAGCTGTTCCGCTTGGCGGTTGGTTGAGGCCGAGACGATGAAGCAGAGCGGAAAAATGTTTGCGGTCCTCTGCCATTTCGATGCTCTTTGGTTGTGTGCCGATGATATTGACGCCGTTTGCCTGAAGAGCGTTCGCGAGATTAAGCGGGGTCTGGCCGCCGAATTGCACAATTGCCGCCCAACATTTTTCGTGTTGGTAGATGTTGAGGACATCCTCGAGAGTGAGCGGTTCGAAATAGAGTTTGTCGCTGGTGTCGTAATCCGTGGAAACAGTCTCCGGATTAGAGTTGACCATGATGGTCTCGAACCCTTCTTCTTTCAGTGCGAACGCCGCGTGCACGCAACAGTAATCGAACTCGATGCCCTGGCCGATCCGATTGGGTCCGCCACCGAGTATCATGATTTTCTTGAGCTCACCCTCGCGGGCCTCATTTTCTTCCCCGTAAGTCGAATAGTAGTAGGGCGTATAGGCTTCAAACTCGGCGGCGCATGTGTCGACCAGCCGGTATGTTGGAAGCACGCCTTCCCTGATTCTCTGCGAGCGCAAATCGGCTTCGGTCGATCTGGTCAGATGAGCGAGCTGTCGGTCCGAAAATCCGAGTTGCTTTGCTCGCCGAAGGTTCAACGAGCCATCGGCAATCTTTTGCTCTTCCTGAACGATCTGCCGGATATTTTCGAGAAACCAGAGGTCGATACCGGTGAGTTCCCGGATATTCTCTATCGTAAATCCGGCTAATAACGCGTATCGGATATAAAAGATTCGATCCCAGGAGGCGTTCACCAGCTTGCGCCGGATTTCCTCCAGATCCCATGTACCTGAGGCGTCCCGGGGCTCGCGATCCTTCGCGTCCGCTCCCAGACCGAAGCGTCCAATTTCGAGTGATCGAAGCGCCTTTTGCAGTGACTCCTTAAACGTTCGTCCGATTGCCATGGCCTCACCCACGCTTTTCATCTGGGTGGTAAGTACTGGATCAGCCTGAGGAAACTTTTCGAAAGCGAACCGGGGAACTTTTACAACGCAGTAATCGATGACCGGTTCAAAACTAGCCGGCGTTTCGCGAGTGATGTCATTCGGGATTTCGTCCAAAGTGTAGCCAACGGCTAGTTTGGCGGCGATTTTTGCGATCGGAAATCCGGTTGCCTTTGAGGCCAGCGCGGAGGACCGGGAGACTCGCGGATTCATCTCAATAACGACCATGCGCCCATTCTGCGGATTGACCGCAAATTGGATATTTGATCCGCCGGTTTCGACCCCGATCTCGCGAATAACTGCAAACGAGGCGTCGCGCATGATCTGATACTCGCGATCAGTCAGTGTTTGTGCCGGGGCTACAGTGATGGAGTCGCCAGTGTGGATGCCCATAGGATCGAAATTCTCGATTGAACAGATCACTACGCAGTTGTCTGCCCGGTCGCGCATGACCTCCATCTCGAATTCCTTCCAACCGAGCAGCGACTCTTCGATCAGCACTTCACTGACAGGAGATTGATCCAATCCGCGATGGACGATTTCCTCGAACTCTTGGCGGTTATACGCGATGCCGCCGCCGGCTCCGCCCAGGGTGAATGCCGGGCGGACGATGAGCGGAGAAGATCCAATGACGGCTGCAATTTCCCTTGCTTCGGCGACCGCGTGGGCGGTGCCCGAACGCGGAACGTCCAGGCCGATGCGTTGCATAGCCTCTTTGAACAACTGGCGATCCTCGCCTTTCGAGATAGCCTCTGCATTCGCGCCGATGAGTCGAACTTCGTGCCTATCCAATATCCCCGCGCGATAAAGCTCCATGGCCGCATTGAGAGCAGTCTGGCCGCCCAGCGTAGGCAGCAGCGCGTCCGGTTTCTCGCGGTCGATGATTCTTTCAATGACCGCAACGGTAATCGGTTCAATGTAAGTTCGCGCGGCGAACTCCGGGTCTGTCATGATGGTGGCCGGGTTGGAATTCACCAAGACCGCCTCGTACCCTTCTTCCATGAGGGCCTTACAGGCTTGGACCCCCGAGTAATCAAACTCACACCCTTGACCGATAACGATGGGCCCGGAACCGATTAGCAGAATCTTGTGGAGATCTGTGTTCTTAGGCATGGGCGTTGGCAGATTACCGGACCTATCCGAAACGTCAAACACGGATGGCAGGTCGCGCTTCCACACGACCGCGTGGCCTGCTTAACAGTTCCCGATCGCCTCGATGCCGGTCGCGCCGAAGCGCGACTCTGCCGGCCCGGACCTACAAGCGCTGCTCGATCTCGACAATGCGCGTGAGCGCTTCCATGAAATCCTGAAATCCACTGGCAGGAAGCATGATGGTGTCTCGGCGCCCACTAACATCTTCCGTGATTTTCAGAAACCGCCCGCGTTCGTTCTCTTTGAGATCAAGGAAGAAGACCTTCCGATCAACCTGTACCTTCTCGGACGCGAGAGGTTCATCTATCTTGTGTGGTGTGTTGGAATTAATCATAACTGCCGTTCCTGCGCTCTTCCTGAATACTAAGCTGCTCACTGGGTCATCGTTGACCTGAAGTAACAGTTACTCGGTAATATTAGTTCGGCAATCACAGTTCGCCGCAACTTAAAAGGTCAATGATACAGCGATTTCACAGAAACGGCGCTTCAGACTGGGCCCAATTCAGGCAACTACCCCAATAGCCCGGCGCACCCTGGTCATCGTTCTTTCTGCCACCTCGCGGGCGCGAGACGCTCCGTCTGCCAGGACGCGATGTACGTAGCCGGTATCTGCTTCGAGTTCCGCCCGTCGTTCTCTCATTGGACTAAATCGCTCCCGGATGATTTCAAAGAGCCGGTTTTTGAATTCCCCGTAGCCGACGCCGCCGGTTCGGAAATCGTTTTCCATTGATGCCACTAGTTCAGGCGTCGCAAACAAGCGGTACAGCGACACAATCGTTGACTTTGTCGGATCTTTCGGCGCTTCGACTGGGGTCGAGTCTGTCACGATACCCATAATTTTCTTTCGTAACGCCTTTTCGGGCAGGAACAGCTCGATCGTATTACCATAGCTTTTACTCATCTTCTGACCATCCAGTCCGAGAATCGTGGAGACCTCTTCTCGGATACTCGGTTCCGGCAGCTTAAATACGTCCCCGTACCGCTCGTTAAATTTGATTGCGATATCGCGCGTGATCTCGAGGTGTTGCTTCTGGTCTTTGCCGACCGGCACAACGTCGCTTTCGTAAAGCAGAATATCGGCTGCCATCAGCACGGGATACGTGAATAACCCGTGGGAAGGTGGAATGCCGTGAGCTAATTTATCCTTGTAAGAGTGGCTTCGTTCCAACAGCCCCATCGGCGTGACGTTGCTCAGGATCCAAGTTAGTTCTGTGACCGCCGGCACATCCGATTGGCGAAAGAAACAGGCCTTTGCCGGATCCAGACCACAGGCCAGCGAATCAATCGCAACCCCGTGAATATATTCGCGCAGAACCTTAGGCTCATCAATTGTGGTGAGGGCGTGATAGTCGGCGATGAAATAAAACGCCTCGCCCTTTTCCTGCAGCTCGATTGCAGGACGTAACGCCCCAAAATAATTGCCAATATGCAAAGCCCCGGTCGGCTGGAATCCGGTGAGATAGCGAATCATGTAGAACCCTGACGAAAGCCGTCGTTATTGCAAGTTTTGAGTTTTGGGTGGTAGGGACGCGCTCCTGGACGCGCTCCCGCGCGGTCCGGGGCCGCATGTCCACATCTCTGGGAACGCGCACGCCCACGGACGCGCGGGAGCGCGTCCCTATCCGCTCAAAACTCAAAACCCAAAACTCATAACCCCCATCTTGCGAGCTGGCGTTGTTCCTCCGCGAGGAGTTTGTCCCACAGTTGCCGGTGGGCAGGCTCGTACCGGTTATCCTGCAGCTCCGCCATTTGGCGCCGGACATCAATTAACGCGTCCAACTGCGGCAACAGGCTGACGTAAAGCTCCCGCAAAAAACGGGTGGCAGCAGCGTCACGCTCCCAGATGGCGCCAAAGGAATCGACGAATTCGAGAGCATAGTTGTAGTCGCCGCGCTCGTTATGCTGCCAGAGTTCCGGCGACGGTTCGGGTAAATCCAGGAGTAGCGGCGCGAGGTAAAAGTTTTGCAACATGCCGCGCTTGTATCTTTCAATCGCGCCCGGTTCATCGTCGAACTCGAACAAGGTGAGGCCCCAACCAAAGTAAAAACCAGGATCTTCCAGATCGTCCGGGTAAGACTGCCTATACCAAGTAAAGAATTCGTTCGCGGCTTCTGCCTGGTTAAGGGAAAGCTGCAGCAGTGGTACCAAGAATCGCACACCGGAATGATCCGAGGGATCGGCTAAGAGGAGTTCTTCTCCGATCGCGATGGCCTCGTTCAATTCACCCTTTTGCCAGGTGGCTAACAAGCGACCGTGCTGCGCCTTCAAGAAGTAGCTAGGTTGCCCTTGCACGTGGAAAGGTGCAGCCGCTTCGATGGCCTTCGCAAAGCCGTCGGCTGCGTCATCGAGGTTGCCCTCCTGGAGATCGAGATCGGCTAGTTCGATCAGGGCCTCGGGCAAGTTCTCAGAGAGTTCGAGGGCTTTGGCCAACAGCGCCCGCCGCTTTTCGCGGGATCGTGTGTGCTTCACGGTTTTAACCAGGCCCTGGGCTACAAATGTTGCGCCGTGGTTGGCCAACAGACTTTCGGCGGGTCCCGCAATCAAATTGCTGAGCTGAGATTCGATGCTTTCTTCCTCTCGCGCCTCTTCCTCGGTTGGTTCCACATCGACCAGATTAATCTGGCATTGGTACTCCCTTGAAATGCTCTGCCAAACTGCTTCATCCCACTCGTCCAGATCCGGGACGAGCAACTCGTCGGGTGCGCCCTTCTCCTGAAAGGCGCGATGAAGAAAAAGTTCAACCCGGCGTTGATCCAGTTCTCGAACGAATTCGTGTCCGAGCAACATTCGGGTATGCCGATGAACAACGTAGAGACACGTGGGCAAGATAAACATCGAGCCGAACTGAATCGGTACATCCAGGTCGAACCAATCGAACGCCCAGACTTCTTTTGTTGAGCGCAGCGGCAAAATCATTTGTTGAAGGGGACTTGAGTTTTTGAGTTTTGGGTTTTGAGTCGCAGGGTCGCAAGGCCGTAGCTTTCGTCACCTCTAATAGCAACTCAAACCGCAAAAGCGCAAAGCGCAAACCGCAAAACCCAAAACTGGAAACTCAAAACCCAAATCTCAAAACCCAAAACCCTTTCCCCACGCTACCTCTAACCGTTGTTTCCGGTTGAATTTGTCCAGATAGAACAGCTCGCTATATCGGACGCCATGTTCGTGGACGAGCCTGGTCACCTTCACGTCGAAACAACAATACCGGGCGATCTCCAGCAGTCGTTTCTCTCGCCACCACTTGATGGCATCGACGCCATCAGCCGTTTTTCGGACGCCGAGGGTCGCCTGAGCGATGTTATCCAACGGGGGTTTGTTTCCTGCGATCTTTTCGACCTCTACAAGGAGATCGAAAGTCCGCAATTGATGCGGTAGATCCAGGATCGTGTATCCCATCAGGACCTCGTAGTCAAAGTTCACGACGTTGAACCCAACTACCAGGTCTGCGCGAAGCAACTGTTGAATCAGATCGTCGACTCGTTTCTCCGGATAGATCCGGTATTCGTTCAGATTGGTGCTGTAGGTGACTCCAAGAGACATCCCCATGTCGCTCTTTTTGTCCCAGCCGCCGACGTCGTTTGCGGTGCGCTGAGTTTCGAGATCAAAGTAGACGATGTTCACCCCGAAGTAGGTTTTGAGTTTTGGTTTTGAGTTTTGGGTCTGGGTTTCTCATCGCGCCTTGCGATTACGCAAAACTCAAGACTCAAAACTCAAGACTCAAAACGGTTCTAGTCAAACGAGCCCGCGTCGAAGCGGAATAAGTTTTCCAGTCCCGTAAGATGGTATTCCTCAACCACGCTTCCGTCTGATACGTAGACCCGCATGCCATTAGCTCCGTCGGATATCCAGCGGGTCTGATTGATGTTTTTGGTCTCGCAAACTTGAAATAGTGGAAGTCCATCCACGCTTGCTACCCACGCGCCGGTTTCGTCCGCGTAGATCGTCAGTTGAAAGGTCGCCTGCCGGGTGTTTTCCATCGGGTTGTTTGCCGGTTTCACGAAAACCGGAGGAGAGTCGGTTCTTGCATCTGTCGGGACTACTTTGCCTTCTCTGACATCAAAGAATCGAAAAGGGACCAGCGTGCGGTCGAACCATTTTATCCAAACGGACTTCCCTTGATTGGCAACTTGAAAGCGCACGCCAATGACTCGCTGGATAGCGTCGTTGTCAGAAATCAAAAGCAACGCATCTTCGTTTCGTGACGCGCTCAACCGGGTTACTGTCTGCAATTCTGGAGGCAGTACGATTTCCCGAAGAGTCTGCCCGGCGGGACTAGCCTGCTTCAACACGCTCGCAGTTGCTGTCTTTACCAGCAGCCAGATGCTGTCCGATGTGCCTGCGCTCAGGTCAAGGAGTTGTCCCGTTTCCCCTGGATCGACTTCGGAGAATTGCTGGCCATCAAGCTTCCAGATTTTCGCTTGCTTCGTGGCGACCACAATTGAGGAAGTCAGCACTGCGCAGCGAAAAAGATTGTCAGCGGGCGGTCTCAGATCTATCGGCTTATCGTTAATCTGGTATTTGATCTGATCGCCGGTAAGCACCAGGATCCGATTTTCGAAGGCATCGGCATCTCGAACATCGGGAATGCTTTGTTGCGAAACCTCGGCACCTGTGGTCGGATCAATCAATGCGAAGCGAGCGTTGTCGAAAGCCAGAATGTTTGACCCGGCAGCTTTGATAGTCTGCGGGCTGAACGTCAGGCTGTTGAGCTTTGATCGGGTCCCGTTCCTCTCAAACGTTACCAACCCGAGTTGTGATGCGCCGGCCAAAACTACGGGACGCAGCTCGCTCAATAAGGTCGCGGAAAAGATCTTTCGGATTCGCGAGTTGTCCGAGCCGTGGACCCAATCGTTCAGATGAAAAGCCACACCCTCGACTTTCACATCTCCGATCAGTACACCCCGGGCAAAGAACTTACCGCCCGGGACCGTTTTACCTTGGGCGTCATTTCCGTCCCAGTCGATGTATAGCCCGTTCAAACCCGACTTGAAGCTCTCGATGGGGGCGGCTTTTTTCAGAACCCGCACGAGCTTGCCTTTGCTGTCATAGACGGCAAGGCTGATTACTCCTTCCACAGGAGGTGGCACGAACATTAACTGATTTGCGCCAGCCTCCTCCTCTTCAGCATGCAGCGCGCTGAATGAAAGAAGCCAGAGAGCGAGAGTTAACCCAGACGTCCACCTTCGATCAAACATAGTAGTGCCAATTCAAGTCAGGAAAAAGATTATCCCGCCACTCGCAGTTCGTGAGAAATTCTTCATCGATCGAGCCGCCCTTCAGTTGATCATAGAATCGGGTAAAGCGCAGGATGTGATCCTTTGTCCTTTTGGTCGCATAGTCGCGGGCTGTTCCGGTTTTCATCAAGAAGGCCCAATCGCTTGATTGGGCCAGTAGAAGTTCGCGCGCCATTTGTCTGAGGACTCGCTCCTTCCATTTTGCAGGTTTAGCTTGCACAGCCCGAGCCGACTCCGTCATGCGCCGGGCCGCGGCATGGAGGTGAGGATAGATCCAGGCATTGGAGTCATCGAGCCAAACCTCCCAAAAGCCTTTGTGGCCCCAGCTCGAGGGACTCGGTGTGAGAATCTGTAGCGTGTCGTGGCTCTTCAGATAGTCGCTCGGCGTAATCAATCGGAACACCTTTTGATCATAGACGGCTTTGCGGAGAAACAGATTAAGAAACCTTGGACCTTCGTACCACCAGTGACCAAATAGCTCAGCGTCGAACGGGCTCAATACGATCGGCTCGATATTGGTGACCTGGATGAGGTGCTCAATCTGCTTCATTCGGCTGACCATAAAATCGCCCGCGTGGTAATCAGCCGCGCCTTCGGCCCACCCGGGAACATAGATCTGCTTATGCGGGGTACGGCCCGTGATCCGAAAATACTTGATGCCGGTGAATTTTCTCGAGCCGTCCGCCGGAAGGAACGGACGCAGATAGTCCAAATCCAGATCATGACCTATATCGCGGTAGAAATCGCGGTAGGCCGGGTCACCTGGATACCCTTCCTGTGCGCTCCAGACCTGTTTGCTTGATTCGCGGTCCCGTCCAAAGGCGGCTGGACCGGCCGCTGTGAAGCATGGCGTATAGATGGCGTAGCGCGGCCGCGGATTACCGAACATCAGGCCGTGCGCATCCAGGGAAAACCAACGGAGCTCCGCCTCCTGCAGGTATTTCTCCAGTCCGGAGAAATAGGCGCATTCAGGTAGCCAGATGCCTCGCGGCTTCCGCCCGAATTTTTCCTGATAATCGTCGCAAGCGATCTGAATCTGGGCGCGCACGGCCTCGGGATGCTGCTCCATCAAGGGAAGGAACCCGTGCGTCGCGGCGCAAGTGATGATCTCCAGAAAACCGGCGTCTTGATAGCGCTTGAATGCGCCAACCAGATCGCACCGCAACCGATCGAGGTAAATCTCACGGCATTCGAGAAAGCGGGAGTAATAAATCCTCGCAAGGTGATTTATTTCCGGTTGTGCCTGGGTCCGTTCGATTTCGCGTTTGGCCAGCCCGATTGCGCGATCGAGGTACCTGAGGTAGCGCTCTCGCAGCAGATCATCATTGAGCATCGCGCACAGGGGCGGGGTCAGCGACATCGTCAGCCGGAAGGGTACGCCGTCGCGAACCAGGCCCTCAAATACCTGCCAGAGAGGAACGTAAGTTTCGGTGATCGCCTCGAACAACCAATCTTCCTCGAGGAACTCCGGATATTCCGGATGCCGAACAAACGGCAAATGGGCGTGAAGGACGAGAGCTAGGTAGCCTTTTCGCATGCTTGGCAAAAAACGGGTCAGGTTCAGTCAATAAGACAGGGGGCAACCCGCATCGGTAGCAAGAGAAAAAAGTGGATTTCAGCGAATTCGGCAGGGTCGCGCTGCTGCGCGACCGGGGTTGTCCGCGTAACCGTCTAGGAGCCCCTCATCGTCAGTCGCGCCGGAGCGCGACCGGAGCGCGACCGGAGCGCGACCCTACCGATCGGCTCCCATGCGGGTCGATTCGACGAATGCCTCCGTCGAGGGATCGATTTGGCGTCCATGACGGCCCTTTGCGGTAAGAATGTAGAGACTCTGGCGGTCTATCTTGCCATGCTGTTCCGGAGGTAACGTGATCTCGTACCTCACCGGCTGCCGGTGATCTTCGATCTGCAGGTTTGGATTATAGACGCTATTGAACTTCCACAGCATCTTCACAAAGTTGGTCTGACCATGCAGCAATCGATCGATGGCGAGCCCGGCTGCTTCCCGAAGTGCTGCCACCCCGAGATGCTTCAGGCTCAGCACACGCTGCGTTTCTACGAGTTCGCGATAGAACTGCTCCAACGGCAGTTCGGTAGGTAGAACTGCGTGTTGGATATAGAAAAGCCGGTAGTCCCGCGTAGTCAATTTTCGTGATTCCGTGCGCCAGCTTTCCGTGCCGGGATAAGGCGTGTTCACGCTGATATTCACGATCTCGGGAATTTCCATGCACCATTCCCGGATAACCTTGAAACGATCACGACTCCAAGAGGGATCCGCAATGATATTGATCGCTACCGAGACTCCCAGAGAGCGGGCGAACTCCAGCGCTTCAAAATTCTGGGACAGAGTCACTCTCTTGCGGAACTGCCGAAGACCTTCCTCATCGATCGCCTCGATGCCTAAGAACATGTATTCGAGGCCCAGCTTCCGCCAAAACTGAAATACTTCTTTGTTCCGCAACAAAATATCGCCACGGGTCTCGAGGTAATATTTTTTTCGAATGCCCTTCTGCGCGATCAGTTCCCCGATTCTCATGCCGTGGTCGACCTGGATAAATGCCACATCGTCGAGCAGAAACACTCCGGGTTCGCGAATGCGCGAGATTTCTTCCACCGCAACTTCCGGAGATTTCGTTCGATAGCTTCGTCCATAAAAAGTCCAGGCGCTGCAAAAAACGCAGTCCCAGGGGCAACCGCGGCTGAATTCGATCGACGCGCAAGGGTCCAGAACCCCGATGAAATAGCGTCTCCGGTTTCGCACCAAGTCTCTTGCCGGCATGAGATCATCCAGGCTATTTACGAAGAGCGGTCTTGGACCTTGCCCTTCCAGGGTGTGCACGCCAGGTACGTGGTGGAGTGATTTTCGGTCGTGGCGCGCAGCCTCAAGCAGAGGGACAATCGAGGGTTCGCCTTCGCCCTTCAGTACACAGTCAATCGAACCTCGACTGTGTTCGAGGATCTCTTGTGCAATAAAGGAAGCGCTGTGTCCGCCGACGAAAATAAAACAATTTGGGAGTTTGGCTTTCGTCGTGGCAGCGAGATCAAGGATCTCGGGCACGTTGGCCAGATAGTTGCATGAGAAGGCGACGGCGTCCGGCTGCCAGTCGTTAACCATCCTGAAATAGTCCACGTGCCGCTCGGTCTGGAGGTCGAGCACTCGCACCTCATGCCCCCTCTGACGGGCCGCAGCGGCTACCAACTCAAGACCCAGCGGCTCCAGCCGGAGGTAGATTTTTGAGTACATCAGACAACCGGGATGGACGGCGAGAAGTTTCATAACGGCCAGAAGACTTGGTGTATATAGTAGCTGAAGCTCCGGGAATTCAAGAAATCAAAAAGGCGGGAGTGTCAGGAGTGTCAGGAGTGTCAGGAGTTCAGGAG
>JAFAMB010000010.1 GCA_019233825.1 Verrucomicrobiota bacterium | reverse complement strand
AAGAGTCTCAAGCTGTAATCGCAAAACCACTTTCGATCTGCAGCCCGCGAGCTGGCTGGGCACCCCGGTTTGTTCTTGTCCGCTCAAATCGATAATCCCTGTTCGGACACCGAGAATCACGTAGACGGCGACCCATGCCGCCGCTATCCCGATGGTCAGAGCTCTCCGGCAAACCTCCCGGCTTCCCGGATTCTGCCATAGTGTCAGCGTGCAAAGCAGGGTCTCATTTTACCTAGTAATCTTTAGCCGATCCTTTGGACCGCTCAGAAAGACACAAATCTCCCGGCCGGCCGGATCCAAAATGCTGTGAGCCCCGTCACTAACGAGCTGCCCGAGAACGGCAACTTGGGAGATATTCCTCAACCGATTCAGCCTCGTAGAATTTCGCCCGACGCTGCAACGCACGCAATATCCGCGGGTCGGCTTCGGCAACCGCCAGTATGAATGTGGTGCGGCCGCAGTCATCCTCCCGTCGGAGGTCTTCTTGGCCTGGCACAGTGCCTTCCTTTTCCGGCGCGAAAAATTCCGGGAGCGTCATTCTGAAACTCACGGCAACACTGGTCGCCGGCCGGATCGCGTCCGGCTAGAGCTTGCAGGTTTCCAGATAATTTTCGCCGGCCCGCTGGGCGGCCACTTGTACAGTGTTCTCAGGGTTTGGCACGAGCTAAAGCAAACACTAAGATTTTGATTAGTCGTGCAACAAAAACACACTCTCAAACATTGGGAAATCTGTGCAAACTTGTTGAGAGTTGGTGTTGTGAGAAGGCGATCTCCTTTTCGTAAGTTACTCTTAATGAAGTAATTGGAGGTAAGGGGATTCGAACCCCTGGCCTTCTCATTGCGAACGAGACGCTCTACCAACTGAGCTATACCCCCAAACAGACAGAGGACGGATAATTAGTACAGGTCAGCCGCCTGGGCAAGTGGTTTTCGGTCTGCTTTGAGGAGGATCCGGGCTAGTCGATCGTGTGCTTTTGCAGGTGCAGGGTGAAAGAGTCCGATAGCGCCGGTAAAGCGGCTCTGGGAGATTCATCATACGCAGCGAAAAACTCGCCTAGCACCCTTTTCTGATTGATATCAACAGTCAAACGCAGAAAGCCGAGCTCCTTCTCGTTGTAAGCGACAACCTTAGCCGAGTCACCTTTTGGCAAAGCCAGGCCTGGAGGAAGTACGGCATCGAAAGGCAAGCCAGGAAGAGTAACCGTGTCACCGGTACACGTCTCAGAGAGCTTTTCGACCGGCGCATGGCCTCCGCTACCGGCGATAAGGTAAGGAATCTGCCATCCGTTGGCGTATGTGTAGGTAATCCTCTGATAGTGGTGAGCGTGAGCCGACATAACCACATCAGGGTACTGGCCGCTCTCATGAAAGGCTTGTTGCAAAATGTTGCCGAGCGGTTGCAGGACTCCGGCGGGAGCCGGCCGGCGCGGCGTCGGACCCAGGTTCGGGTCGCCCCGCTCCGTAAAATTGGCCGCGCCGGAATAGGGAGGATAGTGCAGCGCAACAAAAACCACTTTCCCATCAGCGGCCTCCTTGATGCTCTTCAGGGTTTTGACCAACCACCGATATTGCGGGTTGTCCGTCCCCATGGGGTCATCCAACTGCCCGCCGTTAATGTCATTCGTATAGAGACCGATGACGTAGGCCACTGATGTTTCAAACAACCAGTAGGGATAGGGCTGAATCATCGTCAAACGCTTGTCTGTCTGATTGTCGGGACTGACTTTTCTCTGCGAGTCGCAAAAATTCTGCAGAAAGTGATCGATGGCTGATTTCTTCTTATGCCCGGAGCTTTTGCCGTCATGGTTCCCGGCGATCGCGAAAATATTGCGGCTATAGCTCCTGTACTGGGCGTAGAACTGAGAATTGTATATCAGGGATTGATCCTTCCCCTCCGGATCCGACGGACCTTCACCCTTGTAGGCGACATCGCCAAGATGAAACAAAAACGACGACTCGACGGCCTCTGAACTCCCGCCGCCCGCGCGAGAGTCAGAGATTTGTGATGCCATCGCCTTAGCCACTTGTAACCCGGGCGTATGATCCTTGAAATCGCCGGAACACCCGAGTGCATGAAAGCTCAATACGCCCCGTTGTTTCACGGCGCGGGATTCATCGGGATCGATATCTTTAAATGTGAGGCGCTGCGCCCCACCGGGAGGAGCAACCGGGATCGGAGTCCAAACCCCGTGCTCGACGCAGGGAGGAAAAGATGGCGTGCCGTCGCCAGTCGCCGATGGAGGTTGAGATGGCATATGCAGGTTCGTGTGTTACGGAATTTTAACGGCTGTACAAAGCAATAGTCCAATCTAAACTTCCGCTAATAGCTCGCCTGCATTGCTCACAAATCCTTGGAGATCGCGGGCACCGCGGGCTGCCACTGTTAATCGATGAAACTCAAGGACAAATCTGCCCTGGTAACCGGTGCGGGAAGCGGGATCGGAAAGTCGATCGCCGAGGCACTTGCGCGGGAGGGAGCCTGCGTCGCAATCGCCGACCTGAATCTCAGCGCGGCGCAAACGGCCTCCAAGCAAATTAACCTGGCTGGAGGTAGAGCGATCCACTTCCAGATGGACGTGGCGAGCGAGGATCAGGTCAATGCCGTAGTGGAACAAGTTGTTCGCGAGGCCGGTGCATTGGATGTCTTGGTGAGCAACGCCGGGATCCAGGTTATAAACCCAATCGTTGACTTTTCGTTTTCGGATTGGCGGAAAGTCGTCGCGATTCACCTCGACGGCGCTTTTTTAACAACCCGAGCAGCGATGCGAGCGATGATCTCGCAAGGTCGAGGCGGAACTATTCTCTACATGGGATCGGTTCACTCGCACCTTGCTTCGCCGAACAAGTCCGCTTACGTCGCCGCCAAACACGGTATCATGGGTCTGGCAAAAGCGGTTGCCAAGGAGGGCGCAAAACACGGAATCAAATCGAACGTGATCTGTCCCGGTTTCGTCCGGACCCCGCTGGTTGAGAAACAGATCCCGGAGCAGGCGCAGCAACTCGGGATCAATGAGGAGGAAGTTGTAAAAAAAGTCATGCTTGGGGAAACGGTCGATGGCGAATTTACTTCAATGGAAGATGTCGCCGCAACCGCGGTTTTCCTGGCCAGCTTTCCTAGTAGTGCGCTGACCGGGCAGTCAATTGTGGTCAGCCACGGTTGGTTCATGCAGTGAGCCTGCATCGCCCCCAAATCTTTAGAGATTTGGGGCGATGCAGGCTATCTCTATTTCCCCGCCCGGACGTTTTGTTTTTTGGACTCGCACTCCTGTGCAAGCCGCCGGAGTTCGGACGAGAGCTGTTGCTGTAAACTTTCTACTTCCTTAAACTTTCCCGCTGCTTGCTCCCGTTGAATCTGATCTTTGAGTAGCAGCTCTTTCTCAGCCATTTTCGATTTGTACAGGGAATCAATCTCGGCGAGCTGAGAGCGCTGATCATCCGTCAATTTGATGGAAGGAGATTCCTTCTCCAGGCGTTCCATGGCGAGCTCGTAGGCCGATTTCATAAAGGAAAAAAAACCTGTTTTCTTAGTTCTGTCCACTCTCTTTGCGAGGCCGTAAGAGCGGGACGCTTAGGCTCAGCGATCCTAAGCGCAACGTAGACGAAGCGTCCCGCTTTGCACTCTTCGCGACCGAGCAAACCGAGACGGTACGCCTACATCGTGGCGCGGGCGATTCCCACCCAGGCAAGCGCCTTGCAAAGGTCCTCTTCAACGGTCGAACTTTTCCAGGAGACGCAGAAAATCCTCATAATTAACCGCCTCTCGAATCACGGTGTTCAAGCAATCAATACGCTCGTCATCGGAGGCGTGGTTGAACGAAACTCGACGCTGGCCCGATTCCTGATCAAAGACAACTTCGTCCCAGTGGATTGTGTGGATCTGAGCATTGAACCGGGCAACCGCTCGTCCGCGAAAATAGGCTCGAGTCGTTTCCGGCGGCATAAAGATCGCCGTCTTTATCTCGTCTTCCTTAAGGACGCGCCGGATTTGATTTTGCCGGACCAATTCGTAGTAGAGGCCCTGTTCCCACGCAATGTTGTGATACTCGAGGTCAATGGATTGCAGCCAAGGATCCGTCCATACCAGGCGTTCGCTTTCCTGGAAAGTGTTGAGCAGGTATTTTTTCGCAACCCAGTCGATGCGATCAACGCATCGCATGATCTCGACCTCCAGGTCGTTCAGAATATTTTCCCACTCCTGCAGAAGCCAGCAGACTTCCGGATCGGTACGGTCGCAATATTTCTGGGCCTTAGACAGGTACATTCGCTGGATGTCAATGGCTGAGATCTTCCGGCCATCCTTCAGCTCGATGATCCAGTCGTAGGTCGGATCGCGACTAATCGATTTCGTCGCGTCGATGGGTTGTGCGACTTCCAACTGCGGAGCCTCGCGTTTTTCAACCAACTCCAGGACCAACGCCATTGTTCCGATCTTCATCGCCGTCGCGAACTCGCTCATGTTGGCGTCGCCCAGAATCACGTGGAAACGGCGATATTTCCCGGGATCTGCATGGGGTTCGTCCCGCGTGTTTACAATGGGTCGCCGGTTCATGGTGTCGATGCTCACCAACACGCTGAAGAAGTCCGACCGCTGCGAAATCTGATAAATACCAGGTTGGCCGGACGAACCTTCGCCCTCAACGCCCATCTTTCCGGCGCCGGCAAAGATCTGCCGCGTCACTAAAAAAGGTATCACATCACCGACCAGTCGGTCCCAAGGCACCGATCGACTCATCAGATAGTTGTCGTGGCATCCGTAACTGTGACCAATAAAGTCGGTATTGTTCTTGTAGAGGCGGACTTCCCTTTCTGGAGATATCTTTTTGTTTCGGCGGCGGACGCACTCACTCAGGATGCGTTCCCCAGCTTTGTCCTGTGCCACAATATCTCTCAGGCGGGTGCACTCCGGAGTTGAATACTCCGGGTGTGCGTGGTCGTTGTAAAAGCGGGCACCGTTGCTCAGCACCAGATCACTTTTGATCTCCTCGAAACTGAGCGGGCGATTTTTGTCGAGCTCATAGTACGCCGACTCATCGGTGTCCTGCATCAGAGATTGCGCGCGGAATCCGCGAGCGTCCAAGTGGGGATCCTCCAATTCGTAATCCCATTTCATCAGCGATCCGTGCTCGGTGTAGCACCTGACGAGTTCGATGGATTCAGCCACCACATCAACGGTTTCGACCCCATTCACGGTAATACCGTATTCCGTTTCGATACCAAAAACCCGCTTCATGCAACTGAAATGTGCGTCAGGCCAAGGACCGGCCTAAATGACATGAGATTCTCCCGTCGGTCTCCCACTACCTCTGACGGGAGAAACCTTCACGACGTTCTCTGACTCGTAATCGATCAGCTTCAGCCAATCCTCTACGATATCCGTCGGCGGGAAAATATCGTTTTCTGTATACTCGCTATTAAGAGAAAGAAGCAGATCCGATTCGCTGATCCCCTCTTCCTGCGTTGAGTTGATAGCGCGCTTAATCGCCAATTCTTTCGCCCGTTCCACAACGGACGCGATAATCGCTCCGCTCACCAAATCTCCTCGATAAAGGGTATCGCGTTTGCCGCTGCGCAAGATGACGTCCAGGAAACGGTTTTCGTCTTTGTGAGAAAACTGGACTTCCACCACCTTGTCTGTCAAGTAAGCGACGGCTTCTTGAATTCCGCCGGTGCGCTTTATCAGTTCCGGATCATAGGGCAGATCTTTGCTCAGATAGATCCGATAGATCTCTCGGGCAGCCTCGCGATCGGGGCGGTCTACTTTGATCTTCCGGTCAATCCGGCCCGGCCGCAGAATGGCAGGATCAATTAAGTCGGCCCGGTTGGAGGCGAGGATGATGACCACTTCGTTCAAGGACTCGATGCCGTCCATCTCCGTGCAGAACATTGGCACCAGGGTGGACAAAATGTTCGAATACCGGCCCGCCCGGCGGGTGCCGAGAATGCTCTCCGCTTCGTCGATAAAGATGAAAGGCAAAAACCCTTCCTTTCGCTTTTCCCGGGCAGTCGAAAAGATCTCCCGAACCATGCGTTCGGATTCTCCGACCCACATGTTTAGGATCTCCGGGCCCTTGATATGCATAAAGAACTGCTGCATATCTTCACCGGTCTTTTCCTTCAATTGGCGGGTCAAATTGTAAGCCGTGGCTTTGCCGATCAACGTCTTACCGCAACCGGGCGGCCCGTAGAGAAGGAATCCTTTGGGAGTCTGGTGCTGGAACTTCGCAAACAGATCAGCATGCAAAAGAGGTAACTCGATCGCATCCTTGATCGCGCTGAGCGCTTCCTCTTGTCCGCCAACCTTCTCCCAGGGCAACTCGGGCACAGTATCCAGGTAATACTCGTCAGTCTTCGACGAATTCAGGAGCTCTATGGCAATCCTGTAGTTCGGATCGACCCTGATTTCGTCGCCTACCTTCAACACTTCCTTCATGAGATCTTGACATCTCTGCAGGACCACTGATTGCATGCCATGTTCCATGCCCACCCGGAGACGATCGGCTCCAAGAAGTTCGGTGATCTTGGTCACGGGACCCGACAAATCGTATCCGAGGTCTCCGACTATCACGTACGCTTCGTTGACCAGAACGCGTGTTCCCTTTTTGAGCTTCGAGATACTGATTCTCGGATCGACATTGCAGTAATAATCAGATCCACCGACGACAATCTGAGCGGTCTCCTTATTGGGGCTGCCGAGATACGTCCCAATCCGGTTCGCCGGGGACGTCACCTTCTTGATCACTTCGTCGAGTTTTTCAATGGTGTGCCGAGCCTCGCTGATCACCTCTTCTTGTTCGACAACGCTGGACCGGAGATCGATCAGTTCGCTTCTGGTCGGGTCGCCCGGAGGGAGGCTACCAATTATTCTCTCTAGGTACTCGAGAGGAGTTGCGGGCTCAGAACCAAAACCACCATATTCGGACGCTCTCTCTTCGTTCATCTGTACTTCTTAATCACTCCGCCTCACGACTATAGACGGATTCCGAATTCCTAGCAAACCTGGACTTGCTTGTGCCACTGAATTTCACTCAATCGACATGATTTGGAAAACTTTAGAAAAGAAATGTTCAAACGTTCCGGTTACCCCTTCCCCGTCGCGCGAAACCGAGGCTAAACGAGAAAAGAGGAACCCACCCGAGATCTTCTCTGCATGCGCTCAAACGAAAGGAAAGCATGTTACGACATGCTCCTCGCAACGACCCGGCGCGATCGGGACGCCGCTCCTGCGCGATCGCATCGCACATCGAGGAATGGTCAACAAGGCACATACCCCGATTGCGCGGGCGCGCGTGCCTACTGCGTCGCGTCATTGCCACGATTAAGAAAGCATTGCATGACTTTCAAGAAAGCTGATACTCATCGTTCATGTTAGATACCCTGAACCCGCCAAAGAGAAATGTCGTTCCTCCGGTTTCCCGGGAACAGTACATCAAAGCCTTTAGCTGGATGCTGCTCGCGCGCACGGTGGAAGAAAAATTGGCGAGTCTATGGCGCGCAGGGAAAATAGCCGGCGGTGTTTACCTCGGCAAGGGACAGGAGGCGGTCAGCGCGGCCATCGGCATCTTGCTGAAATCGGGCGATATTTTTGGGCCGCTGATCCGCGATCAGGCGGGGCGCCTGGCGTTCGGCGAATCTCTGGTTGACATTTTCCGGACCCACTTCGGATCTCGGACCGGCCCAACCCGTGGACGTGATGGCAACGTGCATCGAGGTAAACCGCGCGATGGATATCACGCAATGATCAGCCATCTCGGGTCGCTCGTCTCTGTCGTAGCCGGCGCACTAGTCGCGAGACGCTTTAAAGGGGATACGTCGGCCATCGGCGCAACCACGATAGGTGACGGCGGGACGTCCACCGGTTCTTTCCATGAGGCAATCAATATGGCCGCGGTCGAAAAACTACCCCTCGTAGTCGTGGTGGTGAACAATCAGTACGCCTACTCCACGCCAAACCATCGTCAGTTCGCCTGCAACCATTTGGTGGACAGGGCTATCGGTTACGGGGTCGAAGGCTACACCATGGACGGAACCGATCTCCGCAGTTGCCTCGAAGTAGTCGCCTATGCGACCGAGCGCGCCCGGTCCGGACACGGCCCGCAAATGGTCGTAGGAAGTTGCCTGCGGCTTAGTGGGCACGGAGAACATGATGACGGCTTTTACGTGGATAAGAACTTGTTCCATACCGCACTCGGCCGCGATTGCCTGAAGGTCGCAGAAAATTATTTGCAAGAACAAGAATGGGCAGATGAGGCCTTGGTCGAGACCTGGAGGAGAAACGCAAAGCAGCAGGTAGAGGAAGCTGTGGCTAAAGCCCAACGTGAACCTCTGGCGGACCCGAGTGACGAAACTTGGTGCCCATACGCGACTCAAAGGCTCGCCCAAGCACTACTGGTTCGATGAGTATTACGTATCTCGAAGCAATTCGGGAAGCTCAGGAAAAGGCTCTCAGGGACGATCCGCGCGTGTACATATACGGTCAGGATGTCGCCGCGTTCGGAGGTGCATTTAAAGCGACCAAAAACCTTGCGAAGGAATTTCCGGGCCGGATCCTTGATGCTCCTATCAGTGAAGATGCGATGGTCGGAAGCGCCATTGGAGCGGCCATTGAGGGCATGCGTCCGATCGTCGAGATGCAGTTCGCAGATTTTTCGACCCTGGCCGTCAACCAGATTGTCAACCAGGCAGCGACGCTTTATTGGCGGACGCAGGTGGCCTGCCCCATCACGATTCGATTGCCCTCAGGCGGGAATCCGGGCAGTGGTCCGTTTCATAGCCAAAGCCTGGAATCACTCTACGCCCATTTTCCGGGCCTGGTTGTGATGACGCCGGCAACGGTCGAAGACGCCTACACCATGCTGCTGGAGGCGGTCGACATCGATGACCCGGTCATTTTTTGCGAGCACAAGTATCTCTATAACCGACTGAAGTCCGCTGAACTCCCGGAGAGCGGGTTGCCTTGTCACCAGGCCAGAGTGGCCCGTTTGGGCCGGGACCTCACCATTGTGGCCTACAGCGCAATGGTTCATGAAGCCCTGGCAGCAGCTGAACAATTGCGCAAGGAAGATATCGAGGTGGAAATTGTCGACCTTAGATGCGTTAAGCCACTCGACGTCGATACCGTGTTAGCCTCAGTCGCAAGAACCGCGAGGCTACTTTGTGTAGGGGAATCCTGGCCTTGGGGTGGCGTCAACTCGGAAGTGATCACCAGCGTCGTAACGCACGGTTTCCATCTGCTCGATGCACCACCTCAGCGGATCAACAGCAAGGACACGCCGGTTCCGTTTCATGTCGGTCTCTGGGGCGCCCACAAACCATCGACCCAAGTAATCGTCGCCGCCGCGCGCCGGCTTTATGAATGGTGATCGTCCGATAAATCGCAATTTCCCGTTTTATGCCGAAAGTCCCGATCATTATGCCGCAGCTTGGCGAATCGATCGCCGAAGCCACCGTTGTTCGGCTCACCGCGAATGTTGGAGAGCAGGTGGACTGCGACCAGGAGGTCATCGAAGTCGAAACCAACAAGGCCGTAATGAGTGTGACGACGCCTTGCAAGGGTGTAATCGAAAGCTTTATGGCCGAAGTCAACGAAACGTATCCGGTGGGAGATGTCCTCGGCTATATTGAAGCGTCGGCCGAAGATGCAGAACGATTGAGTGCTGCAGGACCGCTGGCGAGCGATGCCGTCGCGTTCAAGGAACTCGATCGAACCGCTCGCTCAATTGATGAAGCCGAAGCCAGCCTGCATCCGTCTCAGGGATTGGAGATACCCCTTGACCAAACCGGGTCCGCCTTCCTTTCGCCACGGCTGAAGGCACGACTACAAGAGCTTGGAATTCACGCGGCGGACACAGGGGTCGTTCCGGGCAGCGGAATCGGGGGTCGGGTAACGATAGAGGATTTCGAGGCCTATCTCCAACAGCTGAATCGACTTCCCTCGAAGAAAGCGTCTCCGATGAGGCTGTCGGTGGCCGATTCGATGCGCCGGAGCTGGACACGCCCACTGGCAACTCTTGGAGTCTCAGTCTCGCTCGAACCGATCCTGACCCATCGAAAAACCCTTTCCCCATCTCCCGGCCCTGCTCTGTATCTGGCCAAAGCGGTGGCTATCGCTTTGTCTGAGTCCCCGCAATCCGCCGGGCGTTTGATCGGAGATCGGATTGTTCTTCCAGAGTCAATCGATATCGGCGTGGCCGTGGAAGTAGAGGATGGCGTCATCGTGCCGGTCTTTGCCAACCTTGACAAACAGCCGCTGGCCGAACTTCCGGTTCAGTACAAGAAATTTCTTCAGGCCGCCAGAGAGAAGCGCTTACCGGAAGAGGCTAAAAAGCCGGCGATCGCTTCGGTCACAAACTTTGGAACGCTCGGAGTCCGCTGGGCAACGCCGATACCGCTCCCAAACCAGACTCTGATTGTCGGGCTGGGATACGGCGAAAAGCGACCCTTCTGGGATGAGAAATCTGAATCCTTTGTTGCGCGCCTCGAAGCCGATTTGACGGTGAGCTTTGACCATCGCGTGATCGATGGCGGGCAATCCGGCCGGCTCGTGCACCGGATCTTGGCGCTTCTGGCAAGACCGGAACAGTTATAAGGTTGAGCTTCGAGCTAGTGTACCGTCTCGCATATAATGGTGAGGTCGTTGCGTTCAAAATGGGCCGCCGGCTCGGTAGGGATGCGCTCCCGCGCGTCCGGGCATGCGCGTTTCGAGTCTTGTGGACCGGCTACCACGAACGCGTGGGAGCGCGTCCCTACCACGGGAGGCGCGATGCGTTCGGTATTTCTTCTGTCGATCGTTGCCTGGACCCTTCTCTTCCGGCTGCAGGCTCAAACACATTCCCCCGCCCTACCGGCGAATAGCCGCCCATTTGACTTTTATGAGCGTGGACCTTACCGGCCGGACATTCCCCGGCCCTCTGATTTTTTTGGTTACGAAACCGGCGATTTCCTCACAACGTTTGCACTGTACGAGTCTTTGCTGCGCGAGTACCAGCGGCACTCAGACCGGCTCCGGATTTTCACTATCGGGCAAACCCCGGAACACCGCACGCTTTACCTGCTTGCGGTCAGTTCGCCCGGCAACCTGGCGCATCTCGACGAAATAAGAGAGGAACTCGGGAAGCTGGCCGACCCGAGAAAGCTGAAGGCTGGTCCGGAACTGGATCAATTGATCGAAAAGCTGCCGATCGTCGTCTGGTTGTCTTACAGTATTCACGGAAGCGAGTCGGCCGCGTTTGAGGCCGGGATTCAGGTCCTCTATCAGCTCCTGGCTTCCAACGATTCAGCGCTCAGCGAAATGCTGAATCACGCGCTCGTCCTCATTAATCCCTGCCAAAATCCGGATGGCCACGAGCGTTTTGCAGCCTGGTACAATGCCCACGGAATTGGCCGGCCGGAACATTATGCTTACGAACACCAGGAGCCCTGGTCCGTTACCGGCCGGCTGAACCATAGCTTTTTTGATCTGAATCGCGATCTGGTCTCGCTGTCCCAACCAGAGTCACAGGCTGCCGCCAAAGCGTTTCTGCAGTGGCATCCGCAGATTCTCGCCGATCATCATGGCCAAACCAAGGAGTACTTCTTCCCACCCCCTGCGCTTCCGATAAATCCGAATCTACCCGAGAAAACGACTATCAAATGGCTGGATGTTATTGGGAAGTCAAACGCCGAAGCCTTCGACAGGTATGCCTGGCCTTATTTCGTGCGTGAGCGGTTCGACCTTTTTTACCCCGGTTACTGGGACAGCTGGTCCTCACTCCACGGAGCGACCGGAATGACTTATGAAACCGACGGCGGCGGCCCTTTGGGTTACAGGTGGTACCGGGATGATGGAACTTTGTTGACGCTTCGAGGCGGCATCGCAAAGCATTTTACGGCCGATCTCGCGACCGTGTTTGTGGCCGCCACAAATCGCGAAGCACGGCTCCGTGATTTTCGGGATTTCTTTGAAACGACCATCAGCGGTCTCCGGCGAAAATATTTCTTAGTTCCGGGTAAGGACCCTGAGGCAGTAGCCGAACTCGTCTCGGTGCTGCTTAAACAGGGAATCGAAGTTTCGCGCACCAACGCCGACATTAAGCTCCTCCACGGAACGGACTATTTTGGAGGTGAGGCAGGGGAAAGAACGATTCCTGCCGCGTCGTTTCTGGTTGATACCGCACAGCCCTACGGTCGTATGGCAACCGCGTTGCTGGAGATCGAGGCCCCCCAGAACTCAGAATTTCTGAAGCGTCAGGATGAATTGCGAAAACAGAACGAATCCAGGGGTACGGAGGAGGCCAAGCAAGACTACGAATTCTACGATGTGACGGCCTGGTCACTTCCTTTAGCCATGGGAGTCGAAGCCTATTTCACTGATGAACCCGTTCGAACGGATGTCATGTCAGTGGACTCGGTGGCCTACCCTAACATCACGGTGCAAAACTCAAAAGGTGTCAGAGAGGAAACCTTCGCGTCCGACAGGCTTGAGCCGGGAGTCGCTTACGCTTTTGAACCGGCCTCAGTAGCGGCTATGCGCATGGCGATCTCCCTGTTGGAGCAAGGATATCGGGTTGACACCTCGAACGAGGTGTTCCGCGCGGCCGGCAAAAACTTTCCCAGAGGCAGCTTCATTCTTCGGGATGAAAGGAATCCGGGTAGTCTCCGGCAAATCCTCGCGGATCTATCAGGTAAGTTCGGAGTGCCGGTGCAATCGGTCCATTCGGCGTTTCCGGATAATGGCTTACATGGAATCGGATCTGAGGAAGCGTATTCGCTCAAAGCTCCTAAAGTAGCGATTCTGGCGGACGAACCGGTCGCTCAGACCAGCTACGGATTGATGCGGTTCCTTCTGGAGCGCAAGTGCGGCGTGGATGCCGTTCCCGTTTCGCTTGAGAACTTAACGACGGCCGCACTACTAGAGATAAATGTATTGATCCTGCCTGACGGCGACGCGTCACACTTCAAGAAGGCATTCAACGACAAGCACCTCGACCAACTCCGCGACTGGGTTAGCCGCGGAGGAGTCCTCATTTGCATCGGCGGCGCCAGCGAATTCGCAGCCGACCCGGACACTAAACTGACCTCATCCCGTCTTATCGGCAGCGAAGATAAGCCTGACACCAACCCGGAAAAGGCTCCACCTGAGCCACGACAAAAACCCGCGCGGCCCTCCTACACCAGCAAGGAATCAGCAAATCGCAAACCGATCGAGGTTCCGGGAGCGATCGTTCAAGCCAAGGTTAATCGAGATCATTTCCTGACGATCGGTTACGATTTTGACGCCCTTCCGCTTTTCGTACAGGGCAACGCGTTCTTCAAGCCGAGCGAAACCGGCGCGAACGTCCTGACGTTTGAAGGTGAAAAACTGAAACTCAGCGGTTTTTTCTGGGCGGGTGACACTGAACAACTGCTTCGCGGCACCTGCGCATTGATAGACGAACCGATTGACGCCGGTAACGTGATCCTGTTCAATTCTGAACCCGGTTTTCGCATGATCTGGACTTCCACCATTCGGCTGTTACTCAATGCGATCGTCTATGGGCCTTCGCAAGCGCGAGAATCGGGCGATTGAGCCCTGATCCGCAACGGGCGAAGCCGCGGAACTATGGCGCCCCTGCTGGCCCGACGTAGCAACGGGGGGAAGAGGGGCGGAGTCGGGAGCCTCGCCCTACCGGTGGCCCCTCGGCTCGGACGGAGCCTCGCCCTACCGGTGGCCCCTCGGCTTGGACGGAGCCTCGCCCTACCGGTAGGGGACAACCCCTACTCCGGGCGTCGCGCGTGGCGTTGCCGGTCGCGATGCTGCGGTTGGCGTGACATTACAATCAGAAGGTGAGACGGACCCAGAGCTAGCCGGCGAATCTCGCTACGTTCATAGTCACTGATCGCCCCGGTCAAGCCGGGCTCTAACATACGCATCCGGGTACACAAGGTGTGATAGTAAGCACGCATAAACTCGCGCCTGGCTTCATCGGTCAAGGCACCGTTGGCTTCACGAAGAAGATTGATCACCCTCGGATTACGCATCGCTATAGCCCGGATTTCGCTCAGCCGGATCCTGTTTTTCTGTTGTTCCTCGGGCGACAACTGAACCGTCATTTGCTCGGTTTGGGCAGCATTTGTTTCTGCAGGCTTCAAAACTGAAGGCGACGGCAACCGCAAATCGGGAGGCTCCGCAGGAAGCGCCCCGGACTCTGGAAGCAGATCAGGAGCGGACTGTGGTTCCGGTGTCCCTGAGGGCGTAGGTAGTTCAGCCGTTTTCGGATCGGCCGGAGGCGCGACCGGGCCTGGCTGCGCTTGTTGTCCAGTTGCGACTGCGGCCAGGAGAACGCCATTCACCGCCATACAGATCGGAAACTTCATATAGTCGTATCTCCAAGCTTCCGGACCACCAGTCAACTCATGAATCCGATTTTCCGCCACTGTACGGCAATCCGCTAAAGAAAAGGGGGAGCCCCGCTTTTTGGGGCTCCCCCCCGCTGAGTCAGCGCACCGTTCAACGCTCTCAGCAAACACGAGAGATCGCTAAGGTTTCTAGTTTAGAGGTTTCTAGTTTAGAAGAATCCTAAGGCCTTCGGGCTGTAGCTTACCAGGAGATTCTTTGTTTGCTGGTAATGATCCAACATCATCTTGTGGGTTTCCCGCCCGAATCCGGATTGCTTGTAGCCGCCGAACGCCGCATGAGCTGGATACAGGTGATAGCAGTTCGTCCAGATTCTTCCGGCGTGGATCTCGCGCCCGACGCGATAGGTCCTCGCGCTGTCCCGCGACCAGACTCCAGCCCCAAGCCCATAAACCGTGTCATTGCCGATCTCGATCGCTTCCTCCAGAGTCTTGAACTTGGTCACCGATACCACCGGGCCGAAGATCTCCTCCTGAAAGACGCGCATCTTGTTGTCACCCACAAAAACGGTGGGCTTGACATAGTAGCCATTCTCCAACTCACCACCGAGATGAGCTTGTTCACCACCGGCCGCACAGCGGGCCCCTTCCTCTTTACCGATTTTGATATAACCGAGGATCTTGTCCATTTGGTTACGCGACGCCTGCGCACCCATCATCGTCTCCGGCGCCAGCGGGCTACCCATCTTGATCTTGGAAACGCGATCTACAGCCCTCTCCAGGAATTTATCGAAGATCGATTCTTGGATCAGCGCCCGCGACGGGCAAGTACAAACCTCGCCCTTGTTGAACGCGAAAAGCGCAAAACCTTCCAATGCTTTGTCGAGGAATTCGTCTTCAGCGTCCATCACATCCTCGAAGAAGATGTTCGGCGACTTGCCGCCTAGTTCCAGCGTCATCGGAATTATTGGCTCCGCTGCGGAGTGCATGATCTGACGACCGGTTGTCGTCTCTCCGGTAAACGCGACCTTTGCGATCCG
>JAFAMB010000006.1 GCA_019233825.1 Verrucomicrobiota bacterium | reverse complement strand
TCTCCTCCATACAATCACGGCCAGAATCAAGGCTGGCTGTTTGGAAGCCAGATGGAAATCTGGTTTTAGGTTGCCTTCTTTAGGTTAGGTTCTAAATTAATCTCCCCTCTCCGGCGTCCCGGCGAGGGGAGATTTTCTTTGACCCCCAGGTTTTGACCAGGCATATGACCAAAAAACTCCTTTCCGGACTGTTTCTACTCTTTTGTGCCCTGCAAGCTTTTGCCTGGACCGACGGTGAGCTTCTTGTCTGGATTAACGGCGATAAGGGTTATCGCGGCCTGGCTGAAGTCGGTAAAAAATTTGAAAAGGATCTCGGCATCCCGGTCAAGGTCGAGGCCCCGGAAGGGTTGACCGACAAATTTCAAACGGCCGCACAGGGCGGCAAAGGGCCTGACATCGTGTTTTGGGCGCATGACCGCCTCGGAGAATGGGCTGATGCCGGCTTATTAAAGCCGTTGAACATCAACGACGACTTTAAGGCAAATTTTATCCCGATGTCCTGGGATGCCGTTGCGCACCACAAACAGATCTGGGGATATCCCATCGCGCTTGAAGCAGTCTCACTTATCTACAACAAGAAGTTCGTCACCGGTGCACCACCGGCTCAGCTTTCGGACCTTCCTGCATTTGCCAAGCAACTTAAAGCCAAGGATCCAAACATCATTCCGATCATGTGGGATTACGGCACGCCTTACTTCAGCTGGCCATTCCTCGCCAGCGGCGGAGGGTATCCGTTTAAGAAAATCGCTGGTGGCTATGACACCAAGGATATCGGCGTCAATAACGAGGGCGCAGTCAAGGGATTGGAAGAAATCGTGAATCTCATCAACACCGGCGTTATGCCGAAAGGCGCTTCTTATAGTGTCATGGATCAAAAAATGAACAGCGCCGAACTGGCCATGATGGTGAGCGGCCCATGGGCCTGGGCCAACCTCCGCAAAAGCGGAATCGATTTTGATCTCGCCCCGTTACCCGGGGTTGACGGCAACCCCGGCAGGCCCTTCGTGGGCGTGTTAACGGGGCTCATTAACCGCTCTACGCCAAACGCAGATCTCGCGGTCCAGTTTCTCGAGAAATACGTTACCACCGCAGACGGGCTCAAGACGATCGATGCAGACGTGCCAATCGGTGTACCCGCATTGAAAACCCTTTCCGACGAGATGGCCGCTAAAAATCCTCTGATCAAAGCGACCTACGAAAACGCTCAGAACGGCGAGGTGATGCCGAACATTCCGCAAATGGGCAAATTTTGGAGTTCCATGGCAACGGCTTTCCAGATTGCTACCAACGGCCAAGCCTCACCTCAAGCCGCTCTCGACGACGCTAAAAAGAACATGGAAAAGTGAGCTTTAATGGAGGGCTCCCGATCCGCCAGATTCTGGTAGCGCTGGTGGTTATACCAGCGCTTTACCTGGTGTTCAATATTTATCAGACGGGAAGCGTCCTGGTAGCCCTCGCGATGTTAGTGGTGACCTGTCTGGGTGCTCTGATTTATCTTTGGGACTGGGGCTATACCTACCGGTATCTATTCCCGGGACTTCTGGGTTTTGCCCTTTTCGTGATCTTTCCGATCGTTTACATGGTGTTTCTCAGTTTCACGAGGTACAGCTCTCAAAATCTGCTTTATTTTAACCGCTCTCTGGCATTGTTCCTCCAGGAGACTTATCCCGTCGGTAACGCGACTTACACCTACAAGCTCTATGCCCAGGATGACGGCACTTACATCCTGTATTTGCAGGACGACAAAGATCCCACAAAACGCTTTGCTTCTGAGCCGTTCGAGCTGAAGGCCGGTGAGCAGGTCAAAGAGCAACAGGAACCTGGGAAACTAAGCGCCCTAGCCCCGGGAGAACAAGTGAAAGGCAGGCCCATGGAAGTCGCCCAGGTCACCCGGGAAAAACTGTTCATTCCGATGCGTGGACGCCAATTTGCTTTGCCCGATGGAACGCTCGTGGGTATGGAAGGGCTCCAGAAGTTCGCCTCGCGGGGGCGACTTTGGACCCTTAATAAAGACGGCTCGCTCAGCAATACAAAGGATCAGACGGTCATCCGGCCCGACTTCAAGCAGGGTTACTTCGTCAATGACAAAGGCGAAAAAGTCGGGGTGGGATTCCGAACCTTCAGCGGCTTTGATAACTACGTCCGGATACTCACCGATCCCCGGATTCAGGGACCCTTCTTCAAGATTTTCCTCTGGACAGTCGCTTTCTCTGGGCTTTCGGTATTGTTGACTTTCTCGGTAGGGATGCTGCTTGCCGTCATCCTCGAATGGAAAGAACTGCATTTTCGAAGAGCCTACCGCACGCTCTTGATTCTGCCTTACGCCGTTCCGGCGGTGCTTTCGATCCTGATCTTCAAAGGATTGTTCAATCAGCAATTCGGTGCGGTAAACGAGTTTTTGCGAAGCATTTTTGGGGTTGCCCCAGAGTGGGAAACCAATCCGTGGGGTGCGCGTGTGATGATTCTGCTCGTCAATCTTTGGCTGGGTTATCCCTATATGATGTTGATCTGCACCGGCATGTTGCAGTCGATCCCGTCTACACTTTATGAGGCCAGCGCGATTGACGGGAGCAACCCTTTGGTTGACTTTTTCGAGTTGACATTGCCACTTGTGCTCCCCCCGCTTGTCCCGATCCTAATCTCGAGTTTCGCGTTTAACTTCAATAACTTCAACCTTATCTATTTGCTCACAGCCGGCGGCCCGAAAATGGTCGGTGGCGGGATCGCCGGCGAGACGGATCTGCTCGTAAACTACACATTTAACATAGCCTTTCGAGATTCCGGAACCAATTACGGCCTGGCCAGTGCGATCGCGACCGTACTTTTCATTATTGTCGGCTTGCTGGCCTGGATAAATCTGAAAATGACCGGACGTAATGTTAAAATTTAGCTAGATGACCGCTCACCAAAAAATACTGGTTCGCAAGGTGGCCGCCCACGGATTCGTGGTCTGCTTTTTGATCTTGGTTCTGGTACCGTTCGTCATGGTGATATCTGCCTCCTTCCGTCAAGGCGACTTCGCGCCGAGCCGGCTGCTTCCAGACAAAGTCAGCTTGGATCATTGGAAGTTCGTCCTCGGCATTCCCTACCAGGAGGTAGTCAACCCAGCCACCGGCGAAACTCGTACAATCAAGGCCGGAACACCGCCGTTACTCTGGTTCTGGAACTCGATCAAAATCTCGTTGATCTCTTCGGCCGGTATCATTTTTCTTTCCAGTACCGCGGCCTACGCGTTCGCCCGGCTTCGGTTCAAGTTCAGAACGAGTACTCTGGGCGCTTTGCTCATCCTGCAAATGTTCCCGATGGTGCTGTCGTTAGTCGCGTATTACGTCATTCTTGATTTCACCGGACAACACCTGAAATGGTTCGGTCTCAATACCCAGGCCGGTCTCATCATGGTCTATCTGGGCGGGATTTCCAATTACATTTGGATGATTAAAGGGTACTTCGAAACCATTCCGGCCACTATGGAGGAGTCAGCCAGGATTGATGGCGCCTCTCAGTTCCAGACCTTCGTCCGGATTCTTCTTCCGATGAGTCTGCCGATTTTTGCGGTTGTATTTATCCTCTCATTCATCTCCTATATGTCGGAGTACCCGGTGGCATCCGTTGTTCTCCAGTCCAGCGATAACTGGACGTTGGCGGTGGGTGCCAACTCATTTTTGTATGAACAGGAAAAACTCTGGGGTCGATTTGCCGCATTAGCGGTCTTGAGCGGCGTACCGATTACGGTAGTTTTTCTATTGTGTCAAAGATTCGTCATCGGGGGTTTGACCTCCGGCGGCGTTAAAGAATAACTAACCCCAGAACGAAATGCTATGAGTGAAGGTTCAGTAGAAATTAAGGATTTGGTGAAGACCTACACGGATGATCGGGGCCGTCCGACATTCACCGCGGTCAAAAATATCAGCCTGCACATCGAAGACGGTGAGTTCATGGTGCTGGTCGGGCCTTCCGGGTGCGGGAAGTCGACCACCCTCCGAATGGTCGCCGGACTTGAAAAGATCACGAGCGGCACCATCTCGATCGGAGAACGTGTCGTGAATGAACTGGAGCCGAAAGATCGCGGGATAGCGATGGTTTTCCAAAACTATGCGCTTTACCCGCACATGACCATCTTCAACAATATGGCCTTCGGCCTTCAGTTGGCGAAGAAGAAGAAAGACTTTATCTCGGATACCGTCGGCCGGACGTCGAAAGCTCTTGGCCTTGACCACATGCTGGAACGCAAACCACACGCGCTCTCCGGTGGCCAGCGCCAACGCGTTGCTCTCGGCCGGGCCATTGTGCGGAGTCCCAAGGTGTTCCTCTTCGACGAACCATTGTCCAATCTGGATGCCAAGATGCGCGTTCAGATGCGCTCGGAAATCTCCAAGCTCCACGCTCAGCTGGGTAACACCATGATCTACGTGACCCACGATCAGGTGGAGGCGATGACCATGGGGGATCGCATTTGTGTCATGCGGGATGGCCTCATTATGCAGGTCGCTGATCCGTTGAATCTTTACCGGCAACCGGACAATCTCTTTGTCGCAGGTTTCATCGGCAGTCCCCCGATGAACCTTTTGAAGGGCAAGGTCCAACGGCGTGATGGCAGCCTGTTCTTTACCGAAGCCACGGAGAAAAATCCTCTTAACATCCCGCTAAAAGGCAAGCTGGAACCACTGGCGAGCAAGTATATCGATAAAGATATCATTTTCGGAATTCGTCCCGAACATCTCAGCGACGAGGTCAAGGATCCCGCCCATGTGCCGGTCACTTCAACTGTTGAGATTGCCGAGCCGATGGGGTCGGAGTCGCTCGTATATTTGAAAGCGGGCACCGCGAACTTGATTGCCCGTATCCATGGCGAACATCTGTTTCATCTGGGTGAACAGGTGACAGTTCAGTTCAACCTGGACAAAGTCTCTTTGTTTGATGCTGCGACTGAAAACGTGATCCGCTAAGGCCTTATGCGCCAAATCTTAGATACAGAACAGTACGTTCAGGTTCCACCGATGATGCTATCGGACCCGTTCTACAGGATTACTTACCTTATCAAGGAGGAGATCCGAAAATACAAATGGATCGAAGGCGAAAAGGGGCGTCAACTGACCTGGGAGAAGGCACGCAATGAGTGGATGAAGCAACACCGAGAAAAGTACGAGAAATTCCTCCTCGAAACGCTCTCTTTTCCAGACGAATAAAACCCCGAAATTGAACGCCGGGAACGCCCGAGAACGCCAAGAAACGCCCCGAAAGACTGAGAGGCCAGAGGTCAAAGGGGTCAGCAGCAAGAATGCGGCAACTGCCTGGAGTTGGTAGCCGGCAGACTGCAGCTGGGTTAGCCTCCGTTTTCGGCGATTCCGGCGTTCTCGGCGTTTTCCCGTTCTCGGCGTTCTCCTGCTCACCGGTCACTTCCCGGCGTTCTCGGCGTTTCTCCGTTTTCGGCGTTCTCCTCTATGATCCCTCTTTTTCAGTGGCTTCAACACCGGGCGGCAGGTGTGCTGCTGCATCCCTCTTCTCTGCCTGGCTCGACCGGGATAGGAACGTTTGGACGCGAGGCCGGACACTTCGTTGATTTCCTGGCAGAGGCCGGGATGAAATATTGGCAGGTTTGCCCCTTGGGGCCAACCGGCTTCGGCGATTCGCCCTACCAGTGTTTCTCGGCGTTTGCGGGTAACCCTTACTTCATCGACCTGGAGACCCTGCTTGCCAGGAACTTGCTCGAAGAACGCGATCTGGCTGAACTGTGGCGGCTCCCGGCTGATCGAGTCGATTACGGCGCGCAATGGGTTCTGCGGTGGCAAATCCTTAAAAAGGCCTTCCGCACATTTGTTTCCAATGCTTCCAGAACCGAAAAAAACGAGTTCGCAGCGTTTAAAAAAGCAAAAAAGGAATGGCTGGACCCTTATACCCGTTTCATCGCTTTGAAAGGAAAATTTGAGGGCCGTTCCTGGCAGCTCTGGCCGGAGTTCCGTCACTACGCCAAAGCGAAAAGATTGATTGCGAAATCCGGCTTGGGCGACGAGATGGAGGCTCAGGCATGGTATCAGTTTCAGTTCTTCCAACACTGGCTGGCGCTTAAGACCTACGCGAACTCCCGCGATATCCAGATTTGCGGAGACATCCCTATCTTCGTGGCGATGGACAGCGCCGACGTTTGGACAAATCCTGCCTTGTTTCAGATGGATCCGGATCTGAAACCCAGCGGTGTCGCGGGAGTCCCTCCGGATTATTTCGCCGCGGACGGCCAGCTCTGGGGAAACCCCCTTTATGACTGGCAAAAGCATAAGGCGACCGGCTATGCCTGGTGGCTGGCGCGGCTCAAGGCAAGCTTCGAACTTTATGATGTGGTGCGGGTCGATCACTTTCGAGGGTTTGACGGCTATTGTAAAATCCCTCCAGATGCGTTGAATGCTCGCGAGTACGAATGGGTGCCCGGCCCTGGGCTCGACCTTTTCGAGACAATCAAGGCGGAGTTTCCGGAAGCGAAGCTTGTCGCCGAAGATCTAGGCATTATTACCGATTCAGTGCGAGGGCTGGTCAAGGCAGTCGGCGTACCTGGCATGAAGGTGCTGCAATTCGGATTCGAGGGAGCAACGGATTATTTACCCCACAATGGGATACCAAACTCGCTGCTTTACCCGGGCACCCACGACAATGACACTTCCTGGGGCTGGTTCGTTAAGCAACCTGAGCCGGTAAAGGATTTCTTCCGTCGTTACCTGCGAGCACCGGGTGACGCCGTTCCCTGGGACATGATACGAGCCGGTTACGCTTCCCCCTCCCGCCTGTTCATCGTGCCGATGCAAGATCTTCTCAGCCTGGGGAGCGAGGCCCGGATGAACACTCCCGGCCAAGCTGTTGGAAACTGGCAGTGGCGCCTGACGCGACACCAGTTGGACAATCTTTGGAACGAAAGCGCCGGATACCTGAAAGAGCTGGCCAAGCTTTACGAGCGCGATTGAATCACACAGAGGCCACCAAGGTCAGAGAAGGTCACTGAGGAGCCGAGGCGCGGAGAAAGGCTTTAGGAACGCTCATCGAATCACACAGAGGCCACCAAGGTCAGAGAAGGTCGCGAAGGCCAAATAGAATTGAAAACACAAAACATAAATGTTATTTATAACTATGATTTCAGAGAAAACTCTTAGCAAGGCTGTCCTCGACGCGTCGTTCCCAATCCATTCCGACCTCGGTCCCGGTCTCCTGGAGAGAGTTTACGAGCGGATCTTGGAGGCAGAATTAATCGAGAAAGGATTCAATGTTCGACGTCAAGTGCCGATACCGATCAAGTACAAAAATCTTGAGTTTGATGAGGCTTTTCGGGCCGATCTCATAGTGGAAGACAGGATGCTGGTTGAATTAAAGGCCTCCGAAACGAACCACCCGGTCTACTATCGCCAGGCTCTCAGCTATCTGAAGCTGTCCCGGATGCGGTTTGGACTCCTGATTAACTTCGGGGCCGAGCACCTCAAGGACGGAATCAAACGCGTGGTAAACGGTTACTAAGCGCAATCCATCTTGTGACACCTCTGACCTTAGTACCGTTCGTGTGATCCCCCACTCATCCCGCCAGCAGGTAGTACCACGTCAGACACCTCAGATTATTCCTCACCTTTGTGACCTCCTCTGGCCTTTGCGCCCTTCGTGTGACCCCTCTTCTCATCCCGCCAGCAGTGATGACCTCGGTGGCCTTTGTGTGGCTCATCCCGGCAAAGGGTAATGCGACGTTAGCCGTTTGACATCGGACCGGACCCCCGCCAAAACATTTGGATCCCCGCCTGACTTGAGAGCGTCGTCGATCAAGTCGGCGATCTCCATCATCTCTTCCTCTTTCATCCCGCGGGTAGTGACCGCCGGCGTGCCTATGCGAATGCCGCCTCCCCTGAACACTCCCTCTGTATCAAACGGAATCGAGTTTTTGTTCACCGTAATTCCAGCCTGATCGAGGATTTCCTGGGCTTGTTTCCCATTGATTCCTTTCGGGCGAAGATCAACCAGCATCAGGTGGTTGTCGGTGCCGGCGGATACTAGGCGGTAGCCCTTCATGTGCAAGCTAGCCGCAAGAGCCTTGGCGTTCAGCGTAATCTGCACTTGGTACGCTTTGAATTCGGGCTGCAGCGCCTCATGAAAACAAACGGCTTTTGCAGCGATCACATGCATAAGTGGTCCACCCTGTACGCCTGGGAAAACCAAGCTGTCGATCGACTTTGCGTGCTCCGGCTTGCACATCACAATCCCGCCACGCGGACCACGCAGGCTCTTGTGCGTAGTCGTTGTCACAAAATCGGCGATTCCGACCGGACTGGGATGGACCCCTGCTGCGACGAGACCGGCAATATGAGCAATGTCAACGAAAAGCCACGCACCCACCAGGTCCGCAATCTCCCGCATCTTTTTGAAATCGATGACCCTCGGATAAGCGGATGCGCCCGCCGTAATCATCTTGGGACGATGTTCCTCGGCCATCTTTGCCAATTGATCATAATCAATCTGCTCGGTCTCTCGGTTTACCCCATAATGCATGACCTCGTAGAACCGCCCCGAAAAATTGGCCTTGTTCCCGTGCGTCAAATGCCCTCCGTGGGAGAGGTCCATCGTCAGGATACGATCTCCAGGTTGCAGCACGCTGAAGTAAACAGCCATGTTAGCCTGGCTGCCGCTGTGTGCTTGCACATTAACGTGCTCCGCCCCGAAAAGCTGTTTGGCCCGGTCTATGGCGAGTTGCTCGACGATATCCACGTATTCGCACCCGCCGTACCATCGGCGTCCGGGGTAACCTTCCGCATACTTATTCGTTAGAACCGACCCTTGTGCCTCCATCACAGCTCTGCTCGTGAAGTTTTCGGAGGCGATCAATTCAATGTTTTCAAACTGACGTTTCCTCTCGCTCTGTATCGCTTCGAAAATAGCAGGGTCAACTTCTTGCAAGCTGAGACTTCCGGGCTGGCTCATTGTCAAGTGGTCGGTCCGGTATTTAGCCTCTAGCGCGCCGCTATCGATAAATTTCAAAATTCCAGGGAGCGCCCGCCGAATGATATCGCGAGTCACTTCGTATGCCTCGAGACCCATCCCAATCGGATCAGAGACGTCCAGACAAGAGGGGTTGTCCTCGAATTCACGTAGAAGAAAGGTCTTTTCGGCCGCTTCTGGAAACAAGTATTGGATTGATTCCAGATGGCTCCGCGTCATCACGATAATACAGGAAGCCTCGCGGACCAGTTCTTCCGAAAGAGGCTGACTCCGGACGCCGGAGATGTCAATGCGAAGGTCGGCCAGGACATCTAGAGCGTGCGGACTCGGCGGTTGACCCGGGAAAGTGCTGATCCCGGCCGATCGAACCCGAATATCGGGTCGCTGCGCGACCATTTGCCGAAATAGCCCCTCGGCCATAGGACTCCGGCAAACGTTCCCCGTGCAAACAAACAAGATATTTTTCAGCGCCCTCAAAGCACGCCAAGGTGACATGTTCGACGGAGCAGTTCAAGGGCCAGTGCCAGTGAGAGCGCCGGGAACGCCCGGGAACGCCGCGAACGCTGAAAACGTCCGCTCGCACCCTTGCACGTGCTTCCCGGTGTTTTCTGCGATCTTGGCGATTACGGCCCGGGTTCATCTTGCACTTCTCGTGTGACAGTTCGCCCTTCCCGGCATTCCCGGCGCTCCCGGCGTCCCCTCATTCCCCCTTGAGAGGTCCGGAATACCAAGATAGCATGTTCAGATTGAACTCTGCCTCCCCTTTTGATCAAATTCAGGCTTTGTATCGACTCCTCCTGATCCGAACAGGGCATCGCATCGAAGCCGAAAACGCTCTCCGTCAGATTTTTTCCGGATCGCTTAAAAAATCCGGCCACGAGACTGGGAATGCGGAGTTCGCAGAATTTTTCCGCGCCGCGCTGAGACTGCCCGCCACCCGGTCCGACTCTCTGAAGACAGAGCTTGACGGGTGGCCACTGGCTCTTCATCGATTGCCGGAACCGGAGCGCTCGGCGATTACTCTTTTCTATTTAGAGATTTTCAGCCCGACCGCCCTCGGAAACATTCTGGGCGTCGGTATTCAAGAATTGGCCGGGATAATCGAAACCGCAAGGAATTCCCTGGAGGTTCAGCGACCGAATTCGGACACCAAGTGGAACTAGTATGGGGCAACCGCTTTTTCCTCTTCTCAGACCTGCCTACGAAAACACCCCGGAACTTGCCGGCCTCGCCTCGCAGGTCCGAGCGGATCGTGAATCCAATGGCAACCTTGAGCGCCAGATCGAGTTTGATAATAGAGTTGTGCGAGAGCTCTCTTCTCTCAGGCTTACCGGATCCCTGATCGAAGAAATTGAAAGTCTACTTTCTTTCTCGGGTCTGGATCTGGGATCGACGTTGTTGGACATGACAAAACCGCAGGATACCGACGGACAGGTGCCTCCCAGTCGACTGCCGACCCAAGCTGGGGGAACTGAGCAAGAAGACGACAAAGAGGAATCGCCCCGTCGAGCACGTCCCCGGACTATCTTGCTGGCCGTCGGCGTCGGTTTGATCGCCACTGTCTGTATGGTGATCTTCCTGATCTCCGATCGGCTGAACACTTTTGATGGTGCCGATCGCATCAGCGAGTTACTCGATGCTGCCAATAGCCTGACTGGAGACGAATTCGAGGCCGTCGAAACCAAGGCCGGGGATTTGCAGGACTGGTTTTTCCTGAAGCATGGCCTGGAGCATTATGCGGTTCCGAAGCAGTTCGCGAGCATGAAAACCGTCGGATGCCGTGTCTTCAAGTTTAACGGAGCCACGGTGGCACAGATCATGGCGGTCGGGGACAAAGAAGTCCTCTTTTATATGTTTCCGTCCGACGACCTGGGCATCAAAGTCCGGGATGGAAAATGGGAAATTGTCGAAGATGACAACTGGGTCGGCGGCGTCACGGGTGTCAACGAAACTTGTTTCCTGGTCGCCTTCAAGGGAAACAAGAACGATATGAAAGCCTTCCTGGGAAAGGTAGGCAGGTAGGGGATGCCCTCCCGCGCGTCCGGGGCTGCACGTCCAAGACACGATGAACGTGCACGTCCGGATCTGGTAGGGGATGCGCTCCCGCGCGTCCGGGCATGTACGTCCACCCCACCATGAACGTGCATGCCCGGATCGCGTAGGAGCGCGTCCCTACCATAGATATCCACTTGGATTCCGATTTAAAAATCTTATACTACTCCATATATATGGTCGAAGTGCTGGTCATCTTCGGCTTACTGGGCTGGCTATTCCTGACTTTCCTGGAATGGTTAAGTACTTTGCCTGTTTTCCCCGCAATTTTCGTCGCTGTGGTCGTTTGCCCTATCTTGAGCGCCCGGGATTATTTGCTGATGATTGGGCGCTGGAAATTGCGGGGAATCTGTTCGAAACGTGATCCCATACCGCCGGAGCGATTTTACTGGATAATTCAACAACCTCGGCTTGGGCGTATGATCTTCCTTTTCGCAATTCCCTGTGCATTAGCCTGGTGTAATGCAGCCCTTCTCCCGGCCTCGTTAGCGGTTAATTTCGCGTCTATAGTCGGTTGGTTAAACGCGTTCCTGGGCATTCTGACGCTGAGCCGCGTCATCAGCGCAACCGCACTCTTCTTTAATGCCTCGCAATGGTTCGATGCCATGACTCCCACTCTGGTCGGCCTTCTCCGGCGAGCGATGTACAAGCTCTCTGACAATTACGAGTACCTTGGTCAGAAAAAGCGGGATCCCGAGAAGGAGCAAGTCTACTAAATCGTCGACAACGCAACGATTTACGCTATCTTCCCCTCCCCGATTTGAGCGCAACGGAAGGGTGGCTGAGTTGGTCGAAGGCACCTGACTCGAAATCAGGCGTACGGGTAACTGTACCGTGGGTTCGAATCCCACCCCTTCCGCCACAGGATCAAGAACTTACGTAAATCGCGCAAGCAAGCGAAAGCGCCCTCAGAATTCGCCAGTCACCGGATAGTCACGCTATTTTTCGAGCCTTGCGGACCTGTCGTATTTTATGCGGTTTGGCTTGTCGGGCTAAACCGATGTGAGAAACCAGATCAGGATAAAAACTGCGGCCAGAATTCCCGCGCAGACTGCCCAGAATATGACTGCGCGGTCTTCATTTGCCTCCTGCTCGCGAAAAAGGTCATCTAGATGCTTCATTCAAAAGGTGTAGACGGCGGTTTAGCGTTTCGCTTTAGCATCATGACGCCTTCGTAATCGGCACGATATTCGTTGCCTGCGAGACAAAGCGGAATGGGGCACCGGCTTTTTTTGCTCTGCTTGACCGCTGGTGGGCTGTTGGCTATGAGAGGGGCTGTGCAAAGTCTGCTTAAGATAAAGGGCTCGCCGGACGCGCCGGAAGTTCTGCTGTTTCCGCCGCTCATCCCGCTTTTGACGCTGTTGGCCGGTGCGCTGTTGGGTCGTTGGCTGCCGCAGCGGTTGCTTGCGCGCTTCGGTCTTGGTTGGCGTTTGGGGATAGGTGGCCTGACGGCACTCGCCGGCATCGTCATTGCCGGCGACGGCGCCCGCACGCTCGCGCGCGCAGGCACCAACATCAATCCTTCGCGGCCCACCCTGGCGGTCGCCACCGAGGGTGTTTTCGCCCGCACGCGCAACCCGCTGTATTTTGGTGGGGGACTGGTTCTTACGGGCTTGGCGATCGGCTTGGCCTTGGATTGGGTCTTGTTGCTGCTCTTACCGAGCTTTCTATTGCTGCATTACGGGGTGGTTCTGCCCGAGGAGCGGTACCTGGAGCGCAAATTTGGCGACCTCTACCGCCGTTATAAGGCGAGCGTCCCACGGTACGGATGGCGAGCCTGAACGTTCGGGGCAGCCAAAAGGTTTAAGCGCAGATGCCTGGGACATTCACTTACGGCGCAAGCGCTTCGCGTTTGCCGTCGCGCGACGGTGGAAGGGAGCCAGTATTGACGGCGCGGAGGCGCCGGTCAGGAGTGCGAACCCTGATAAATAGAGCGCCTGCTGCTTTTCCAGCACCATCCTCGCAAATTCCGTTGGCGAGCACTTGCCTTGCGACAGCATCCAGCTTCTGCGGGCGATCGTTTCAAACGAGGAAAACATCAATTCGGTCACCATCGCGGGAAGCCGAACCGCCTTTCGGCGTCTTGTTTTTTTCATAAAAAGAGATTGGTCGATCCAGATTCTACTCGCAAGTCGATTTGGTGGCACTCCTCGCCGTGGATGCATTCGAAGTCGAATCGGAGTCGATGCCAGCGCCAGCAGATCGGGTCACTCCTTTGTTGGAATTTAACCGTGATTGTGCGGCGGAAGAGATTAAATAATTGTCGTGGAGAACATCGAAAAGATTCGCAATCAACTGGCGATGCGTCCGTTTCGATCTTTCTGGATCAATACGACTGAGGGAAGTCGGATTCGAGTAGACCGGCCTGAATGGTACTGGGAGCCTCCCGACGGGCACGGCGAGTTTGCCGTTTTCGGTTATCAGGGCTACTCGCTGCTTAACTACCGGGACGTCTCCTCGGTGGTCATCATCGAGACGCCACAGTCTGGAGCACCTCATGGCGAGCAAAGCGAGGAGCGTTGACGATAGCGCTGCTGTTTCGCACTTAACCTGGGCCCGCTGCATCCGACTAGTATCATCACACGCATTTAGTAGTAAAACAGGTATAACGGGCTTTAATGCGGTCATGTTTCGAAACAGGGTTTGAATCTCATGTATTGTAAATCTTCGCTTCTTTTTGTTTTTGCCGCGCTTCTTTCTGCGTGCGGCACACTGAATTCGACGAAAGTCGATCATCGCGATTTTGCCGTCGATACTTACTATCCCGCATCGAACGAGATTCAATTGGCCGAACACCGCGCACGCCAATACTGGCAGAAGAACGGAGTCCGACTCGGGGACGAGCCGCGCTATCTCGCGGTCGAAGCCTCCGCCCTGGTCGCCGCCGAGCTCAACGCGGAGTTTTCAATTAAGCTTGATCGTTCCCAGACGAGCGGGGCCTATTTTACGCAGGGGATTTCCAGCAGCTCGAAGCAAGGCCTTTTCGGCGTCATGATCTTTGACACGTTGACCGATCGCAGCGTCGGGCCGCAAGGATACATCATCGTTGACACGCCCTCGCGTGGACAGGTCGTCCGAGTAGCCGACTACATGGTCCGTTATATCGGAGCGGGAAATTGAGCTGACC
>JAFAMB010000095.1 GCA_019233825.1 Verrucomicrobiota bacterium | reverse complement strand
TGGCTCTCAAGCGGAAGACATCACGGTCATGAATATGCCTGCGATCGGCGCGCAAATGCACCGTGATGCCGTCAGCCCCTGCTCGTTCACATGCGGATGCGGCTGACAGAATGTCCGGCTCACAGTTAGGCGAGTCCATCATGTCGGCGTACCGCGCCTGCCGAAGCGTCGCGACATGATCGATGTTTACTCCTAGTTTGATCATAGCTTGTTAACGCAGACAAGAAGCCAAAAATTCTAGAATTCAAGAGTTCAGGAGTTCAGGAGTTGCAGAAGGCGCCAGGCGACGCGGTAAGAGTTTCAGACCTCCCGCATTTGATTTATGGGAAAATTTTCTTTTGCAATAGCGACCCGCTGATTGTGTTGAAGGTGACCAAGGCCTCAAAATTCGCGGCTGCATCCTTTCGCTCCTGTAGCTCCCGGCTCCTTGAACTCCTGGAGTCCTGCAGTTCCTGCAACTCCTGACTCCTGAACTCCCGCAACTCCTGAACTCCCGCAACTCCTGAACTCCCGCAACTCCTGAACTCCTGAACTCCTGCACTCCTGCAACTCCTGAACTCCTGCACTCCTGACTCCTGACCTCCTGAACTCCTTCTTCTCAGTGCCTGAAATGCCGCACTCCTGTGAAGACCATTGCCATTTGGTGTTCGTTCGCAGCCGCAATGACCTCCTCGTCGCGCAGAGAGCCACCGGGCTGAATCGCGGCCGTAGCGCCCGCTTCCGCCGCCGCGATTAAACCGTCGGCGAACGGGAAGAAAGCGTCGCTGCAGACAGCACTGCCTTTGAGCGAGAGCCCGGCCTGGTTTGCTTTCCAAACCGCGATTCGCGAGGAATCCACTCGCGCCATCTGGCCTGCTCCGATGCCAAGTGTCCGATCTTTAGCCGTGTAAACGATGGCGTTTGATTTCACATGCTTGACTACCCGCCAACCAAAGAGCATCGCCTTCATCTCATCCGCTGTTGGCGGCCGGGTGGACACCACATGGCGCTCAGGATCCTTGAGCTCGGCTTCGTCCTTTTCCTGGACGAGGACACCCCCGATCACTGACCGAACGTCCGGGTCATCTTTTGCTGCATCCGCTCCGCCGAGCATCTTTATGAGGCGGAGATTTTTCTTCTTCTGGAGCACGGCTCTGGCCTCCGGCTCAAACTCCGGGGCAATAATGACTTCGCTGAAGATCTCTGAAACGGCGCGCGCCAGCGATTCGGTCAGAGTCCGATTGCAAATAATAATGCCACCGAACGGAGCCTGTTTGTCTGTGGCAAACGCCTTCATCCAGGCCTCTCGAAGATCCGAATCGGAACCAACTCCGCATGGGTTCGTGTGCTTCAGAATCGCGACCGTTGGCTCCGCGAATTCTCGAATAAGGTTGGCCGCTGTGTTGATGTCGAGGATGTTATTATAGGAAAGTTCCTTGCCGTGCAGCTTCTGGAAAAAATCTTGAAAATGACCGTACAGGGTTGCCGCCTGGTGCGGATTCTCCCCGTACCGCAGGCGCAATTCCATCGGTACGGAGAGCACAAAGGCTCCGTTGGCGCACTGTTCTCGCCGCAAGAAATCGGCAATCGCCTGATCATAGTTCGCGGTCGTCAGATAGGCTTTGATCGCGAATTTTTCCCGCAGCGCGAGAGTAGTCTCTCCACCATGCAGCTCCATTTCTTCCAAGACCGACGGATAGTCGCTCGGATCGCTCACCACGGTGACAGTTCGGTAATTCTTGGCGGCGCTCCGCAGCATGCTTGGTCCACCGATATCGATTTGCTCGATCGCCTCATCCAAAGTGACGTTCGGCCTGGCCACCGTACTCTTGAAAGGGTAGAAATTAACCGCGACCAGATCGATCGGTTCAATCCCGTGAGCGGCTACCTGCTGTTGGTGCACCGGATCATCTCGAAGAAAAAGCAGTCCGCCGTGCACCTTGGGATGGAGGGTTTTGACTCGTCCGCTCAGAATCTCGGGAAACCCCGTAAACTTTTCGATCTCGATGTGCGCGATCGAGTCCCTTTTCAGCAGAGCTGCTGTGCCGCCGGTCGAAATGATCTCGACATCCATTTCGCTGAGTCGACGAGCGAACGGCACTACGCCGGTCTTGTCCGAAACAGAAATCAGAGCACGATTGATCTTCATAAAGCCGAAAAGATTAACAGTTTCTCATTTCCCGTCTACCCCGCAATACCGGTAGAGGGCGAGGCTCCCGACTCCGTCCCTGTTCCCCCTTTGCTACGTCGGGGCAGCAGGGGCGCCATAGTTCCGCGTCAGCGGAACTATGGCGGCCGTCCGAGCCGGGAGTTGCCGCGCCGGAAACCAGGGCTGGCGGAGACCGGTCAGTCAGTATCGACGAGGGCCACGGCACGCTGAATTCAGGAATCGGCTAAAAATTCTCTTGCATTATACTAACCAGTCAACTAAGTTGGCTGCGTGAGGCGCGAAAGCGATACGAAACAGAAACTCTTGAATACCGCTATCGACCTGATCTGGGAAAATAGCTACGGATCAATCAGCGTCGATGACATCTGCAGTCGAGCCGGTGTCAATAAGGGAAGTTTCTACTACGCATTTAAGTCTAAGTCCGAACTGGCCGTCGCCGCCTTTGAAAACCATTGGAATAAAAAGCGTGCGCTGATGGACCAGATTTTCTCTTCCCAGGTTTCCCCGCTCGAGCGCCTGGAAAACTACTGCAATCGCATTGTTCAGGATCAATTGGAAAAGCACGCTAAGATCGGAAAGCTCTGTGGTTGCCCCTTCTCCTCGGTCGGGTCCGAGCTAAGCACCCAGGACGAATCAATTCGCAAAAAGGCGCATGAGTTATCCGAGCGATCCATGAAGTACCTCGCAGCGGCTCTACGCGATGCGGCTGCCGAAGGCACATTGGAGGTCAAGGATCCCGTGGAGTTGGCGCGCGAAGTTTTTTGTTACACGGCCGGGCTGATCATGCAGGCTAAGATCGAGAATAATCCGGCCGTTTTGAAGTGCATGAAAAAGGGTGTTTTCCGACTTTTGGGAGCGAAGCCGTTAGCGCCAGTGTCCTGAACGGGTGGTAGCCGAGATTTTTTTTGTGCTCAAGATTGACTGACCAGTCAGACTACTCTGCTAAAATATGAATGCCAAAAGGTCCTCTATGTCTAGCGCGTCGCCATCAAATCTCCCCGAATGTTCCGCCGCAGCTATCTCCGCACGGCTCTTTGAACGGCCAATGACCTTTGCGGAGTTAGCTGATTTATCCGAAAAATGTGAGCTGTGGAGCGTCGCAAAACGCGCGCCCGACTGGAATGGTCGCCCCCTCACTTTCGTCGTTCCAGCGGTCCAGCTGGTCGCCTCGATTTCGCGCGTTGTCGAGTAAACGTTCTCCTGAACTAGACCGGTGCACTCCATAGTAAAAGTTGCTTCTGCGATTGGCCATAAATGACCAAACTTGCGGGCGTTGCACGCAACGCAGCCGATGGAACCGCCATCAGCCGCACGCTCCGCGCTTGATTCTACAATCGGCCTAAGATGTCCTTGCGAGGTATTCCGGGTTGAGCGTTTGCAGTTCCTTAGTGACGAAGAGCCCATCTTTCCGCACCAGCTGGTGATCGAAGTAGATTTCGCCGCCACCGTACTCAGGCCGCTGAATGCAGACAAGATCCCAATGAACCTGACTTCTGTTACCGTTATCCGCCCGTTCATAGGCCTGACCCGGCGTGAAATGAAACGAGCCAGCGATCTTTTCGTCGAAGAGAATATCCCGCATCGGTTCCTGGATGTACGGGTTGAAGCCCAGCGCGAATTCGCCGATGTAGCGGGCGCCTTCGTCCGAATCGAGAATGGCGTTCAGCCGATCGGTGTTATTTGCGGAGGCTTCGATGACTTTGCCCTTTGAGAACGCGAGCCGAACGGAGTCGAAGGCAGTCCCTTGGTAAATGCTCGGGGCATTGAATTGAACATGGCCTTCGACAGAATCTCGAACTGGACAAGAAAAAACCTCGCCGTCCGGAATATTGTGCTGACCGCCGCAGGCGATGCTGGGAATGCCTTTGATGCTGAACGTCAGATCGGTGCCTGGCCCTTTGATCTGCACCTGGTCCGTATTTTCCATTAGAGCCTTAAGAGCTTTCATCCCGGACTCCATCCTGGAGTAATCGAGTGTGCAGACTTTGAAATAAAAGTCTTCAAACGCTTCGGTGCTCGTTCCCGCCATTTGCGCCATCGCCGGAGTGGGCCAACGCAGGACTACCCATTTTGTCTTGTTTACGCGCTGATCGAGGACCGGTTGGAGCAATTTCATCGCGAGCTGCATCCGGCCGGGCTCTACATCCGAAAATTCGGTAGCGTTATGGCTGCCACGTAGCGCGACATAGGCGTCCATAACCGTCATCCTTGCCAACTCAAAGTTGCACTGTGTCCGATATTGATCTTCTTCAGCGCCTCGAAGCAATTCGCGGGTGATCGCGTTGGATTGCAGATTTACGAACGGAAAAGCGCCTTTTGAGCGTCCGCTCCGAATCAGGGCGATAACGATTTCCGGGGGTACGTCATGCGCGTCAATGAGGAACCGTTCCCCTTTTTGAAGATTGGTTGAAAAACCGATCAATACCTCTGCAAGCGCGTCAAGACGGGGATCGAACATGGGAAATGATTAGACTTAGTGGGATAACCTGCTACTGCAACTCAAAAAAGCGATTGTGGTGACCAAGATTCTGGATCGAGCCGAGGCCATCAAGGTACGGGACCGGTACGCAGGCAAAACAATTGTTTTCACGAACGGTTGTTTCGATATTCTGCATGTTGGACACGTGCGATACCTCGCGGTCGCCAAGCGGTTGGGAGACATACTGATTGTGGGCCTCAACAGTGATGCGTCCGTTCGCGAACTCAAGGGGTCCGGTCGCCCTGTGAATTCGGAAGAGGATCGAGCGGAAGTGATGGCAGCTCTCGAAGCGGTCGATCACGTGATTATCTTCGGTGAAGCGCGAGTCAGTCATCTTTTGCGCGAATTGCGTCCGCACCTGTATACGAAGGGTGGGGATTACACTGTGGATAGCCTGGACCCGGAAGAAGTGGGGGTACTGAAGGAAATCAAAGCGAGGATCGAGATTTTGCCCTGGGTGCCTGGTAAATCGACTTCGAAGCTCTTACAAACGATTCAGCAACGATGAAACAGCCGCTTCGCTTGGGAGTGCTGGGATCCGGAAAAGGATCAAATCTCCGGGCAATCATGGAACAGATTAACGACGGCTGCCTGGATGCGGAGGTGCGCATCGTCATCTCCGACGTCGAGAACGCCGGGATTTTAAGTCTGGCCCGCGACTTTCAGATTCCCGGGTTGTATGTTCGGCCAGGTCGGTTTCGAGCTAAGCTTGAGCCGGAGATTGAAGAGGACGTTGTTCGGTTGTTGCGGGAGGCGAGCGTAGAGCTGGTTGTACTCGCTGGTTTCATGCGGATAGTCAAGCAGCCGGTGCTCCGCGCTTTTCCGGGCAGAATTATTAACATCCATCCGTCGCTTCTACCGAAGTTTCCGGGATTGGAAGCCTGGAAGCAGGCGTTGGCGGCGGGCGAAACTGTGACCGGGTGCACGGTGCATTATGTCGACGCGGGGGTGGATACGGGCAAAATATTGGCCCAAAAGACTGTGTCGATATTGCCGGATGATACGCCGGAACGACTACACGCCCGGATTCAGAAAGCGGAACATGAGTTGCTGCCGGCGGTGTTGGCCGAGATCGCGGCTAGATTCCGCGGCCTTAAGTAGACGGTGCGAGACCGGTGCACCAGGTTCGGGTTACGCGCAGTCCGCGAAATCTGGTCTGTTTCCTTGCGTTTTGGGCGCTGGTGTCTCAATCTTCGAAAGTTATGAAGAAAATCGAGGCGATCGTTAAACCCTTTAAGATGGAGGACGTTAAAGAGGCCTTGACGGAGATTGGGATTGAAGGGATGACCGTGAGTGAAGTGAAAGGCTTCGGGCGTCAGAAAGGTCATACGGAGATCTACCGCGGCAGTGAATACACTGTCGATTTTCTTCCAAAGGTGAAATTTGAAATCGTGGTCGCCGATGAGCGCGTTGCCAAGGCCGTGGACACGATTGTCGAGGCGGCTCGAACCGGGAAGATTGGTGACGGAAAAGTCTTCGTGGTGCCGATCGAACAAGCGATTCGAATTCGGACCGAGGAACGAGGTGAAGCCGCGATCTGAGCCCCGCCGCAGTGTTCATCCGGAACATGTCTTAATTTACGCCGGCGCCGGCGAACGCTGAGGGAGACTCCATGGTAGCTAACAGTGTCCTTCCTGATCTCCAAGCATCGATTTTGTGCGAGGATGTTCGCCAGGAGTTGAATGGTCTGCAGACGCTCGTGGGGGTCATCCACGTACTGCCAACGCCGGCGCTTCCAGTCGGCCTGTTGAAGCTCTGCCTGTGGACGCGCTGGTGTGGCGGCTATGGCAAGTTTCGCCAAACGTCTCGAATTCTTGGGATCGAGGAGGTACAAATCATTGCTGAATCCCACATCGACTTTGAGCTGAAAGAACTGGAGGGGCAAGTGACTAACGTAAACTTTTTTGCGGGCGTGCAATTCCAAAGTTTTGGCATACACCATGTTGAGATACTTTTGGATGGCGAGCTGCTTCTTCGTTATCCTTTGCCGGTGGTCAAGGTGTGAATCGTAAGACTCTAGCGACGCACTAGCAACGAACCATTCGTATCCTCCAGATGACCGCCAACATCGAATCGCACCTGATCGAGAATCGGGTCTTTAAGCCGGCGAAATCGTTCTCGAAAAACGCGCACATCTCAAGTTTCGAGCAATACCAGGAACGATATCGTAAATCGATAAAAAACCCGGAGAAATTCTGGGCGCAACAGGCGACGGAGCTTCTGGTGTGGCAGAAGAAGTGGAAAACAGTTCTCGAATGGAAAGAGCCATTCGCAAAGTGGTTCGCCGGCGGTAAACTGAATGTTTGCGAAAATTGCCTTGACCGGCACCTGAGTGGAGCGAAGCGGAATAAGGCGGCGCTGATCTGGGAAGGGGAGCCGGGTGAAAAAGTGACGCTTACTTACCAGCAACTCCACCGGGAAGTTTGCAAGTTCGCAAATGTGCTCAAGCGGAATCAAATTAGAAAGGGTGACCGGGTTGTCATCTATCTGCCAATGTGTCCGCAGGCTACTATTGCGATGCTGGCTTGTGCGAGAGTAGGGGCGATTCATTCGGTGGTGTTCGGCGGGTTTAGTTCCGAATCGCTTAAAGATCGGATCCGCGACAGTCAGGCCAGGATCGTGATCACCGCCGATGGTGGATACCGGCGCGGGGCAATTGTACCGCTCAAGAAGAACGTCGATGATGCACTAACGGATAATGAGCAGATTGAGCGCGTTATAGTTTTCCGGCGGGCTAATAACGAAATTCACATCAAGGAAGGCCGGGATGTGTGGTGGCACCGGGAAATGGAATACGTCGATGGAAATTGCGCAGCTGATCCAATGGATTCTGAAGACCCGCTGTACATTCTCTACACGAGCGGTTCAACAGGTAAACCGAAGGGGATCCTGCACACCAGTGCCGGATACTTGTTAGGAGCGGCCCTGACGACCAAATTTGTCTTCGATTTGAAGGAGGAGGATATCTATTGGTGCACAGCAGATATCGGCTGGGCCACGGGCCACAGCTATACGGTGTATGGTCCTTTATGTGTTGGCGCAACAGTTTTGATGTATGAAGGTGCCCCGAACTGGCCGGAACCAGATCGGTTCTGGGAGTTAATTGAGGAGTACGGGGTCACGGTCTTGTACACGGCGCCTACGGCGATTCGAGCTTTCATCCGCTGGGGCGACGAATACCCGAATCGGCACGACCTGTCTTCGCTCCGGCTGCTTGGTACGGTGGGAGAGCCGATCAATCCGGAGGCATGGATGTGGTATCATACAGTGATTGGGGGCGGTCGCTGCCCGGTTGTTGATACGTGGTGGCAGACGGAGACCGGGACTATCATGATCACTCCGTTGCCCGGAGCCACCCCCCTCAAACCTGGTACAGCAACGTTGCCATTTTTCGGAATTGACGCTGCCGTGGTTGATGACGAGGGCAACGAGGTGCCGCCGAATGTTGGGGGTAAACTGGTGATACGAAAGCCATGGCCGTCGATGCTGCGAACGATCTGGGGCGATAAACAGCGTTATAAGAAACAATACTGGACCGAGATCAAAGGATATTATTTCACCGGTGACGGCGCGCGGAGAGACAAGGATGGGTATTTTTGGATTGTCGGCCGCATTGACGATGTTTTGAACGTCGCCGGGCACCGGCTCGGTACCTCTGAAATTGAGAGCGCCCTGGTCAGCCATCCTTGTGTGGCCGAGGCTGCCGTTGTCGGGCGTCCCGATGAGATGAAGGGACAGGCGGTTGTTGCGTTTGTGACGTTAAAAGAGAAGGAGCACCCGACGCCGGAGCTGCGTGAAAAATTGCGACAACAGGTCAGCGTTGCGATCGGACCGATTGCCAGGCCAGAAGATATCCGTTTTGCTGAGGCCTTACCAAAGACTCGAAGTGGAAAAATAATGCGCCGGTTACTCAAGGAAATCGCCGGCGGAGGTCAGGTCACCGGAGACACGACAACGCTCGAAGACTTCAGCGTGTTAACCAAGCTCCGCGGAATGGAAGAGTGATCGAGGGCAAACACCGGCGAGCGTCGGCAAACGACAACAAGTGATTGCCAACCGTCAGCTGCGGCTCTATTCGTTACGACGTTCACAATGAGCCCAACGGACTTTGACGTCGAGTATGTGGCCGAGCTGGCTCGCATCAGATTGACACCGGACGAAATCGAAACTTTTCGATCTCAGCTGGGGCAGGTGCTCGAGCATGTGGCCAGATTGAATGAAGTCGACGTCTCCCAGGTAGAGCCGATGGCTCACAGCTTTCCGGTCTACAATGTGTTTCGCGAAGATGAACCGCGAGCGAGCTTGGATCGCGAGCTCGCTCTTTCGAACGCGCCGCGCCAAGCCCAGGGCTTATTCATCGTAACGAAAGTCGTGGAGTAACTCCGTGGAGATCACTTCGCTTACTGTCCACGAAATCCAGGACCTGCTCCGTTCCAGACAGGTTTCGCCCATGGAAGTAGTCGAAGCACTGGGCCACCGGATTGAAACAGTGGATCCAGTGATTCATGGCTATTTGTCACATGATCTGGATCGCGCAGTTTTGGAAGTCCAAAACGCCGATGTGCGTCTCCCGCTGGGCGGTGTGCCGATCTCGATAAAAGATGTGATCAACGTCAAAGGCCATCCGTGCGGTTGCGCCTCAAAGATATTGCAAGGTTACATTGCTCCATACGATGCCACAGTTGTAGCCAAGCTGCGCGCCGCCGGCGCCATCCCGTTTGGGCGGGTGAACATGGACGAATTCGCGATGGGGTCTTCGACCGAAAATTCGGCTTTCGGACCGAGCAGAAATCCGTGGGACCTGACGCGCACCCCCGGCGGTTCCAGTGGGGGTTCCGCTGCTGTGGTCGCTGCGGACGAAGCCTATGCCGCTCTGGGATCCGACACGGGGGGTTCGATCCGTCAACCAGCTGCGCTTTGTGGCTGTGTCGGACTAAAGCCCACGTACGGCCGAGTCTCGCGTTTCGGCCTGGTGGCATTTGCATCCTCGCTCGATCAAATCGGGCCGCTCACCAAGGATGTGCGGGACGCCGCGATCCTGATGAACGTAATCGCCGGGCCGGACCCGTGCGACTCGACATCCGTGAACGAACCGGTCCCGGATTTTGCCGCGGATCTCGAAAAGGGTGTAAAAGGACTGAAGGTTGGTCTGCCAAAAGAGTATTTTGTTAAAGGTCTCGACCCTCAGGTCGAAACGACGGTAAGGGCGGCTATTGTGCATCTTGAGAGCCTTGGTGCTGAGGTCATCGAAATTTCGTTACCACACACCGAACATGCGTTGAGTACGTACTATATAATCGCTCCTGCCGAGGCATCTGCGAACCTTGCAAGATTCGATGGAGTACGGTACGGATTTCGTGCTAAGGAGGTTAACGGTCTGCTTGACCACTACGGCAAGACGAGAGGAGAAGGTTTCGGAGCCGAGGTTAAGCGCCGTATCATCCTGGGTACGTATGTGCTGAGCTCCGGTTACTATGACGCCTACTATCTGCGAGCCCAAAAGGTTCGAACTTTGATCCGGCAGGATTTTGCAACCGCTTTTGAAAAGGTCGACACAATCGTTTGCCCCACCTCGCCAACTCCGGCGTTCAAACTCGGCGAGCGTACCGGCGATCCGCTCAGCATGTATCTGGCAGACATTTTCACACTGGCCGCAAACATGGCCGGAATATGCGGGATCAGCATACCATGCGGGTTCGTCGAGGAGGAAGGCAAACAACTACCGGTCGGTCTTCAGATCCTTGGTAAGGAATTTAATGAATGTAAGGTACTGCAGGTGGCCTATGCATACGAACAGAGTACAGTTTGGCATCAAGCCAAGCCGCAAATCGGTTAGCTGACTCGTCCGTTGTGGTAGGCTGCCCACCCGTGTTATTAGGAGATAGAAGGCTAATGTTAAAAAGCTAACACAAACGACGCCTGGTCATGTCGGATAAGTTCAAAGCAGCGCGAGACTTCCTCCTCGCAAATCGCACCGATTATGAAGTGGCCTACAAGGATTTTCGGTGGCCGAAGCTTGACCGGTTCAATTGGGCTCTGGACTGGTTCGATCATATTGCGGTGGGCGAAAGAGGCGATCAAACGGCGCTTTGGGTGGCTTATGAAGATGGGACAGAAACCAAGCTCTCCTTTCGCGAACTCTCGAATCGATCAGCGCAGATCGCCAACTACTATCGTGAGCTGGGGGTGCGGCGAGGTGATAGTTTCATGGTTATGCTTGGCAACGTGCCGGCCCTTTGGGAGACGGTTCTGGCGCTGATCAAACTGGGTGGCGTCATTCTGCCGGCAACACCTCTGCTCAGTGGCTACGATCTGGCCGACCGCATCGAAAGAGGGCGTGTGCGGCACATCGTGTGCACGGCAGATTGCATACCGAAGTTCGGCGATTTGGGGAAACATTGCACTCGCATTGCTGTAGCAGGGGGAGGGCCCGGGTGGCATGCGTACGAGAGCGGCTACAGTGCTTCTGAAAAATACGAGCCGGATGGAGAGACAAGGGCAGGCGATCCGATGCAGCTTTACTTCACGTCGGGTACGACTTCGAAACCCAAACTCGTGGTACATTCCCAGGTCACATATCCCGTTGGACATCTGTCGACCATGTATTGGATCGGCCTGCAGCCGGGCGATATTCACTGCACTGTCTCGTCGCCAGGCTGGGCGAAACATGCCTGGAGCTGCTTCTTTGCGCCCTGGAACGCTGAAGCGACGGTTTTCGTGCCGAATCAAGCCCGCTTCAATGCGAAGGGGCTGCTTGAGGCAATCACTCGCGCGGCGGTGACAACTTTTTGCGCTCCACCCACGGTGTGGCGTATCCTGGTCACGCAACCGCTTGCAGACTACAAGACCCAGCTGCGCGAAGTGGTCAGTGCGGGCGAGCCGCTCAATCCCGAAGTCATCGACCACGTGCAAGCGGTTTGGGGGCTGACGATCCGCGAAGGCTACGGCCAAACCGAAAGCTCCGCGGTGGCCGGCAATTCTCCGGGCCAACCGGTCAAGTCAGCATCGCTGGGTCGACCGATGCCGGGATTCGATCCAATCCTACTGGACGCCGCTGGTGGTGAGACGAGCGAAGGTGAACTCTGCTTAACGCTCGAGCCACGGCCTCTGGGACTGATGCCAGGGTACTCGAGAGACGACGGAACTTTGTCTCCGATCGTAGGAAACCTTTATCGGACTGGCGACGTCATGTCGCGCGATGCAGACGGTTATTTCACATTTGTTGGCCGGGCTGACGATGTCTTCAAGGCCTCGGACTATCGGATCAGTCCCTTTGAACTCGAAAGCGCGTTGATCGAGCACCCAGACGTGGTGGAATGTGCGGTGGTGCCATCGCCTGATCCAGTTCGCCTCGCTGTTCCGAAGGCGTTCGTAATTCTTCGTTCGGGCGTGGAGCCATCGCGCGACGTCGCGCTTTCGATTTTCCAACACATCCGGAAAGTGTTGGCTCCTTTCAATCGGATTCGACGGATTGAATTTTCTGATCTGCCGAAAACCATCTCAGGCAAGATTCGTCGCGTGGAGCTGCGCCAGCGGGAGGCGGCGAATGTACAGAGCGGCGCAAGACCGGCCTACGAGTTCAAAGAGGAGGAGTTTCCGGAAGTTGAACCGGCGGGCGGCAGGCAGGCTGTCATGCGGAGCTCGACGCCGGCGAATCAAACGCCTCTCACAGATGGTTGAACATTTGAATCGCGAGGACGATGACGATCGCAACGAGGGCCAAAACCGCCAGGCAAGAGATGATCAAGCG
>JAFAMB010000115.1 GCA_019233825.1 Verrucomicrobiota bacterium | reverse complement strand
AAGTCGCCTTTAGGCTCCGCTGGTCCGTCGACAACTGGAGCACCTTCACGGACACCTCCTCTACCGCGACGGCGGGGGGCATTCACTACGTCGACGTGCCCACAAATCAGAACGAGGCCGGGTCGTTGGTCCAGTTCACCTTCTATTGGACTGACCCACAGCGTTGGGAAGGGGTCAACTACAGTGTCCGCCTGACGGCGTGAGGACCGGTAGGTTGAGCAAGGGATTGGGCTGCCAACTGTAGCGGCCCTAGAACAGCGCCGTCGACCGCTATTTCGAGTTCGCCGCCTCGCAGGCGGCGTCGCCCCCAAGCCCGACGCCGATTCCGTTACCGGACGTGGTGACCGAGGCGGACAGCACCGCAAAGACGCTTCGTGGCCTCGGCCTGGAGCTTTGGAACCTGGAATCGGATCCGAAAATCGGCTCAGACGGCTACATCGCTGTTGCGACAAAGCATGGGGTAGTGACGCTCACTGGATTCGTTTCCAGCTTTTGGGAGAAGGATGCAGCCGAGAAGGACGCTATACTGGTCCACGCCGTTAAAGGGGTAGCCAATGATATTGAAGTCAGACCGTTCTGGCAGCCAACCGATCCGGATATCGCACCGGTCTTTACAGTCGATGCGGATTTCGTGTTAGTCACCGCGGCGATCCCGGGCGTGGTGACCGAGCTCGAGCACCGCGGCCTTCGGATCGCTTGGCACCCGTTCACCGTCAACGCCCAAAAGTCAGGATCCGACCTAACTAATGATCCAGTTTTCGACCGACGAATGCTTTCAGGATTTTCCGGCTGGAGCGGTGCCAGCCGAAGTGCTATTGCCGGAACTTTTGCGCGACAAGCTTGTGTGAAGCTGGATGGCAAGAAACGATATGGACGCGCAAACCGAAACTGGAATTCGGCTATATCTTGACCGGTGAGTACGCCCCTGAAAGACAAATCGACCCTAGAAGAAATCCGGAGCCGTTTTGATCATGATGTCGAGCGGTTCAGCAATCTTGAAACTGGTCAGCAGGCCACCATCGACGCGCAGCTAGTTTTGGAACTGGTGGCGAAGACTTGTGCCCGCCACGTCCATTCTGGTGGCACGGTGCTGGATCTCGGCTGCGGCGCGGGAAACTTCACCCTGCGTGTGTTGCAAGAAGTCGGGGGACTAAATTGTCACCTCGTCGATTTGAGTCGCCCCATGCTGGAGCGGGCCGAGGACCGTCTTCGTCAATCAAACTCCGCCTCGGTGGTCACACATCAATCCGATTTGCGGACGCTCTCTTTCGCCGATAACTCCTTTGAGTTGATCTTAGCTGGGGCAGTCCTCCATCATTTACGTGACGAGGAAGACTGGAGGTCGGCTTTCACCCGCTTTCACGCTTGGCTTAAGCCGGGCGGGCGCATTTACGTCGCGGATCTGTGCACCTTCGATCTGGCCGATGTGCAAGCGGTCATGTGGCAGCGCTATGCAGACTACCTCGTCGCGTTAGGCGGTGAGGCATATTATGAAAAGGTCCTCGCTTACATCGATAAGGAGGACTCGCCTCGGTCGCTTCCTTTCCAGCTCGATTTGCTCAAGGCCACGGGCTTTTCCCATTACGATGTGCTTCACCGAAACAGCGTTTTCGCTTGCTACGTTGGAGTGAAATGATTCGCCTGGGGTCTTGCTGCTGTCTCTGGCAAATCTTAGGGGATTTGTTGTTTGAATCCGTGGCCGGTCGTTTGTCATTTGTTATATTCCGCTGCGCCATGAAGCACGTCTTCTTTCTAGCACCGGCCGGTCGAGGCCAGGGATTAACTACAGTAGCTCTTGGGATGGTCGAGGCTCTCGATCGCCGCGGGGTGCGTGTCGCCTTCTACAAACCGATCAATGAAAACGTCGCCGAAGGTCCGGAACCGGAACGCTCCACGCACTTTTTGCGAGCGATCACCACGCTTACGCTTGTCGATCCCTTGCCACTGCCGCAGGTAGCCAAACTCGTCTCGGACGACCGCCTGGATGAAGTGTTGGAAAAGGTTGTCGGAGCCTGCCAGGATTCGACCAAGGGCGCTGATATGGTTGTAGTGGAGGGCCTACCGCCGTCACCGGACGATTCCTACCGCGGCGCCTTGAATCAGGAGTTGGTCAAGGCACTGAGCGGCGAAATCATTTTGGTGGCTGCCATGGGCGATAGGTCCCTGGCCGAGCTGGATGATCAGATCGAGTATGCGGCCGAGGTTTATGGTGGGATTGATAAGATCGTTGGTTTGATCGTCAATCGTTGTCCTCGAACAGAGAGCGTCGGAGACCTGGCCGCAGGTTATCTGCACCGCAGCCGGCTTTTTCGGCGCGGAAATTTTCATTTGGTAGGAGCTGTAACGTACAACGAAGCGCTCACGTTCTGTCGATCAGTCGACATCCAGCGGCACTTGCGTGCAGAGGTGATCAACGCCGGTGAAATGCAGACGCGCAGGGTCAAGTCAACAACGATTCTGGCCCGTACCGTGCCGAATTTGTTGCGCTACTTCACGCCGGGCGCAATGCTAGCGACGCCCGCCGACCGCAATGACATCATTATCGCCGTGTCGATGGCTGCTTTGAGCCGGGTACCGCTAGCCGGACTGATTTTGACCGGAGATACCGAGATCGACCAGCGAGTCATGGAATTTTGCCGGCCGGCGCTCGACACCGGCTTGCCGGTATTCCGTGTTACAACCAACAGCTACGAGACGGGGACAAAGCTCTATCAGCTCAGTCCCGAAGTGCCCATCGACGACCTGGAGCGAATGCAAACCGCGATCAAACACGTGGCTCAGAGAATTGACGTGGATTGGTTAATTTCGCGATCGAAGACAGAGTTGGATTTTCGCATGTCGCCGGCGGCGTTTCTTTACCAACTCACGGAAAAGGCACGCGCGGCGCAAAAGCGGATCGTTCTTCCGGAAGGAGCGGAACCACGGACGATTCGAGCCGCGGCGATTTGTGCGCAGCGTGGGATTGCGCGTTGCGCTTTGCTGGGGGATCCGAGAGAGATCGAGGCGGTGGCCAAGAGCCAGGATCTCAATCTTCCCGTGGATGTCGAGCTTCTCGACCCGGTTGCTGCGCGGCCCAAATACATCCTCCCATTGTTTGAGCTCAGAAAAGAGAAAGGGCTTTCGCTCGAGATGGCGGCAAGCCAACTGGAAGACAATGTGATGCTAGGAACTATGATGTTGGCACTGGGAGAGGTCGATGGATTAGTTTCAGGCGCGATTCACTCCACCGCCAACACGATCCGGCCGGCTCTGCAAATCATTAAGACCCGGCCGAATGCGAAAGTGGTCTCATCGATTTTCTTCATGTGTTTGCCGGATCAGGTCTTGGTGTACGGCGATTGCGCCGTGATTCCAGATCCTGACGTAGAGACTTTGGCGGATATTGCGGTTCAGAGCGCTGAGTCAGCCGCTGCGTTTGGGATTCCCCCGCGCGTTGCCATGATTAGCTATTCGACCGGCGAATCCGGTTCTGGAGCCGATGTGGAGAAGGTAAGGCAAGCAACAAAACTGGTCCAAAGCAGGCGACCCGATTTGCTGATCGACGGCCCGCTGCAGTACGACGCGGCATTCATGCCGGACGTGGCGAAGGCGAAAGCGCCGCGCAGTCCGGTAGCAGGGCGGGCAACAGTCTTTATTTTTCCCGATCTCAACACTGGAAACACGACTTATAAGGCGGTGCAACGCAGCGCCAACGTCATCAGCGTTGGCCCGATGTTGCAAGGTCTGAAACGGCCGGTGAACGACTTATCGCGCGGTGCTTTGGTCGACGATATTGTTTACACAATCGCCGTGACTGCGGTGCAGGCGACGCAAGCGGTGTGACTGCTTCGGAACGCCCAAAAGATTTTTGGATTTGGTTTAATCAAACCTTGACAAGGGGCAACCGAAACTAGTAATCTGGCTTTTATGTCAACTGTCCGGTTTAGTCAAGGAATCGGTAATGGAATCACTGTAGTAGGTTACTCGAGCGTACGAGTAGCCTGACGCGCGCCGCTACGCGTTGACTATTCTGTCGCGGATCGGCTCCCTTCTTCGGGGGCGTTAACACCAGCCACTACATGACGGATCTGCACTCATTTACCCGACCCATGAAACCTGAATTATACCACCAGCAGCCTCGCCATAGCAATTCCAGACTTCCCTCAGCCCACAGTATGCTTGTCTCCGCGCTTCCAACCCCAGCCGAGAGACTCTCGACCCGCCGGTACAGCAGAAAACAAGAGCCCCTAACATGAAGAACAAACTGAAATTACCTGACGGTGTTACCATTACTACATCAATTTCTCCGTCTACAGAGGAGGTATTAGCCCCAGAAGCTGTCGAACTCATAGCCGCGCTTCATCGGAACTTTAATGAACGGCGCAAAGAGCTCCTGCAGAGAAGGGAAAAGCGGCAGGCGGATTTGGACGCCGGCAAAACGCCCGATTTCCTGCCGGAAACTCAAAATGTGCGGACCAGCGATTGGACGGTGGCCCCCATCCCAGCAGATCTGCAGGACCGCCGAGTTGAAATCACCGGACCAACGGATCGCAAGATGGTCATCAACGCATTGAACTCGGGTGCGAAAGTATTCATGGCTGACTTCGAAGACTCCAATACGCCCACCTGGGAAAACCTGATGGAGGGCCAGATCAACCTGCGCGATGCCATTCGTCGAACCATCGAATTCAAGAGTCCGGAAGGGAAGGAATACCGGCTGAAGGAGCAAGTTGCAGTGCTGTTGGCTCGACCGCGTGGCTGGCATCTACCGGAAAAACACTTCCTGGTTGATGGGGAGCAGGTGTCAGGCGGCCTCTTCGACTTTGCGCTCTATCTGTTTCATAACGCGAAGGAACTGCTGGCACGCCGATCCGGACCCTATTTTTATCTGCCAAAGCTTGAAAGCCATCTTGAAGCCCGTCTCTGGAATGACGTTTTCAATTTCGCCCAGGATTCGTTAGGCATTCCTCGCGGTTCGATTCGAGCCACCGTGTTGATCGAGACAATTCTGGCTGCGTTTGAGATGGATGAAATTCTCTATGAATTAAAAGATCATTCTGCCGGCCTCAACTGCGGTAGATGGGATTACATTTTCAGTTGTATCAAACGGTTCAGAAATAAGCCGGAGTTCATCCTCGCCGATCGCGCGCTGGTGACCATGACTACGCATTTTATGCGTTCCTATTCATTGCTCTGCATCAAAACCTGTCATCGCAGAGGGATTCACGCTATGGGAGGCATGGCTGCTCAAATCCCGGTCAAAAATGACGATAAAGCGAATGATGAGGCCTTCGCAAAGGTTCGTGCTGACAAGGAGCGAGAAGCCAAGGATGGGCATGACGGCACATGGGTGGCACACCCTGGTTTGGTTTCAACCGCTTTGACGGCATTTGACGCAGTAATGAAGACGCCGAATCAAATCGATCGAAAGCGTGAAGATGTTCAAATCACCGCGGCGGATCTTCTGAAATTCGGCCCCGAAGGTCCAATTACAGAGCAGGGTTTGCGGGTCAATGTCAACGTCGGTGTCCAATACCTCGAATCCTGGCTGCGTGGCTCCGGCTGCGTTCCGATCTTCAATCTTATGGAAGACGCCGCCACGGCGGAAATCTCTCGCGCTCAAGTCTGGCAATGGATCCGGCATCCGCGCGGCGTTCTGTCGGACGGACGCAAAGTGACTAAGGAGCTGTTTCGCAGCTTGCTCCAGGAAGAACTTGGCAAGATCCAGTCGTGGATCGGTCAAGAGCGGTACAAGCAAGGCAAGTATGGTCAGGCAGCGGAACTTTTTGATCGACTCACCACTAGTGATCAGTTTACCGAGTTCTTGACTTTACCCGGTTACGAACAGCTGGACTAGCAATTCCTGGCCAAGGGGTCGCCATTTAAAAAAATAGAAAACAGGACAAAATTAGAAACTAACAAATGTAAAGGAACCAAATGAGCAGAACTGCTACAGAAACGATGACAGAGGTTGCACCTCCGGCGGCCCGGAACCGATGGATCAGGCCGGAGGCGCGTTGGAAAGATGTAATCCGCCCATATAGCAAGGAGGAAGTTGAACGGCTCCGAGGCACGGTGAAGATCGAATATACCTTGGCACGCCTCGGCGCCGAACGGCTCTGGAAACTGCTCCAGGAAGAGGATTATGTGCCGGCGCTGGGAGCACTTACGGGGAACCAGGCGGTCCAGCAAGTTCGCGCCGGCCTGAAAGCAATCTATCTCAGCGGGTGGCAAGTGGCAGCCGATGCAAATCTTGCGGGCCAGATGTATCCCGATCAGAGTTTGTACCCGGCGAACAGCGTTCCTGCGGTGATCAAACGAATCAACAGCGCGTTATTGCGGGCCGACCAGATCCGCCATCTTGAGGGTAGACACCACATCCATTGGTTAGCGCCGATCGTCGCTGACGCGGAAGCCGGATTTGGAGGGCCGCTCAATGTCTTCGAATTGGTCAAGTCTATGATCGAGGCGGGCGCTGCGGGAGTTCATCTGGAGGATCAGCTCGCGTCTGAAAAAAAATGTGGCCATATGGGCGGGAAGGTATTGATTCCAACCCAACATGCCATCAAGCATCTGATCGCAGGAAGGTTGGCGGCTGACGTTTGCGATGTGCCGACCATTCTCGTGGCGAGAACGGATGCCCAAGCGGCTAATCTTCTGACCAGTGACGTGGATGACCGGGACAAGCCGTTCGTCACCGGCGAACGAACCACGGAGGGATTCTATCGGGTGCGTGCCGGGATTGAGCAGGCAATCGCCCGCGCGGTCTCCTATGCCCCTTTTGTGGATCTGCTCTGGTGTGAAACCAGCGAGCCAAACCTGTCCCAAGCTAAGCGGTTTGCCGAAGGTGTCCACCAGGACCATCCGGACAAATTACTGGCTTATAACTGCTCGCCTTCGTTCAACTGGAAAAAGAAACTTGACGACGCAACGATCGCGCGGTTCCAACGCGAGCTCGGTGCGATGGGATACAAGTTCCAGTTCATCACCCTAGCCGGGTTTCATGCGTTGAACTACAGTATGTTTCGCCTGGCCCGGGGCTACCAGGAGCGCGGTATGTCCGCCTATGCCGAACTACAGGAAGCCGAGTTTGCCGCTGAGGCGGATGGATACACCGCGACAAGGCATCAGCGTGAGGTCGGTACCGCGTATTTTGACGAGGTCAGCCAGGTGATCTCTGAAGGTGAGTCGTCGACGACTGCCTTACACGGTTCCACTGAAACAGAGCAATTTCATTAATCTGATCGCTCGGCTCGTTTTAGAATGAATAGCGCTAAGATAAGCCTAGTTTTTGGAGGGGTCATCGTCCTAAAGGGGCCGCGAGGGACTAGCCCGGAATAGGGTTGTCCATAACAATTGCGCGTATCTGTGTTTGAATCCACCTACCACAAGCAATTTCCAGGTGTTATCGGCGAAAAAGGCGCTTCCCGGTGTCCACCGCCGGTTAGGGCTCTGACCGACAGCCGACTGGCGGCGCTCTGCGCGAACGCCGCCTACCGGGCGTTTTTCACTTATCAGGCTGAGTTCCACATAATCACTCGAAGAGCCGCGAGCCGGTTCTTGCGCTGTGACTGGCAGGGCGCCTACGCGGACGCGGCGGAGCGACTCGGGCTCTACGGCCGGGTGCTGGATCAGCTCGTAATAACGATTCACGGCCTGATGGGCCACCGCCTCGAGGAAAAGCCGATCTGGGCCGCCACCAAAGCGGTATACTCATCGTTGATCACGCATTCCAATGAATGGGAAATCGCTGAGAGTTTTTTCAACTCTCTGACCCGGCGCGTGTTTGCCACCGCCGGTGTCAATCAGCAGATCGAGTTCGTAGATAGCGACTTCGACGCCCCACCCACCGATTTGCCCAGCACCGTGCAACGCGGTTATCAGGGCGCCGAACTTCGCGACTTGCTCTCGGCCATCCTGACCGAGTTAGGTTTTCCCGCAGAACTTTATGCCGACTTGTCTGCAGCTGCCGCGGCAGCCGCCGCCCGACTGGAGGTTGAGCTAGGAGGCCCGGTAGCGCGGATCGAAATGGTCCAAAACATCTTTTTCCGCGGCAAGGGCGCTTACTTGATCGGCTGCGCCTTTCGAGCCAGCGACGGACACAGCCTGCCTCTGGCACTCGCACTGCTAAACGGTAGTGCAGGAATTACGCTCGACGCTGTGCTCACGGGTGAGGACGACATCGCCATCCTTTTCAGCTTTACTCGTTCTTACTTTCGGGTAGACGCCATGCGGCCCTATGAGCTCGTGCGTTTTCTGAAAACGCTGATGCCCCGCAAGCCCTTAGCCGAACTCTACATGGCGATCGGTTACAATAAACACGGCAAAACCGAATTCTACCGCGACTTCCTGCGTCACCTCGACGCCTCCGCGGATCAATTCCAGAACGCTGAAGGCTCCCGTGGAATGGTCATGCTCGTTTTCACCCTTCCCTCCTATGACGTCGTCTTCAAGCTCATCAAAGACCGATTCGACTATCCAAAGGACTCTTCTCGATCGGAGGTCATGCGCAAATACCGCCTCGTCTTCGAGCATGACCGCGCCGGACGCTTAGTCGAGGCCTATGAATTTGAACATCTGCGAATCGAGAGAGACCGGTTCCGGCCCGAATTACTTGAAGAGCTGCTGTGCTCCGCGGCGAACTCGGTGCGCGTCGAGGATGACTATGTGGTTATTCATCACCTTTATGTTGAGCGTCGCGTGCGTCCGCTGAATCTTTATCTTGCCGAAACGAATGAAGCCGCTGCCCGTGCCGCTGTGATTGACTACGGCCAAGCGGTTAAAGACCTCGCCGCGACGAATATCTTTCCGGGCGACCTCTTTCCCAAGAACTTTGGCGTTACGCGCCACGGGCGCGTGGTTTTCTACGATTACGATGAGCTCTGCTGGCTAACGGATTGTGAATTCCGCGAGCTGCCAGCAGCCACCAGCTACGAAGAGGAGATCGCCGCCGAGCCGTGGTTTTCCGTCCATGAAAACGACATTTTCCCAGAGGAAATTCCGCCCTTCCTCGGTTTCCGACCTGATCTGCTGGAAACTTTGATGGAGTACCACGGCGATCTTTTCGAACCCGCGGCCTGGCGGCGTGTGCAGACTGCCCTTCGCGCGGGTAACATTCTGGATATCTTCCCCTATGGGGCTGATAAGCGATTGCTAAGCTCACCGGAGCGCAACGCGGTGAGCTCTGTCGCAACAGACGTTGGGGCCGCGGACTGATCTGCGGCATCTGCGGTTTCAATTTCGGAATTCAAGTTAAAAGCCGCTGCTCGAAAACGACCTGAGACTGCAGCGCTCACGGCCTGTCGGCCAAAGGCGTTGCTCCAGGTCTCCAGGTCACCCGATCCTGCTGCAATCGCACAAAGAAAAAGCGGCTCAACTGATTTCCTCAACCGGCAAAATCTCTCCAAGGCGAATCAGGATCCCTCAGGCTAAGTTATAGCAGGCCAATAAAGGTGTACATTACACCAACATACGTAAGGCGTTTTTATTTATGCGCGACATGTTTTCGAGCATAGACCTTTGTTGCAGTATCGTATCACCGGTGAAATAACTCTGAAGCTGCGCTGATTTTTGGAGGTGCACGAGGGGAGTTAAGTATTTCACTGTGAAAAGCGAGACACAAGGAGTACAAAAACAAAAAAAGTCCCCTCTCCCATGAACAAATCCAACCCCTACGGTGACCTGTATAACTGGTCAGTGACTAACCCGACGTCCTTTTGGCAAGGCCAAGCGGAAACAATCCATTGGCAGACCCCTTTCCATACGGTCTGCGATTTTACCAACCCGAAACAGAATGGGAGGTCACATGGTTAGTCGATATGCCGAAACCTATGCTGCTTGGCAGCGTGATCCGCTGAGTTTTTGGGCTGAAGCGGCCAAAGAGATTGATTGGATCCGAGCGCCGCGAAACATTTTTGATCCCAAAGCGGGCGTCTACGGCCGTTGGTTCCCCGATGCGACCTGCAACACCTGTTGGAATGCGTTGGATCGCCATGTGG
>JAFAMB010000016.1 GCA_019233825.1 Verrucomicrobiota bacterium | reverse complement strand
GGCGAGACTCAAGGTTTCATGAAGATAGTGATCGACGCGGAGACCAAGCAAATCTTGGGCGCCGCCATTTTGGGGACCGGTGGCGATGAGGTCGTTCACTCGATTCTTGATTTAATGTATGCCAAGGCGCCTTACACGGTGATGCAGCGGGCAGTGCACATTCACCCGACCGTTTCGGAACTCATCCCAACCATGCTCGGCGAACTGCGACCGCTTTCTTCCAATTCAAGTTGTTCCAGTACCTGAAGGTAGCTATCGACGAGCACTCCGGTGCATAACTATGGAAACCGTATCAGGATTGATACGCCCTTCGATCCAGGGTTAGGCGAGCTCACGCGCTATTGCAGGGAACTGACTGGAACCCACAGCCAGTAGCAACCCTGTCCTTTTCGCTTCCGAAATCGGCTTGCACAAAAAGGAATATTATGACATTTTGTGCCAGTGCGGATCGTGACTGCTGGCAGAATTAAGGAATGGTCCAAAATCCATCCCGAAATTACTGCTCAGCTTTTACGCTGGTTGGCTGTCATGGAACATCTGACCGATTGTCGCTGGTTTAACGACTTGCGTGCAGTATTTAATAGCGTGGATCGAGTAATCACCAAAAAGGGGAACGCTGTTTGCGTTTTCAATCTCGGCTACGGGAAGAGCGCTTATCGCTTGATTGCCGCGATTCACTTCAACACGCAGATCGTCTTTGTCCTACGGCTGCTGACTCATGCAGAATACGACAAGCAAGAATGGAAAAACGAATTATGAAGACTTCCGAAACTAAGTTGCCTGAGACGGCGCCTGAAAGCTTCGAGCAACTGTGCGATATCTTACTGCCTCGACCGGTTCATGACGAAGCCGAGAACAGGGAGATGATCCGCGTCATGGATTGGATCGCTGTCCGGGCTCATAACCAGGATCAGTTCGATTACGCAAAGATGCTCGGGAACTTGGTGACCGAATACGAGGTTTCCCAGAAGCGTAGAACGAAACCGCAGTTAGCCGGTCTTGAACTGCTTAAGGCCGTTACCGAATCTAGCGGCATGACTCAAGCCGACCTCGCCAAAGTCTTAGATGTCGAGCAAGGCACAGTGTCCAAAATTATGTCCGGCGCGCGCTCGATTACCCTGGATCACGCCAAACGTCTAGCGCGCCGTTTCAAGATGCGGCCGGAATCGTTCTTGGGTCTCGACTGATTCACAAGTCTTTCTGATCGCCCGATAAGCAGGCGATTATGGCATTCCGAGGGCCGCCAGGCCACGCTTGTTTCTGGTGTTTAGGAAAGCGAAGAGAAGTCTCCGTTACGCCTCTGCGGCGATCGGGAAAACATTAGAGGCTAGAGCTGGTGGAAAGATACTCCAGTAGTACTCAGCCTCGTCCGGCGTCACGACCTCGCGGTAATGATTAAAAACCGTGCGGGGTGAAACATGTCCTAAATCGAGCGCTGTTCGTGGCGCGTCCTGAAACTTCGCCAGGTGATAGGAGGCAAAGCTGTGCCGTAGCCCGTTCTGTGGCCATTTTGCGAGACCTGCGTTTGTTCGCGCCTTCTGAGTCGCATGGTACAGGCTGAACTCGGCTTTCGGCCAGACGGGGCCGCTGCGGCCTGCGAACGGCGCAAGCCAAGCCCTAAGATTATCAGAATGCGTGATGAGGCGCCTCTGCGAGGTCTGGGACTTCCGTGCGGGGACGTTGAGGAGCCCGCGCTTGAGATCAATGTCCTCCCAGTCTAAGCGCACCAGCTCGGCCGACCGCAGGCCCGCGAATGCTCCCAGCGCCAGAACCGGTATCAGCTCGGGAGGTGCCACGAAGACCTTCGGTCAAGATACAAGCCGTTTAATTTCCAGAACATACAGAAGCTGCCGATGGCGGGACTCGAACCCGCACGACCCTTTCGGGTCAACGGATTTTAAGTCCGTTGCGTCTGCCATTCCGCCACATCGGCGCGCTATCAGCCTAGCAATCAAGCCGCGCTTAACCGTTCCGCAAGCGCAAAATGGCCACGTTCAATTGGCAAAGTTAAAAACCAGCTACACCACCGGCAATTTGTCTTCAACGGGCTTTGCCGCCGGTTTCGGCACCGATTCTACACGATCGGATCTTATCCCGCTTGACTTCAAGCTGCCGGCATGTCCGCCCTGATAAATTTCAGTTCGAAAAATTGGGATTTCTTTGGGGGCCTCGATGCCGATCTTAACCGCATCGCCGTCGATCCTGGTGACTTTGATATGGATTAGATCTCCTATAATGATGCCCTCGTTTACCTTTCTGGATAGAATTAACATCCTCGCAACCTTCTGTAATGTACGCTTTGTGAGTTACCTGTTAGATATTACTGAGACAGTCTATTGGGAGGAACTCACCGAGCGACCTGTGATTAAACTGTGGAAGGAGTTTCAAAGAGAAATCTTTCTTTGAGCCCCTGGTTTTGTTTGAGACGTTCCTCCATGCGATTACTTAGTCGGTCAACTTCCGAAAAAAGGGCTTCGAGCAGCGGGTGTACATATTCGGGGAAACTTCGGATGACTTCGGGCGATTGCACATCATCGTTCAGATGAAATCTCGAGGCAGTTTGTCGCAATGCAAACTCCCGACCCTTGGTACACCGTGAGATCAGACGTAACTGGACTCTAATTTGCTCTTCCAACCGCTCATTTTCCGTGAAGTCGCGACGATACAAAATTTCAGTTTGCTGGTTCAATAACCGGATGAGCCCACCCTTCTCCTGTAACTCATCCCGAAGAGCATCTACCAACTGATCCCAGTCCACTTTTGTATCCATCACTGTTAGATTTTGAATTTCAGGCCAAGAGGTTGACCAGGTAATTTCGGAGTAAGCCAACTGTCTGTGTGTGAATCTGACAAATCCGGGACTCGGTTAGTTTGAAGCAAGCCGCGATTTCAGAGAGACGCATGTTTTCGTAATAGTACATCGCTAACACTTTTTTGGGCACCGCGGGCAGCTGTTCCATACGTTGCGCCAGTAAAGACAGGACTTCTTTGCGTTCTAAAACGTCGAGAGGCGCGATACAAGAATCGTCGGGGATAATTTCATGCAGAGACTGGTCCTCCGCATCTGATTGTTCGTCGACGCCATCGAGGGATACGAATTTGACCGGTCGAACCTCTTCCATCAGATCGGCGAGTTCGCCTTCGGTCATGTGCATTTCGGCACAGAGCGAGTCCTGGCTGATACTGCCGCCCTGTTCTTGTTCCAACTTGGAAATAGCAGATCCCAGGCGCTTGGCTTTTGATCGCGTCGCCCGGCTCATCCAGTCCATCCGGCGAAGTTCGTCCAGTATTGCGCCGCGGATACGGGTAGTGGCATAGCTGGTAAAACTACTTTCCTGAGACGGGCGATAATTTCGAGCGGCTGCGACCAGACCGGTCACTCCAATGCTATAGAGCTCATCCGTTTCGATCTTGTTTGGCAGTTTTCGCCGCATCCGTTCGACGATCGAGCGAACAAGCGGCAGATGATTCTCGATTAAACGCTGAAACAAGCCATCGCTGTTTGCATCGGTATCCAGGACGGGAGCGTCCGGGAGGTCGGATAGTTCGTTAAGGATAGGAGCTGCTGTCATTTGCTTGTGCACAGGTTGACCTACCGCAAAGCAAATCTGATACCAGGGAAGCCAGCAAGATCTTTCAAATCTCTAATTGGCTTGTAATAAGGAAGTTATAATCTTACATTTTTTTTATCGATCGGAATTTCAAGTCGCTCCCGGCAATTTTACCCGAGCTGGCACCATCTAAAATCGGTAAGACGGCATATTTTGCCGGGTGGAATAGGACACCGGCAGATTCTGCGGTAGAGACGCGCTCCCGCGCGCTCCGGGCGTGAGCGTCTCAACAATATGGACGTGCTCCCGAGCCGGTCGCGCGCCCCTACCGCCATCACGCGCCATGGCTCGGACGGCCGCCGTCGTTCCGCGGACGCGGAACTATGGCGCCCCTGCTGGCCCGACGTAGCAAGGGGGGAACAGGGGCAGAGTCGGGAGCCTCGCCCTACCGGCCTTCTCCATTCGCATGGACTGGACGGTAATAACTGTCCCGTTGCACTGGTTCGCGTCCGGCTTCGCGGATTGTTCGCTCCAGAGTCGCCTTGGTTTGCTCCTGGGGCGTTTTGGAACCGGCCATGTGGAAGATTTTCTCCTCCATGAGCGTCCCATGCAGGTCATCTACGCCATAATTCAGTGAGACCTGCGCCAGCGGTAGAGTCATCGCGATCCAATAGCCAGTAATGTGGTCGAAGTTGTCGAGGTAGATCCGGCTGACAGCAAGGTTGCGGAGCTGATCCAAGCCGGAGGCAGGTCTGATATGCCTCAATTCGGTCGTTTCCGGCACGAAAGCAAACGGCACAAACCCTGTAAATCCACCAGTTTCATCCTGAAGCTCCCGAAGTTGCCGCAAATGATCAACACGTTGTTCGACCGTCTCGATATGCCCGAATAACATCGTGCAGGTGCTGCGACCTCCCATGCGATGCCAGACTCGATGCACATCCTTCCATTCTTCCGCAGTCTCCTTTCCGCGGCAGATCTTATCGCGGACGACCGGGTCGAAAATCTCGGCTCCACCACCTGTCAGCGAGCTTAAGCCGGCGTCACGCAACAATTGAAGAGTATCTACAATGGAAATCTTGAAGACGCGCTCAGCCAGGTGGCGGATTTCGATTGCGGTGAATGCCTTTATGTGCAGGGCAGGATCAAGCGAGCGAAGATTCCTTAAGAGCTCGAGATACCATTCACCCGGAAGCGTCGGGTGAAGACCACCCACCATGTGAACTTCGGTGATTCCATACCGGAGCGAACGCTGCGTTGCATCGACGATTTCGGGGATGGCCATTTCGAATGCATGGGGGTCACGCTTCCGAGCGCCGAAGGCGCAAAACTGGCAGGAAAGAATGCAGATGTTCGAGTAATTAATATACCGATTAAGGATATAGGTGGCGCGATTCCCATTTTTTCGTTCGCGCATGACGTTCGCGATTAAGCCGAGCGCATTGATATCCGTGGACTGGTAGAGGCGAACCGCTTCGCTGTCATTTATTCTTTCTGCTCCGACAACCTTGTCATAGATTGAGCGCAGTTCGTGAGGAACGAGGCGGCTGCTTGTGAAAATTTTCACAAATAAAACCTGACACAGGACAATTCTCGCATCAAGCTCGGGCAACTTTCCTCATTTACCGAGCAACCTTTGTAGTTGCGCCGTGTTACTAGAGGATACGATGAGTCCGGCCCTCCGAGTGCCTAATCCTTCTATATCGCCAGCGGAAACTTTTGAACCTGAAATCGGGTGGATGGCTCGTATCCGAGAAGGAGATATGGACGCCTTCCGGCTCCTTGTTGAAACGCATCAGGCCAGAGTAATTGGAACAATCAGCAAGATGCTGGGCTCGGACGCGGAATCGGAGGACCTGGCTCAGCAGGTCTTTATCCGCATCTGGAAATCGGCTCCGCGTTACAGACCAACGGCAAAATTTACCACTTGGCTGTTTCGGATCACACGAAACCTGGTCTTTAACGAGCTGAGGCGAAAGCGCCATTTCGTGGATCAGGCCGAAGAAATCCCTGAACCCGCTGAACGCGCGGACAAGGAGCCCGACCAGGTTCTGCTCGAGGAAGAACTGCAGCTCGCAATTCAGGACGCAATCAATCGGCTGCCGGCATCGCAGCGCATGGCCATAATTCTACGGCGTTACGAGGAAATGCCGTATGAAGAAATCGCAAAGGTCATGGGGACAACAGTCCCAGCCGTGAAGAGCATACTTTTCAGAGCGAGAGCCGAGCTAAGACAGCGTCTGGCGAAGTATTTGGGTTAGCCCGCATGCTCCGAGCCTGCATCGCTCACAAATCTCTAAAGATTCGTGAGCGATGCAGGCTAACGGGACTCGCGCAGCTCGCGAAACGCCGATCCGAAGTACGCGAAGAGGTCCGAAGGTAACATTGATTCTTCGGACGAATGATTTGCCGCAAGTTCTGCGGCCCGTCCGCAAAGCCATGCGCCCAGACATCCCGCATCGTAGGCAGAGATGCTCCTGGCCAAGAGGGCGGCACACACTCCGGTAAGCACATCGCCGGATCCGCCAGTAGCCAGACCGGGTGATCCAGTAGAGTTGTACGCAGCCGGTTTGCCGGTTTGACCAACTAAGGTCCGCGCCCCTTTCAGCAAAAGCGCGACTGGATACTCTGTAGTGAACGTTGTGACAATCTCGCTACGAGTCTTACCTGACGTAGGCCACAAACGCGACATTTCGCCCGGGTGCGGGGTCAAAAGCCGGGGACCCGCGCAGTTCTTCAATTGGTCAATGGCAGCCGATAAGGCATTCAATGCGTCTGCATCCACAACCATCGGTCCGACGAATTGAGTGACCGCATCAAGAATCTCCTGCCGTCTGGCTGAACCAAGACCCGGACCAATACCGACTGCATCCAACCGATCATCCAGCACAGACCGCAAATCCGTGGTCGGTTTAACCATGATTTCCGGAGCTATATTGGCCACGACCAGGCTGTAAATCTCCTCGGGAACATACAATGCGATGAGCCCGGCGCCGGCTCGGGCGGCAGCCTCAGAACAGAGAATGGAAGCGCCAATGAAACCGCGAGAGCCTGCTATGACGCCCACGCGGCCATAATCTCCCTTGTGAGTGTCAAAAGACCGGCGCGGCACTAACCGCTGGAGGTTTCCGGGCCCGGAGAGGATGGCGCGCCCGAGGCCGCTGGGCCCGCGGACGGTCAGTTCCGGGAGTTCGACCACGAGAATGCGACCGACGCAATTTGTAGCATCGTCCCGAAAAAGTGCCGTTTTGGGAAAACCGACGGTAAGCGTGAAGTCCGCAACTACCGCGTCAGGATCGATGCCCTCCTCGCCGAGACCGGTTGGCAGATCAATCGCGTAAACGGTCGCGCTGGAACATTGGCGCAGCGCATTGATTTCACGCGTCAAGGCTTTTAAAGCCGCGTTGAGTTCCGGCCGGGAACCAAGGCCCAGGAGACCGTCCAGGATAATCACGGGTTTACTTCCAGGCAGGCCAGAAAGCGGGTCCGAGACACGTTGCGAAACTAACAGTGGCAGCTTCTTTTTCGGCAGCGGCTGAAGATCGCTCGCCGGCACTAGTTGACGAGTCCAAATTTCCCAACCAGCCTTTGCGAGAAGCGATGCGGCGAGGATGGCATCGCCGGCATTGTTCCCCTTCCCAAGATAGGCGACGCAGCAGCCGGGGTTAGGCTCTCGCTCGAGGATTGCGTTGGCTATGCCCTCCCCCGCATGATCCATCAACTTTTCTGCATCGATGCCGTCGGCAAAGGCCGCCAGCTCGACCTGCCTCATCTCGTTAGCGGTAAGGATAACGTCGGCCATAGTGTCCAGTCGCTGAAATCATGTGCCATTCGTTGCCGGTAGGGAGCTCCCGCGTTTTCGGGAGCCTTGCCCTACCGGGAGCCAACGGCGCCTACTTTTTGTCCGCCTCAACATGTAACTCGATCTGTACGTCGTCCCCGACCATCTGCGTTCCTTCAATGATCTGGTTCCAGGTCAGGCCGTAATCACTGCGTTTGAGAGCGGTCGAAGCGTCCCAGCCGCTGACCGTAGAGTTCTTTGGACCGGCGCCTTTACCGAGTAGCTCGACCTTCAGAACGACTTCCTTGGTGACGCCGTGCATGATCAGATTACCGGTTACATCGGCGGTATTCTCCCCAGTTTTCTTGACTGCCGTGCTTTTAAAGGTGATCTCCGGGAACTTTTTCACATCGAAAAACTTCGGAGACCTCAGATCGTCGTCGCGCATTTTTACACCGGTGTCAACGCTGGCCGTCTCGATGGTAACCTCAACGGACGACTGTTCGGGATTGGCTTCGTCCAGCTGAATCTGGCCGGAGAAGTCCGTGAATTTGCCGGGGACTTTAGAAAACAAGTGACGGATCTCAAAACCGATCGTCGAATGCAGCTTATCGAACACATAGGTATCAGCCGCGAAAGCGGAATGAGCGATCAGCAGAGCGGACAACGGCGCCAGGATAGTGACTTTCTTCATAAAGATGCGCCCAAGTTAAAGAATATCGCGTTACCGAGTCAACGGTGGATAAGCATGTTCCCAGCACGCAGTGAGAAAACCCGTTCGGCGGCAAGGCCAAACGGGTTTTCTCGGTCGCGGGGGGGAAACCTCTTGCTCTGAATACCTTCTAAAAGCTAGACTTTGCTCTTGAAGTCTTTGCCCGGGACGAACTTGACAGTCTTTGATTTCGGAATGCGGATTTGCTGGAGAGTCTTGGGATTAACGCCTTTCCGGGCCTTTCTTTCGACCACTTTGAAAGTTCCAAATCCAACTAGTTGTACCATCTTATCCTTCTTGACGCCGACCTTGACAGCATTAATCACTGCCGTGACCGCTCTTTCCGCTTCCGCCTTACTCGTCTCGCTTCCGAGCTGTTTTTGGACTGCTTCAACTAACTCTACTTTGTTCATGATAAACGATGCGTTTGCCGTGGGATGTCAGGCTTGGGAACGTAGCATCCAAGCCGATCTGCGGACGAACGCTCCTGATTTTGTCGTTTTCACAACATTCGCTACTTTTTGTCAATTCATTAATCTTATTTTATGGACTTTCACCCCGTTCTCGAGCGCTTAAGCCGCTTTCTCGAAGCAAAACCGAGCATTTCCGACGGCGTTTATATCGCGCCAAATGCCACCGTCCTCGGCAAAGTCACGATCGGCACGGGATCCAGCGTCTGGTTTCAAAGCGTGATCCGAGCCGACATCAATGAAATTCGGATTGGAGAAAAAACAAACATTCAGGACGGTTCGATTCTGCATGTTGCGGACCGATTCGGCCTGACAGTTGGTGACCAAGTCTGTTGCGGGCACCGGGCAATTCTTCACGCCTGTACGATCGGAGATCGCGTCCTGATTGGCATGAACGCAATTGTGATGGACGGAGCCGAAGTTGGGCCCGGCTCGATTATTGGGGCAAATGCATTGGTCACCAAAGAAACCCGGATCCCACCCGGATCACTGGTCCTGGGGTCTCCTGGCGAGGTTGTGCGACCGTTGACCCCGGGCGAGCAGCAGGGGATCGAAGGGCTTGCCGAGAAGTATGTGGCTGTTGCAAAGTACTATCTAACAAGCCTGCATCCTCTGGCCACACCGGACAAGGATTTGTGAGCGATGCATGGCTAGGGTAGACTCGAATAATCGATCGTCTTCAATCGCTCCAGGTTCAGCCCCAGTCTGGGGACACAATCGATCAAGGCGCGTGTATAAGGATGCCGTGGCTGGCGCAGAACGGCTTCGGCGTCCCCGAACTCCACCAAGCGACCGCGAAACATCACGGCGACTTTGTCTGCCAGACCACGAATGATGCCGAAGTTGTGGGTGATCAGAATGATCGACATCTGGTATTTCTGCTTAAGCGCTCTGAAGAGATCGAGGATCTGTCGTTGAATCGTTACATCGAGGGCGGTCGTTGGTTCGTCCGCAACCAGGATCGCAGGCTGACAACAGAGGGCCATGGCGATCATAACGCGTTGCTGCATACCGCCGCTCAGCTGGAAGGGATAGTCTCTCAGCCTCCGAGCGGGATCCACAATCCCTACTTGATCAAGCCAGTATATGACCTCCTGGCGCACCTTGCGGACTTCCGGCCGATGTAAGCGGATCGCTTCCGCTATCTGCTCATAGATGGTAAAAACCGGGTTCAAGCTCGTCGCCGGCTCTTGGAATATATAGGCAATCTGATTTCCGCGGACGGAACGCAGCACATTTTCGCTCATGGCGAGAATCGAGCGGCCGTCGAGCAGAATGTCTCCGGTCTTGTAGAGAGCCGGAGGTTCCGGCAACAGCCTGCTAAGAGCCAGAGCGGTCACACTCTTGCCGCTCCCGCTTTCTCCGACCATGGCCAAGGTTTCAGCCTCTCTCAAGACGAATGAAACTGACTCTACTGCAATGGTCTCTACGTCGTCTGATCGAAAGCCAACCGTGAGATCTCTGACCTCCAGCATCTGACCTGCTTAGGAGCGAGATCTCCAATTGTAAAGGCGAGAAAAGCCTGCACCGCTCAGAAATCTTGAAAGATTTGTGAGCGGTGCAGGCTCCGGGATTGAAAACCGTTTCCGGAGCGCATAGTAATCGCCTTTTGTGAAGCTGTGCAGCTGTTTCCTCATCGTTTTAGGTCTCCTGGTGCCTTTGCTCAGAGCCGAACAAAAAGAATTGGTTGTGGGAATGGAAATGTCCTATCCCCCATTCGAGATGCTGGATGCAAGCGGCCAACCGGCGGGAGTAAGCGTGGATATGGCCCGAGCGATGGGCCAATATTTGAACCGGCCCGTTCGGTTTGAGAACATACCGTTCGATGGGCTGATCCCGTCCTTAAAGACAGGTAAAATTGATGTTATCATTTCGTCGCTGACGGTCACGGAGGACCGCAAGAAATCGATCGATTTCAGTGATCCCTACCTGAAGATGGGGCTGGCCATCCTTGCAAACAAAAAGAGCGACATCCAGTCGATCAACGACGTCGACAAACCAGGACGCAACGTCGCTGTAAAAAAGGGGACCACAGGCAACATCTATGCAATCCAGCATTTCAAGAACGCGAGGCTGCTGGTCCTAAACGACGAGAGCGCGTGCGCTATCGAAGTGGCGCAAGGAAAAGCAGACTGTTTTATCTATGACCAGCTTTCAGTCTTCCAAAACTGGAAAAAATACCAGGACACCACCCGCGCGATCCTCCAGCCGTTCCAACAGGAAGAATGGGCGATGGGGGTTCAAAAGGGAAAAGACGGTCTTCGGGAGCAAATAAACAGTTTCATTAAGCATTTCAAAGAGACCGGAGGGTTCGAACAAATCGGGGTGAAATACTTCAGCGAAAATAAAAAGGCTTTCGAAGAACTCGGGATACCGTTTTATTTTTGAGTTTGCTCAACCTCATGCCTGAAAAACGAAAAAGATTCCGGTGGCTCAGATACGTGTTCGGAGGCTTCTTTATCCTGTTTCTGCTCGTTATCGTTTTTTATCAACAGATCTTCTTTGGAGCTGCGCAGCTCATAGCGCAGCAAGTCGCGAAATCTCAGGCATTCTCTTTACAGTTCAGAATCCATGGCTCCATCATTTCGAGTCTGTACATTGAAGATCTGCATGTTGAGCCCTTTCCCGGGAACACAAAACTGCCCTTGGAACGTGTGGACGCTAATCGGATCGCGCTCCGATACAATTTATTCAGCTTGTTTAAAAAAGACTTCCTCAACCTCATTGAGCTTGTTGAACTAAAAAACGTCTACGTTATCGTTCGTCCCTCCTCGGGCCCGCCCCCGCCGCCGCAAAAGAATCCAAACGGCTTGCGGATACCGGTCGTCCTACCGAAAAAGATCGATATTCAGGATGTCAACCTGACCGTCCGGAGCAAAGATGGTGATCTTGAGGTAAAAAAATTTGCCTTGGAATTTCAGCAGGGAACAGAGGGTTATTTAAGTTGCGAGGCTCTGCGAATTCCATCGGTTGGGGAATGGAATCAAATCCACACGAACTTGAGCTACAACCGGAACAAACTGGCGCTAACCAATCTTGCGCTCGAACCCGCTCTCGATGTGCGCCGCCTCCAGATTGATCTATCCGGTTCGGAACAGGGCAGATTCCTTCTAAGCCTCGACGCCAAAGCACTCGGGTCTTCAATCGAAGCAAATGCCTCATATCTTCAACCAGGGGAGCAACCCTCAGTCGTCTTGAATCTGGATGTGATCGGCCTGGAGCTTGGGCAGGTTAAGAAACTGACGCCAGTCCCGATTTCCGGCTCGATCCCGAAAATTGAAGTTCGATTAAACGGAGAACTTGACCGTCCCAGCAGCTTTTCGGGGTCAATCACCGTGGCCGCAAACGGCGTACAGTTCCAGAGCTATGTGGTCGATACAGCCAACCTTGACCTGGCCGTCGACAATGGGAAAGGAGAGATCCGGGAATTGTCGGTTAACTCCGGTGCAAACAAAGTGCGCGCAACCGGAACCTTCCGTCTGGCGGATAGCCTGAATGAGCTTGTGACCAGGTCATCCGCGAACATCGGCGTTGCGGTGGCTGTTTCAGAGCCTGAGCGGTACGTTCCGGGCCTGGTGGCAACAAACCTGGTCACCGGGAGCATCGGGCTTTTCGAAGGAAGGGCTCAAGCGGTGGTGCATGAAGACGTCAAGGGCTTAAGCGTACCGAAAATGCTGCCCGGGTTTTCTGTTTCCGGTGGTGAATCAACTTTATTTGCCGTTGCAACTCTGCCGTTGGCTCCGGATCTCTGGTCATCCGTAGCGGCGATCATGTTAAGCGATTGCTGGAATATTTCTTACCAGGATGCCCGGATTGAAAAAGTTGAGCTGGCCACCGAGATGACTGACGGCAAGACGGCCGCTGCTGCCGGGAAACTGGTTTCAGGCAAAAGCCAAGCCGCGATTTCGGTAACTTTGCCGTTGCCGCCACCACAGGCGACCTTTGACGCAAACGAGGTCGCAGGCCGTCTCAATTTCAACATCGCAGCCATTTCGGACTTCATCAGGCAAAATCAAATCGAAGGAGTACTGACAGCCAATGGCGATCTCCGGTTTGATCATCTGCAAGTTAATGGAACAGTTCGAGCAAACGGCAGCCAGCTAAAATATCGAGGAATGGTCCTTCAATCACTCGTTCTGGACACAACCTTTAGCAATCAGGAAGCGCAAGTCCGCGATTTCCGAATCAGGCTTGATCCAGCCAATTACCTGGACCTATCGGCGTCGGCTAAATTAGTGGATCCGTTCCCGTTTCAGGCAAATGGTCAGGCGAATTTCCAGGAACTGGGTGTGCTGAACGAATTTCTGCGAGATCTGGGATTAGAACCGGGTCTGAGCGGCAGCCTAGATGTCAATTTTAATGGAAAGGGTGATTTCCGAAACCCCACAGCGCAACTTAAAGTATCGGGTGATCAGTTGCAGTACGGCGGATTCGTTGTTCAACGCGTTGATGTGGAGGCCGCGATTGAACACGCGACGGCGAACATCCAAAGGTGTCGGATCAGCCTGAACCCGGACAACTATGTTGATATCAATGGGGTTGCCCAATTCACCGATCCCAATCCGTACCAGGCCCGGGGACGAATTGAGTTTCGGGACCTGGGCCTATTTGACTCCTTGCTCAAGAGTCTCAAGCAGCCGCCAGGACTCAGTGGTGCCCTCTATGCAAGCTTCTCCGGAACCGGTGATAACAAAAACGCTGCGGCCGAGCTCAAAGTGCAGGGTGAACAGTTAAAGTATCTTGGACTGTTAATCAGAAGCGTTAGTACAGAAGCGACGCTAGGAAATTCGAAGGCAGAAATTCAGAGCTGCCGAGTGACACTCGACGCAAATAATCAAATAGAATTGAAGGCAACGGCGCAAATTGCTGATCCGTTTCCTTACGTAGTTAATGGTACAATTGAGTTAGCTGACCTCGGAGTCTTCAACGAACTCCTTAAAAACCTCGGACAACCCGGCGGCTTGAGCGGCGTCTTCAACGGTACATTCGCCGGCAACGGCGACGCGAAACAGCCGGCTGGCGAAATTCAACTTTCCGGAACTCAATTAAAATACCGGGGTCTTTTAATTCCCAAGGCCGGTATGGAAGCTGTGGTTGCAGGTGGAAGAGCAGATCTCAAGACTTGCCGAGTCACGGTTGGTCAGAATGGCTTGATCGATGTGACTGGAGGCGTTGGGCTGGACGCGCCTTATCCATACGAAGCGCGCGGTGTAATCACGCTGCCGGATCTTGGAGTCTTTAACGAACTCCTCAAGAATGCCGGTCAGCCCGGGGATCTGAGCGGCAATCTTAGCATTAACTTTTCCGGGAAAGGTGACATCAAGAACCCTGTAGCTCAGCTCCAGGTCTTGGGCGAGGGGCTTAAGTACCGCGGTTTGCCGGTTCAGAACGTCAATATCGAGTCAAGAGTTAAAAACTCGCTGGTCGCAATTGAGACGGGACGAATAACCTTGGACGCAAACAACTATCTCGATATCAGCGGGCACGCCCAGATCGCTGAACCGAACCAGTACGAGGCTCGC
>JAFAMB010000014.1 GCA_019233825.1 Verrucomicrobiota bacterium | reverse complement strand
GTAATGTGACCGGGTTTGCGATGCATCGGAGAGCCCGAATGGGCATGGGTTACCTCCCTCAGGAGGAATCCATCTTCAGAAAACTGACTGTCGAGCAGAACATCATGGCGATTCTGGAGACGCTCCGAATGTCCCGCAGGGAGCGGCGCCACCGTTGCAGCGAACTGCTCAGGCAATTTGGGATCGACAATCTGGCGAAGAATCAAGCACTGACCTTGAGCGGCGGCGAGAAACGCCGCCTGACGATTGCGCGCTCACTGGTGACCAACCCGACGCTGATGATGCTCGATGAGCCGTTTAGTGGAGTGGATCCGATCGCCGTGTCGGAAATTCAGCAACATATCTCTAATCTCAGAAAATCAGGATTGGCCATCTTGATCACCGATCACAATGTGCGCGAGACGTTGGAGATCGTGGACCGGGCTTATCTTATTTACGATGGAAGAGTCGAAAGCCAGGGCACCCGGGACTTCTTGATTAATGATCCGATTAGTCGACAGCTCTATCTCGGTGAACGCTTTCGAATGTAACCCAAGAACTATGTGGCCGGTTACCAGCAGCTCCAACCCCAGCCAGAAGACTCTCTCCAAGCGCCTGGGGGTACATTTCCTGCTGGATCCCGCTGAGAGCGGAACGGTTGTTTGCCGACAGCAAAATTAGAAAGCGCCCAAATATGCAGATACAGAATGCAAATCTACCAATCCAAGTGACTGGGAGGCATGTCAGCGTTACGGAAGCAATGAAGGAGTATTGCCGTCGGAGGTTGTCATGTCTTCACCTTGATTATCCGAAGATTATCGAAGTTCAGATGATCCTAGACGTTCAGAAATACCGTCACACTGCCGAGGTAATTTTGCACTGTAACAATCACATTACGCTTGAAGCCACCGCCGAGAGCGGAGACATGTACGCTTCCGTCGACGAAGTGGTCGATAAAATTGCGCGACAAATGCGCAAATATAAGACGCGCCTGATGCGGCATCATCGCCCGCGAAAACACGCGGTCCGTCATCTGGAAGAAAAAGTGTTACGCTGGAACTGGGTTGACGGAATGCAAGAGGTGCCCGAAGCCGAAGCCGCCGAAGACACTCGACCGGAAGCGGAAACGAATCGTTCGGAACCCTCTGTTGTTCATAGCGAGAAATACCCGGTGAAACCGATGTTCATCGACGAAGCCGTTCTGCAGATGGAGATGTCCAACAAGCAGTTTCTGGTCTTCTTGAATGCCAAGACGGAAAGGGTGAACGTCATCTATCGGCGAAAAAACGGAGATTTCGGGTTGATCGAGCCGACGTTTACCTGAGGTAGCCAACAACCGATGTGTGCCCGGGGATTCAGCGTGACAGACGCGGACCCGGGCACTTTTTACGTACGGTCAGATAGCTCAATAGAGAGGCGCCATCCCTTCAATTTGCAATGGATGCTCGAGATAACCCTGCTACTATCTTGCGGGTGAATACGGTGATCGGTTTTAAAGCAAGGAGGGGCGTTAGGGTTGCGCTCCCACGCGACCGGCGTCGGGACAATTCGAGAGTGCTACGCGGATACCGCCGGTCGCGCGGGAGCGCGACCCTACCAGCAAAGCCAGAATGAGACGCGGGAAGTTACCTTTTGTCCCGGTCGGCGAATTTTATACCCGCCACGCGGAGGCGCTTCAGCTTAAACTGGTGGGACCGGCCCTCGGCTTCGAACGAAAGATCCGCGAACCCACGATCAACCGACCGGGTCTGGCTCTTTCCGGATTTTTTACCTATTTCGCAGGCAAACGTATCCAAGTTCTTGGAAACGCAGAGGTAAGCTATTTAAAAAGCCTGTCAATCGCCGAGCAGCAGGCTCGCTGTCTGCAGCTCTGCCAACAACACATCCCCTGCGTGGTCGTATCCCGACATTTGCCTGTCCCCAAGGCGCTCGCTGACGCTAGCGCCCAGTTGGAAATTGCAATCTTTCGTACTCCGATGGTCACGATGCGCTTCATTAATGCAGCGACCATCGGTCTGGAAATGGATTTCGCACCAACTATCACCGAGCATGGCAGCATGGTCGACATTATGGGAATCGGTGCCCTGATTCGCGGCTCCAGTGGAGTTGGCAAGAGCGAGTGCGTCCTTGGCTTAATCGAGCGTGGCTACAGTCTGGTCAGTGACGACGTAACCCGCTTCCGTGTCCTCGACGGTCGTGAACTTGTCGGGACCGCTCCCGATCTGACGCGCTATCACATGGAAGTCCGTGGCCTCGGTATCATTAATGTCGCCTCTATTTTCGGGGTCGGTAGCATTCGGATCGAGAAACGACTCGATCTGATCGTCACGCTTAGGGACTGGCAAGAGCTTGAGGAGGTTGATAGGATTGGACTTGAACAAGAATTTTACGAGATTCTAGGTGTTCGTATTCCGCACATCACCATTCCGGTCCGGACAGGGCGCGATCTGGCTCGGTTGGTTGAAGTGGCAGCGCTTGATCAAAAGCTGAAAAGCCTCGGTCAGAACAGCGCGGTGGAATTTAACCAGCGGTTGTTGAATTTAATGCAAATGAGCAAGGAGATTTGATGGGTTTGTTGAGTAAGCGACCGGCTTCCGAAAAAATTAAGAAGGAAGTGACGATTTTGAACAAGCTAGGCTTGCATGCACGGCCGGCGGCTATGTTCGTTCGTGCGGCCAACAAACACAGAGCGGACGTCTGGGTCGAAAAGGACGGTGAACAGGTCAACGGCAAGAGCATTATGGGTCTTATGATGCTCGCCGCAGGCCAAGGTACAAAATTGATTCTTTCGGCGGAAGGAGCCGATGCCGACAAAGCCATTCAGGAACTTGAACTGCTGATCGAGAAACGCTTCGATGAGGAATAAGACCTGAATGAGCGGTCAGGAAGTTAGATTTCACGGGGTCGGCGTGGCTCCGGGGATTGCTCGAGGGATCGTTTTTCTGCATCACCCGGACGATGAAGAGCCCCCAAAAAGAAGGATCGATGATTCGGAGGTGGCCAGGGAAATTGCCCGCTTCGAGACCGCCTTGATCGCCACCCGTGCGCAAATTCTTGAGATGCAGCAGCGGATCGCCGAAGCGATCGGGGCGAAGGACGCCAGCATCTTCGACGCACACCTTCTGGTCGTCGAAGATCGCACATTGATCGATGAAGTGCTCCGCAATCTTGAGAGAGAAAAGTTCAACGTCGAGTTCGTCTTTGCTGAAGTGGCCAACAGGTATGCCCGTACGCTCAGCGAAATCGACGATCCCTATCTGAGAGAACGCGCTTTTGATATTCATGATGTCACGCGACGGGTGATCCGCAACCTGCTCGGAAGATCAACAAAGACGCTAAGCACGATCGATCTGCCGCAGGTTGTGGTCGCGCACAACATTACTCCGTCCGATACAGCGACCTTGAACCGACAGATGGTTCTCGGATTCGCGACTGATGTGGGCAGCCGTACATCGCATACGGCGATCATGGCGCGTTCGCTGAACATTCCGGCGGTAGTGGGCTTAAAGGATGTTTCGCAACGCCTTCGACCCGGCGACCACGTTCTGTTGGACGGAACCAACGGTATGGTCATTCTGAATCCGAGTGATCACACCTTGTGGGAATACGGTGAAATCGAATTAAAGCTGGAGCATGTCGAGGAAGTCTTAACCAGTCTGCGGGATACGAGCAGCACGACCGTAGACGGCCGGCATGTCATCCTTTCGGCAAACATCGAACTGCCAGAGGATGTGCCACTTGTCCTTGAAGCCGGGGCGGAGGGAATTGGTCTCTACCGAACGGAGTTTTTCTTTCTGAACAAAAACGACTTACCCAGCGAGGAGGAGCAATACGCCACCTACCGCACCGTGGCGGAATCCATCCTGCCGCAATCGGTCATCATTCGTACGCTGGACCTCGGAGGCGACAAGTTTTTGAGCCACTCGCATCTGCCGACTGAGATCAATCCGTTTCTAGGCTGTCGCGCCATCAGGTTCTGTCTCGATCGCCCCGATATTTTCAAGGCGCAGTTGCGAGCTATTCTGCGGACAAGCGCTTTGGGTAATGTTCGCATCATGTTTCCGATGATCTCAGGATTGTCTGAACTGCGACAGGCAAAGGAGGTGCTGGAAACTTGCAAAGCGGAGCTTCGTGAAGAGGGAGCGGCTTTTGCAGAAGAAATTGAACTTGGAATTATGATAGAGGTGCCCAGCGCGGTGCTGGTCGCGGATGCGTTAGCTCGCGAAGTCGATTTTTTCAGCATCGGCACGAATGACCTGATCCAGTACACCATCGCTGTGGATCGGGTAAATGAAAGGATAGCGCACTTATACGAACCCACTCATCCCGCGATCCTGCGTCTGATCGAAATGACCGTGTCGGCGGCTCACGCGAACGGAATCTGGGTTGGAGTGTGCGGTGAGATGGCGGGAGAGATTACGCTGACGCCGCTGCTGTTGGCGCTCGGAGTCGACGAATTAAGCGCGAGCGCGGGCCTGGTCCCCAGGGTGAAAAAGGCGGTGCAGACTTTGGACAATAAAGAATGCAGCCGATTGCTGGAGGAAATCCGCGGATTGGATTCGGCGACTGAAATTTTGGCCCGGTGCGAAGAGGTGGCACGTCGACACTACGCCGAGCTGCTGAATTAATGCTCCGGTGGCATTACACCTTTTGTCCCATTGCCGTTCGATTGAGTCCGGACTGATCGAGTGTCATCCGCCTCCGCGGGCATTCATTCGTTGCCGGACACGGCGCCGCTGCGTAGCATTAACACATGGTTGTTGAGTTTTTGACAGGCGAGGAGGGAATGCGGGCCTTCGCGGAGCTGCTTCGTCCAGAGCCGACCGCAGATGGGTTCGAGTCAGAGGAGCGCCTGATTATCTGCGGCGTCTCCTGGGAGCGATACCTGGCCCTCGATAAAGCGCTCGGCGACGATAGGCCCGGCCCACGCCTTTACTACCTGGATGGAGGCAGCTGTAAAAAAAGATTGGGTTTTGGAAGCTATGGCTCCGAGTCGATCTCGGATTTCAGAGTAACCTGACCTGACAACCGGATATCCTGTGACGAAGCCCCAACAAGGATGTTATAAATATCCGGTTCTGCAACCCATAGGTGTTTGGCGGTGTCAAAGAAAGCGAACGAGCGCTGGTCCAACTCAAGCGTTACTCTCTTAGACTCGCCAGGCTGCAGGAGTACTTTCTTGAATCCTTTCAATTCCTTAATGGGCCGCGGGACAATCGGATTTCCTTCGCCCACGTAGAGCTCAGCAATTTCAGCTCCTGCGCGTTCACCGGTGTTAGTCACCGTAAAACTTACCTTTGCGAGGTGATGCTCTTCATTGTCGGTCACTGGAAAACTGACCTTTGCGAGAGGTTGTTCCTCGCTAGAAGGCGTGATGTCGAGATCCGAGTAAGCGAACGTCGTGTAAGACAATCCGAACCCGAAGGGGAACTGTGGCTCTATTCCATTTTTTTCGTAGCCCCGGTAGCCGACAAAGATTCCCTCAGTGTAACGGATTGAGAGAGCATCGCTGGTGGTAGGATAATTTGCAGTGGTCGGGTTGTCGCGTAGGCGCTTTTCCATGGTCATCGGCAGTTTGCCGGAAGGGTTGACATCACCGAAGAGGATCTCAGCCAACGCCTGCCCCCCGTTTTCGCCAGGATACCAGGCGTGCAACAGGCCAGGTACTTCGTTGATCCAGTTTTGGATGTCGAAATTGCCTGTCCCGTGCAAGACGACGATGGTCCAAGGATTGGTGCTAACAACATTTTGGATTAATTCATCCTGGTATTCCGGCATGATGATCGCGTTCTCTAAGCCGGCGTCGCCTTGATCTTCGAACTTGAAGGCCAGATCGAGCCCTTCGCCGTCGTATTCGTTATCGATCCCCTGACACATCACGACAGCGTCATAGGTGGCAAGGCTTGGCGGCACCACTAGCGGCGTCCAACTGAACTGAACGCCCTCCAGCGCTCCTGAATTGCCAGTAAAGCCGCTGGTGCGCCGGTATTCGAGCCTTACGTCATAGGCTTGGCCGGCTTGCAGGAGGATCTTGGCGAAAGTTGGAATGGTAGTTCCATACACGGGAGGCGGCATCGGCGACAGAAAGGTGTCCATCAAAAGCTGACCATTGACATAGAGGCGAACCCCACCGTCCGCCCGGACTTTGAAGAGGTGATCACCAGTGAAGACGGGGCGCATCCGACCGGTCCAGAGAACTGAGAAAGATGGTTGGTTCTCAACTTCGATAGCAACGGGAATTGCTCCGGCTTGCGTCCAATCAAAATTCACCTCCTGATCGATCCGAGTTAGCGCCGGCGGCCCCGAAAGGTCGTTGCTATTGAAGTATTGTCCTTGCAGTCCGACTTCAGCAGCGCCTCCGGGTGAGAGGAATTCCCAAGCGGCTGTGGCCGGATCCGGTGAACCGGCGCTGATAAAATCGACCCTGATGTTTGGACCGGCTTGCCCCTGAATGCCGCTCAATTCGCTGACCGATCGGATGGCGACAAGGAAGGAACTGCCAAATCCAGTGGCTGGAACACCGGGGGCCAAACGTGTTTGACATCCGCCCAGACTTGCTGCTCTTGCATCGCGGAGATCAGCGGCGCCACGAGTTGGCCTCCCAAAAAAGGATCTTCCCCGGTGTTGTACTCAAAATTCCGACCGCCCAATGGCGTGCGATAAGGGTCAA
>JAFAMB010000085.1 GCA_019233825.1 Verrucomicrobiota bacterium | reverse complement strand
TCTGGTATCAGGAGTTGCAGGAGTTCAGGAGTTCGGGAGTTGCAGGAGTTCAGGAGTTGCAGGAGTTCAGGAGTTGCAGGAGTTCAGGAGTTGCAGGAGTTCAGGAGTTCAGGAGTTGCAGGAGTTGCAGGAGTTCAGGAGTTGCAGGAGTGCAGGAGTTGCAGGAGTTGCAGGAGTGCAGGAGTGCAGGAGTTGCAGGAGTGCAGGAGTGCAGGAGTCGCGGCTGCACCGAAACGAGTTCACGCCAGTTCGGAGTCCTTCATGCAAGTATCGAGTTTTTTGGCGGCGGCTGGCTGACCTGTCGAACTCCTGCAACTCCTGCAACTCCTGCAACTCCTGAACTCCTGCAACTCCTGAACTCCTGCAACTCCTGAACTCCTGCAACTCCTGAACTCCTGTAACTCCTGAACTCCTGAACTCCTGCACTCCTGCACTCCTGCAACTCCTGAACTCTTGCCTCCTTCTCAAAAAAAAGGCGCCCGAGTTACCTCGGGCGCCCCTGTGGAACAGAACCTTGCGCAGAGCCCCAAGCTACAGGTCGAAATACATGTAGAACTCGTACGGGTGGGGTCGAAGACGCAGAGCATCGTACTCTTTTTTCTTCATTTCGATCCAGTTATCGATGAAGTCCTGGGTAAACACGTCTCCTTTGAGCAGAAATTCGTGATCGCCTTCGAGTGTTTCGAGCGCTCCGAGCAAGGAATCGGGCACGGTTGGCACCTTGGCAAGCTCTTCCGGCGGAAGTTCGTACAGGTTCTTATCGAGGGGATCACCCGGATCGATACGGTTCTGGATGCCGTCGAGGCCCGCGAGCAAAAGTGCTGCGAACGCCAAGTAAGAGGTTGCTGCGGGATCCGGCGGGCGAAACTCGACGCGTTTCGCTTTCGGGTTTTGCGAGTAGGTCGGGATCCGGATAGCGGCCGAACGGTTACGGGCGGAGTAGGCAAGGTTGACGGGAGCCTCAAATCCTGGGACGAGCCGCTTGTAGCTATTGGTTGTCGGGTTCATGATGGCGGTCATCGCAGGCGCGTGTTTCAGCAGTCCGCCGATGTAGAACAACGCCATTTCACTAAGACCTGCGTACTTATCGCCAGCGAAGAGCGGCTTACCATCCTTCCAAAGCGACGAGTGGGTGTGCATACCGGAACCGTTATCGCCAAAAAGTGGCTTAGGCATAAGTGTGACGACTTTGTTGTACTTTTTGGCTACGTTCTTGAGGATGTATTTGTAATACATCATGTAGTCGCCCATTATCTTCAAAGGCGCATAACGAATGTCGATTTCGGCCTGGCCTGCACTAGCGACTTCGTGGTGTTGCCGTTCGATCGGAACACCGGCCTTCTCCAGTTCCAGACACATCTCGTTGCGGATGTCCTGGAGCGTGTCGGTCGGAGCGACCGGAAAGTAACCCTCTTTGTGACGAATCTTGTGACCGAGATTCGGGAACTCTTCGCGCGCCGTATTCCAGATACCTTCGACGCTGTCGACACTGTGGTACGAGCCATTCGAGCTGTAATCGTATCGAACGTCGTCGAAGATAAAAAATTCCGCCTCGGGTCCGAAGTACGCGGTATCGGCAATGCCCGTGCTCTTCAGATAGGCCTCGGCTTTTTCAGCCACACCGCGTGGATCCCGGTCATAGGGTTCGCGGGTGACCGGGTCTTGGATCGTGCAAATAAAGCTGAGGGTCGGCTCGGCATTGAAGGGATCAATCCAGGCAGTCGTAGGGTCCGGGATCACCAGCATATCGCTGGCGTGAATCACTCTCCAGCCTCGAATGCTCGAGCCGTCAAAGCCCAAACCATCCGTAAAGATATCTTCGCTGTATTCGTTAAGCGTTGTCGTGAAGTGCTGCCAGGTTCCGAGCAGATCGGCGAACTTGAAGTCGATCAGTTTAATTCCCTTTTCATTAATGAATGTGGTTATTTCGGCTGGGGTCATAGATGATTCTAAGTTGGATGGTTAAGGGTTAAGGGTCGGTTGCGACTGGGGTTTCCGAGGCGCTGAACTTCTTAGATGGCTCGATCACCGCGTTCTTCCGTACGTATTCGGATAACCTCCAGGAGATCTTGCACAAAGATCTTGCCATCGCCTCGTGTTCCGGTCCGCGCGCATTGCTTTATTGCAGCAACTGCAGAACCTAGCAATTCGTTTCTAACGATAAGTTCAACTTTCAACTTTGGGATGAACGGGAGCCGACTCGGGCTGTATGGGGGTCGCGTGCAATGAGCGGATTGACCGTAGCCTTTGACTTCACTGACGGTCATGCCTTCGATCCCGAGTTCAGCCAATCCTGACTTAACTTCTTCCAATTTAAAGGGTTTGATGATCGCCTCGATTTTTTTCATGTCGGGTAACCACCCACCATTTCTTCCCGGGGACGGGCCCCGGCTTCCGTGCATTCCAATGGCTGAAAATGCTGCGAGGAAGTGCGACTCCCTCCAAGTCGACTTCCTCGCAAGGTATTCACGCGCACTATCTGCTTTAACCTGCTATCCCTGTCTACCCTGTAGAGGTTAACCCCCTCGAGACTGTGCCACGCGATTTAACATTCGGACCTCCCCCGAATGAAGCCAAACAAAGACTGAGCAACTGGTGTGCCAGCTTCTCTCCCGATCCGAAGCCCGAGGAGGCTGCGCGTTCGCAACCGCGACATGTTTGTACTGGTGCTCATAAAATGACAAGCTGCTCGTCGTCTTTGGACTAGTTGTCGCATTTTATCCACGGGAAAGGCGGGGTCTGGTCGGGTCGCGCGGGAGCGCGACCCGACCAGACCCCGCCTTTCCCGTGGAGTTTGGAGTTTTGGGTTTTGAGTTTTGCGTGTGCAAAATTTAAAAGCTACGGTTCATTCGTGTTACGAATGACGCGTGATCATCGAGCGGCTCACACTCAAAACTCAAAACCCAAAACTCCAAACTCCAAACCGGCCCGCCGATGGTCAATCTGATCATCCCAGACAAGTGGCAACAGGACGCGGTGAATCTGCTCCGAGAAGGAAAAGACGTCGTTGTGCAAGCCCCAACCGGCGCGGGTAAGACATATATCTTTGAGTTACTATATGAATCGCTGCGCGGCCAGGCGGTCTATACGGTGCCGACGCGAGCCCTGGCGAATGACAAACTCGCGGAGTGGAGAGCCCGAGGATGGGATGTAGGCATTTCGACCGGGGATCTCGCCGAGAATTTAGGGGCGCGGGTTGTCGTGGCGACCCTCGAAACTCAAAAAGGGCGTTTTTTAAGACGGGAAGGCCCGCGGCTGCTTGTCGTGGACGAATACCAGCTCCTGGCCGATCCGGTTCGGGGGATGAACTATGAGTTGATACTGTCCCTTGCGCCGCCGGAGACGCAGATTTTGCTACTGAGCGGGAGCGTGGCAAATCCCGAGGATGTGGTCGCTTGGCTCAGGCGCATTGGTCGAACAGTGGAGCTTGTGGCGCACCAGGAACGGCCGGTACGTCTCGAGGAGGTCATGCTCAACGATCTCCCGATACAGGCGCCCGGATCCATCCGAACCTATTGGCCAAAGCTCATCGCTCGCGCATTGCTGGCCGATCTTGGGCCATTGCTGGTTTTTGCTCCCCGGCGGAACAGCGCCGAAGATCTTGCGCAAGCACTCGCGGGAGCACTGGCAATCGACGAGCCGATGTCCATCAGCCAGGAACAGGCCACGGCTGCCGGCGAACCGCTGGCCAAGCTACTGAGGCATCGGGTCGCCTATCACCACAGCGGTCTCAGTTACGCGGTCCGCGCCGGGATTATCGAGCCTCTGGCCAAACGGGGGCAACTTCGAGTGGTGGTCGCCACGATGGGGCTCGCTGCAGGAATCAACTTTTCGATGCGGTCGGTGCTTGTCACCGGAACACACTACATAGCGGGCAATTTTCAGCGTCACGTTCGTCCCGATGAGCTGTTACAAATGTTCGGTCGAGCGGGGAGGCGCGGACTCGACGAAGCCGGATACGCGTTGGTGACGCCTGAAGTTCCACGATTGCATGAGGCCTTTTCTCTGAAACTCAAAAGACCGGAACCGATCGATTGGCCCTCTTTTCTGGCGGTGATGCAGGTCGCTTCGATGCGTGGCGAAGATCCTTTTCTGTGTGCGCTAGAACTTGGACGGCGCTTGTTTTCCACGAGGCCGCTGACGCTGGGGGTAGAAGGGTTTTATGGCGGCGGCGCACATCCCTGCGGCCTCCGAGTGGATGGGGAACGGGGAAGATTCGTTCGAAGGCATCAGGAAAAAATGCAAAATTCGCGCGCTCTCTGGCAGAATCAGCCGGCGCCGGCCGCAACAACGCTCGGAAGTCTGTGGGTAAGGACGCGGCGAGACCAATGGCGCCCCGCGTTAACGGTTGCCTCGAGTCTGGATGGTATCGGCTTCGGGAGCATCTGTAAGATCCGGGTGGGCAAGGGCCGTTTCGAATATGGGCGGGAAGTGCCGGTGGCCATCATTTCGGAAAACGGCTGGCGCGCAGCAAAGTGGTTACGAAAGCGGCTCCAGCAGAAGTATCCTTTGGTTAACCTGAAGCGGAGCCTGACGCGCACGGACTTCGAGCGTGAGTTGTTGCCTCTCGTAACGACGCAGATGGGTGGTCGACTATGGGATCTAGTTTGTCGAGAAAAGGTGGCCGTTGCACGATTCCGTTTCGATGGTCTGAGGGCCGATGGCTATCTCGATGAGTTCGGCAACTGGCTGGCGGACCCGAAGACGAAGAGGAATTATCCGGAAATTTGCGAGGCATGCGAATTCCGCGAGGAGTGTCTGACGATGGAGCTTGGAGTGACGCCGGCGCTAGCGTGGCGCCAGCTTGGATTGATTAGTGAGTCGGGCCGGCCAACGCGGCGCGGCATTCTGTTCAGTTTTTTCAATCACGGAGAGGGCCTGGCGATTGCAGCCGCGCTTGAGCAAGCGGACTACCCCATGGAAGATCTGGTATTCGACCTGGGAAACCTGAGAGCCGGACATCGCTTTGCTCTTGACGAGTCACCATTCGGCGGTCGGCTGGGTCTGATCTGCCAGCAAGCCTATAATCGAGTCGATTTTCCAGGTTATCTGGAAATGGGTCTGCCTCCCGCCTACGGTGCCGGCGCGGCCGAGGTCATCCGGGAAGTCGTTGAACATCAGACGCCACGTCACAAGCTGGTCAACGAGTTGTTACGACCGGGAGACATTGAACGTGCAATCACCGAATGGAGGAGCTTGCTTCGGCAAATAACGCAGGCTCCCGAGTACGATTGGGATCGTTGGCGAAGCCTGAAGCAAACTTCGGATCGGTTCGTCAACTCAACCCGAAGTGCTGCCCGGCAGCCGCTACCCGTGCTCCTGCCGTCCCAGCTGAAGCGGTATCAACCGAAGTATTCCTTGGCGCAAAAACGCTGATGCAGAGCTCACAAAGGCGCTACGAGGTAGGCGAACCGTCTCGGTTTGCTTGGTAGCGAACAGTGCAAAGCGGGACGCTTCGCCTACGTGATGCAGGCGGGTGAATCGCCCGGCGACCACAACGAGAATGATTGAGGTTGCGGTGTCGTCGGATTATGTAATCTGCGGTTGTTCACAATGGACCAAGACGCGAGCGAATCACTACCGGCCGGAAAATGGGTATATGGTCTGATGGGCGGGTTCCTGTTGGTGATGTTCATCGTTGCATTGACGGTATGGATCGATCGTCAGAATAGAACGAATCTCGAGCAGATCTCCGAACCGACCGCCGTTGGGGACCCGGTTACCCTTGGGTTCGATCCGAGGGCAAATCCTGGCCGCGAAGTGTTGCGGTGGAAGAGTCAGCCCTATTTTTTGCAAACCAATGAACCGGTGAGATTGCCGGAGTTCGAGGCGTATAAAATCGGCGAAGATGACAAGCAAAAAATTGAGCTTTACCAGATTCAGAAACAGAACGATTTACGCGTGGTGCTGGTGAAGATCGCTCCGAACCAGTTTCTGCGGTTGACACCGCGATAGCTGCAGGCACTGGCTGGTCCATGTATCGGCGTATCGGCGAACACGGAGATGTAGGCGAAGCGTCCAGCTTTGCTTCTTCTCTGAGATAAAAGTTATATTTCTGAACCCTGATAGACTGCTAGAATGAAAACAGCAATTATCGGAAGTGGCAGCGTAGGGACTGCTTTGGCGAACTCCTTTTCTCGGGCCGGGCATCAGGTTGTTTTCGCGGCCCGCAATCTGGCTTCTGAATCGCTGCAGCAGGCACTGAGTAAGAATACGTCTCTTTCGGCAAAACCGCCGCCGGCGGCTTGCAGTGCTGCAGATGCAATTTTTCTCGCGACCCCCTACGCAGCGGTCGGCGAAGCAATTCGGGCTGCCGGTGACTTGACCGGGAAGGTCCTGGTTGACTGCACGAACCCGATCGGCGCGGGATTTATCTTATTGTTTGGTCCGGACAACTCTGGCGGAGAAGAGGTTGCCCGGCTGGCTCCTGCCGCCCATGTCGTAAAAGCCTTCAACACGTACGGCTACGAGAATTTTGCCGACGCACGGTATCCGGGCTATGGCGATCTTCGGCCGATCATGTTTCTGTGCGGAAACGATTCCGGCGCCAAAGCAGTGGTGGCATCGCTGGCGA
>JAFAMB010000030.1 GCA_019233825.1 Verrucomicrobiota bacterium | reverse complement strand
GGTTTCAGATCGGAAGCTCCACCCCGGTCACAGAGGGGGATCTGACTCTGCGTGTCGCCCAAATCCTTGCGCCCCGACTGCGGAGCCTGGGGGCTCACGTGGAACTAGTTCGATCGACTCCTGGCCCAGTGACAGACTTGCGTCCGGCCGACCTGCAGGTTCAGGCCGAGGCTTCGCTGCGTGATCGAGGTGTAACGAGCCTCCTGTCATCCTACGCCGGGCCAGATGACCCGAACCGCGCAGACTCGATTCCTTGGGAGGCTGAGCGACTATTCTATCGTGTCGCCGAGCTCAATGCACGAGCCAGAATTCTAAACGAAAAAATCAAACCGGACCTGACGCTCTGCCTCCATTTTAACGCCGAGCCCTGGGGTGACCCGGCGCATCCTGAACTCGTCTCTGCAAACCATCTGCACATGTTGATAAATGGCGCTTATAGCTCTTCCGAGCTCGGTTATGACGACGAGCGCTTCGCTATGCTCTTGAAGCTCCTCAATAGAACCTATCCGGAAGAGTTAGCCGCCGCTGAGTTTGTGGCTCGATCGATGGCCAGGATTACCGGTCTCCCACCCTACCGTTATTCCGAATCAAAGGCGATCAGCGTGGACGACTCAGGATATGTCTGGGCACGTAACCTACTCGCGAACCGCCTCTACGAATGCCCGGTGATTTACATCGAGCCGTATGTGATGAATAGCCGTGAGGTCTTTGCCAGAATTCAGGCCGGAGAATATCAAGGTCTCCAAAATTTTGGCGGCGTCATGCGTCGGAATATCTACGAAGAATACGTTGAGGGTGTCGTGGATGGCTTGACCGCGTACTGCCGAGCAACTCGCGGCAAATGAACAAAGCATTTCTGGTTTCTCGTTTCTCGTGTTTGGCGGCACGCCTCAGCTGACGAGAAACCAGAAACGAACATGTTGATTTCTCCGTAATCGAGATATAACCTCCGTGCTCCTGATCAAAACGGGCTGTGGCTCAGCTTGGCTAGAGCGCCACGTTCGGGACGTGGAGGCCGTGGGTTCGAATCCCACCAGCCCGATTTCCTTGATTATCAGGGACTTATCTACAGAACTGGGTGCTTTAGCCGAATGTGGCGGCAAAGAGGGACTCGACGAGGTTTTTACCGACTCACGTTTCTGGTTTCACGTTTCTCGTTTATCGTTTCTCGTATTGGGGCAATCCGCCCGAGCTGACGAGAAACCAGAAACGAGAAACGTTCCCAATGAACATCGGCTTCGTTCCCATCCTGTTCCTGCTCCTCTGCCACCCGTTACTCCGTGCAGACGACACCAGCGAAAAAAGACTTCCAAATGTCGTCATTCTCGCCACCGGCGGAACTATCGCGGGAAGCGGAGCGACCTCCACCACAACCGTGGGTTACAAGCCGGCGACCGTACCGGTTCAAGCTTTGATCGACGCGGTCCCCGAACTTAAGAAGGTCGCGACAGTCCAAGGCGAACAGGTTTTCCAAATCGCAAGCCAGAACATGACCAATGAATACTGGCTGAAGCTCGCGAAACGGGTGAATGAACTACTGCAACAGCCCGATGTCGACGGGATCGTGATAACCCACGGGACCGACACCCTTGAAGAAACGGCTTACTTCCTGAACCTGGTCGCAAAAAGTGCCAAGCCTGTGGTGATCGTGGGAGCAATGCGCCCCTCGACCGCTCTATCCGCTGACGGACCGATCAACCTCTACAACGCGGTACTCGTCGCGGGTAGTAAAGAAGCCGTCGGGAGAGGCGTCCTCGTCTGTATGAACGACCAGATCAATTCTGCCAGAGACGTTACCAAGACCAACACGTCGACAGCGGACACTTTTAAATCGCCGGAGCTTGGCGTGCTCGGTTACATCCAGGGAGACCGAGTCGCTTTCTATCGACTGCCGGCGCGCAGACATACCCTGAACTCCGAGTTCGACATTTCCGGCGCCGACAAATTGCCCAACGTTGAAATCGCTTACGGCTTCGCAAACGTCTCCCGGACAACAGTTGATGCCCTCGCGGCGGCCGGTGTCGACGGGATCGTATACGCCGGCGTCGGCGACGGCAATCCGTCGGAAGTGACCGAGCAAGCGCTCGCCGATGCCCGCGCGAAAGGGATTCTCATCGTTCGCAGTGCCAGGGTCGGAAACGGGATTGTCGCCCGCAACAGCGAAGTCAACGATGACAAACGCGATTTCGTCGTTTCCGACACGCTGAACCCCCAGAAGGCGCGGATCCTCCTGATGATCGCCCTCACCAAAACCAAAGACACCAAAGAGATTCAACGCATGTTTTACGAGTACTAGACGAGAGGTTTTGAGTTTTGGGTTTTGAGCTTTGGGTTTTGCGTCGGCAGCGATAACGAACGGTGTACTTTTTTGAAGAGCAACTCAAAACTCAAAACCCAAAACCCAAAACTCAAAACTGCTCTCGTGGCTCCCAGCCGGGCGGCGCCATTTCGAAGCGATCGAACAGAAATCCGGGCGCCACAGTGCATCCTGCGAGCGTCCACGGCCCAAGGCTCCGTGCCGATTGCCAGACGCCGCGGGGAACGAATGCCTGGGGACGCTCACCCGCGTTCAGATCCATCCCGACGTGCACGATAACCACCCCCTGACCCTCGGCATGAACCGAAAGGGCAAGTGGAGCCCCGGCATACCAGTGCCAGACCTCTGTAGAGTCGATCCGATGCCAACGCGATATCTCGCCGGCTGCCAACAGAAAATAGATCGCGGTGGAAACTGACCGCTCACCGTATTTCATCTCATCGCGAAGCGTCTCCCGGTAATGGCCGCCTTCCGGATGCGGTTTCAGGTCCAGCAGGCGGATGACGTCGGCTGCTGTCATAGGTTTTGATTCATGTCAATCCGCCCAAATATAACACGATCGTATGATTGCCGATGCTCTCCAGGTTCGGCTTGGTCTCGTGACACAACCCAGGGTCCTAGCATCGTATTTCGGCGACCCTAGACTAGCGGGCGTTCACATCTCGTATTATTTTCGCCATCTTATGCCCAGGTCTGCTGAGTCTACGCAGAATGCGATCATCGTCCGTGGCGCGCGTCAGAACAACCTGAAAGGGATCGATCTCGAGCTCGAGCTCAACCGGTTCCATGTGGTTACGGGCCCGAGTGGCAGCGGTAAATCGAGCCTCGCCTTCGATACGATCTATGCAGAGGGGCAGCGTCGCTATGTTGAAACCTTCAGTCCCTACACCCGCCAGTTTCTGGAGCGGATGGACAAGCCTCTGGTAGAGGAAATTCTGGGTATTCCACCGGCCATTGCTATCGAGCAGGCGAATCGAGTTCGGACAACTCGATCCACGGTTGGAACAATGACGGAGATCAATGATTACCTGAAGCTCTTGATGCCAAGAGTGGCACGCGCTTTCTGCCCTGAGTGTCAGCGCGAGATCATTCTTGAAACTCCTGCCAGCATCGCTTCAGCGGTCTTGGCAGACCTCAAATCCCGAGCCGTCCTCGTGACGTTTGGCGTGCCGGTGCCCGCTGGCACTAAGCCCGCAGATTTTTTTTCCTTCCTCAACCAGCAAGGTTTTCTGCGCGTCTGGCTGAATCGCGACCCCACTCGTACGGATGCTCCAGCTAAGGTGAAATGGCTTCCGGCCATTGTACCCGTAATTCAGGATCGCACCACCGTTGAAGAATCAAATTACACGCGGTTGGCAGAAGCAATCGAGCAAGCTCTGAAGTACGGTAAAGGTCAATTAACCGTCATCGCGCTGGATCCGATTGAAGAGCATCCCTTCTCAATCGGTTGGCATTGCCCCTACTGCGATATAGACATTCGACCGCCGGCACCCGGCCTGTTTTCATTCAACAATCCGCTGGGAGCGTGTCCCGCCTGCCGAGGGTTCGGGCGTATCATTGGTATCGACCTGAACCGCGCCATGCCGGATCAAAGCCTGAGCATCGCTGACGGCGTTGTAAAACCCTTCCAAACCGGTCAGATGCGCCAGTGTCAAAATGATCTCGTTTCTCGAGCATTGGACCGGCAAGTTGATATCCATTGTCCATTCGAAGACCTGCCGAAGACCGATCAGGAATGGGTAATCAACGGCGATCTTCGGCCCGATATGAGCGCGGACGAAGTCTGGGAAAGCGGCGGCTGGTACGGAATCCGTGGGTTTTTTGACTGGATGGAATCGCGTACCTACAAGATGCATGTGCGCGTGTTTCTGAGCCGCTACCGAGCCTACACTCTTTGCGCACAATGTCATGGCACCCGATTCAAGCGAGAGACCTTGAATTTTCAAGTCGTCATTGGAGAAAGGCGCTTCACCCTTCCGGACCTGCAGCAGATGCCGGTCGAGGACTTGGCCGCACGGCTCGCACAGCTACCCATCTCTCAGAGAGATAAGACCGCGGAAGTCGTTCGATCGCAGATCGTTTCCCGGCTCAAATACCTGGTCGATGTCGGGCTCGGATACCTCACCTTGGACCGTGCCACGCGCTCCCTCTCAGGGGGTGAAGTGCAACGGGTGAACCTGACGACCTGTCTGGGCGCCTCACTCGTCAACACACTGTTTGTGCTCGACGAGCCCAGTGTCGGACTTCACCCAAGGGACGTTCACCGTCTCATAGGCGTGCTTCACGGCCTGCGTGATAAAGGGAACACGCTCCTGGTCGTCGAGCATGATGAGGCTGTCATTCGAAGCGCTGATGACCTTATTGAGCTCGGTCCTGGGCGCGGCGAACTTGGCGGACATCTCGTCTATCAGGGTCCGATTGATAGGATCGAGGAAGCATTCCCGAGCTCACTGACCGCCGCGTATCTTACCGGGACAAAGCGCATTCTCCCCCCAAAGCAACGCCGAAGGCCGCATAAGTATCTCGAAGTCCTGGGCGCCAAAGAGCACAACCTCAAAAATGTCGATGTCAAATTCCCTCTCAACGTGTTTTGCTGTGTCACCGGCGTGTCCGGTTCTGGCAAAAGCACATTGGTGCAGGACGTTCTTTACCAGAATCTGATCCGTCTGAAAGGTGGTTCGAGCGAAGAAACACCCGGGGTTTGTGATCGCATCCTGGGCGCACACGATATCGATGAGGTGGTGCTGGTGGATCAATCGCCCCTGGCCAGATCTCCCAGGTCAACCCCAGCCGTCTATGTGGGTGTATTCGATGGCATTCGAGAACTGTTCTCCGCACTCCCTGAAGCAAAAGCGGCCGGCCTTACTCCCGCCGCGTTCTCGTTCAATTCCGGCACCGGCCGTTGTGAGCGCTGTTCGGGTCTTGGCTATGAGAAGGTCGAGATGCAGTTTCTAAGTGATCAATACATCCGCTGCGGCGAATGCGACGGCAAGCGTTACCAACCGCATCTGCTCGATATTAAGTTGCAGGGCAAGTCCATCCACGATGTTCTGGAACTAACCGTCACCGAAGCAATCGCCTTCTTCAGGCCCACAAAAGCGCATGAGGCGCTCGTCGGCCCCTTGGAGCTTCTTAGCCAGGTCGGGCTCGGCTATTTGAGACTCGGCCAGCCAGTCAACGTATTGTCAGGAGGAGAATCGCAGCGTCTAAAGCTGGTCGGCCACCTGGCTGAGAGCAAAAAAAACAGCCGGCATGCGCTCCTCATCTTCGACGAACCGACCACCGGCCTGCATTTCGATGATATCGCCTCTCTCTTGAGCCTTTTTCACCGGCTGGTGAACCAGGGTAATTCGTTGATCGTGATCGAACACAACCTGGACGTCATCCAGTCTGCTGATTACCTCATCGACCTTGGTCCCGAGGCAGGCGCCAACGGCGGCACAATTGTCTCTGTGGGGACGCCGGAAGAACTGTCCGAAGCAGCTGGTTCACAAACCGGAATTTTTCTGCGGGAAAAGTTGGCAGCTCGACGATCTCCCTCGAGTGCCCGGGTAGCCGAGATGCCCAAAATTGTTGCAAAGCCCGCGATTTCGGTCCACGGAGCGCGCCACCACAACCTGAAGAATCTCTCTCTGAGGCTGCCTCAGGAAAAGATCATCGTGATTACGGGCTTGAGCGGGTCCGGCAAGTCGAGCTTGGCCTTCGACATTCTTTTTGCCGAGGGTCAACGGCGTTTTCTGGATAGCATGTCGACCTATGCGCGCCAGTTTGTCCAACAACTGGAACGTCCCGATGTCGATCACGTCGAGGGTTTGCCGCCAAGCGTCGCGATCGAACAGCGACTGACGCATGGCGGCGGCAAGTCAACCGTTGCAACGGTTACCGAGGTTTACCATTTCCTGCGTCTGCTCTTTGCCAAACTTGGGACCCAGCACTGTCCACGGTGCAGCATTCCCGTAACCAAACAGCATGTCGGCGCCATCCTCAGACAAGTGCAGGATTTTACCAGAAAGACGCCTGCGACCCTGACCGCACCGCTGGTGAAGGCTCGGAAGGGGTATCACAAAGAAGTCGCAGTGTGGGCGGCGCGCGAAGGCTACCGCGACTTGATCGTCGACGGTAAAAGATGCGCCATCGCCGAGTTCCCAAACCTGGAACGTTACCGCGAGCACACGATTGATGTCGTGATCGCCGAACTGAAGGGGCCCGAAAACAAGGAGGTGCAACAGCTGGTCAAAACGGCCCTCCGAATCGGAAACGGCTCCGCCTTTTTACTGCCTGCAAACCGCAAAACGGAAAGGACATCTCGCCTGTCGCCGGCGAACGGCCCGGGTTCCCAGCTAAACCGGCTTGTCCTCAGCAGCGAAATGACCTGTCCAAACTGCGGAGATGCGTTTGAGGAGTTGGATCCGCGACTTTTCTCCTTTAACTCACCCCACGGCTGGTGTCCGACCTGCAATGGTTTCGGTTACATACTCCCGTTCACGCCGGAAGAGGAAAAAGCCGAGTCAAAACTGGCTGCTGAGCTGATTGCCGAGCGTCGGAGTGATTGGATCGACGAGGAAACCTTGGAACAATGCCCAGGCTGCCGCGGGACCCGTCTGAACGCGATTGCGCGCGCGGTGAGAGTGCACGGTTACACGATTGATCAGATTACCGCAGCACAGATCCGACACGCGATCTCGCTCATTGATACCCTGAAGTTCTCAGGCTCGAATCGCCCGATGGCAGCGGATATATTGCTTGAAATCAAGCAGCGGCTCTTGTTCATGCGGCAGGTCGGCCTCGACTATCTAACGCTAGACCGATCAGCCAAGACCTTGAGCGGAGGCGAATCCCAACGCATCCGGCTCGCGGCTCAACTTGGTTCAAATTTGCGCGGCGTTCTATATGTTTTGGATGAACCAACCATCGGCCTGCATCCGCGAGATAACCAACGACTTCTCGATACACTGAAGGCTCTGAAGGAAAAGGGAAACACGCTCATCGTTGTCGAACACGACGAACAAACCATGCGACGCGCTGACTTGATTGTCGATCTAGGTCCCGGCGCCGGACGCCAGGGCGGCGAACTGGTCGTACTCGGCCCGGTCGGAGAGGTGCAAAAATGCCGGAAATCGATGACCGGGAAGTTCCTTGAGATGCCGATTACTCACCCCGTCAGAGGGTCCTGGAGACCCCTGCAGGAGGTGAATTGGCTTGAAATCAAGGGAGCGCACGCGAACAACCTGAAGCACATCGACGTCCGGTTCCCCGTCGGACGGCTCTCGGTCATTACCGGGGTGTCCGGTTCAGGAAAAAGCACGCTTCTGCGATCGGTTCTGCTCCCCGCGGTCCAAAGTCATCTGGTGAGACCGAAGGAAAAAAGGTTAGCTGAAAATTCGACCTGGAGAGAGGTCGCAGGGATCGAACACCTGGGTGCCGTCTTCGAAGTGGATCAATCCCCCATAGGGAAAACGTCCCGTTCAATCCCGGCGACCTATGTGAAGATTTTTGATGATATTCGCGCCTTGTTTGCTCAGTTGCCGGAATCGCGGATCCGCGGCTACAACCCCGGCCGCTTTTCGTTTAACACCGAGGGCGGCCGGTGCGAGGCTTGTGCCGGCCAGGGGGTCATCAAACTTGAAATGAATTTCCTGCCCCCCAGTTACATCCCTTGCGAAGCTTGCGGCGGGAAGCGATTCAATCCGCAAACGCTGGCGGTCCAATACAATGCCAAAAGCATTGGTGATCTGCTCGAACTTACGATCGAAGAGGCCGCAGAATTCTTCAGATCACAGCCGCGCATCTTTAAACCGCTCGAGCTCCTGGTTCAAACCGGTCTTGGATATCTTCAACTGGGACAACCCAGTCCGACACTGAGCGGTGGCGAGGCGCAACGTCTGAAACTCGTCAGCGAACTGAAGAGCGGGGTAACAAAAAGTTTGCACGACCGCATCAGGAAAAATGTCGCTCCAAAGTCAACGCTCTATCTACTGGAAGAACCAACAATCGGCTTGCACGTCGCCGACGTACAACTGCTTATCGAAGTGCTACATCGACTGGTCGACGACGGAAATACGGTCATCCTCATCGAGCATAACCTGGATGTGATCGCCGAAGCGGACTACATCCTTGATATCGGCCCGGAGGCAGGCGACGCCGGCGGAGAAGTGGTAACCGCCGGCCCGCCGGAAGAAGTCGCATTTCACAGTGCAAGTCGGACCGCTCCGTTTATCCGCAAGATCCTTAGGATGGATATGAGGCGCAAACTAGCATAGGCTTCCAGCCTGTCTTGTACCATAGGCTTCCAGCCTGTCTCCACCCAAACACCCCGCCAGCAGAAAAACATCCAGCACGCTTATGCTACTTTGCTGACACCCCATCGTTGCGCGGCGTAGCCGCAGACCTCTGTCACCACATCCGTTACCCCAATCGACTCCATCAGACCATCCGGACTCCGCACCACCCGGACGTGGTCACCGAGCGGCGCCCAGACATCGGGATCGGTGGCGCCGAATAACGCAACGGTAGGCGTTCCGACTGCAGCGGCCAGATGAGTTACCCCTGTGTCGTGACCAATGAAAAGCCTGCATCCGCTGAGCGCTTCGGCAAGCCCCGAAAGATTTGCATCCAAAAGGGTCCGAAGGCTCCTGACACGAGACCGGGCACAAAATTTACGAACCAGTTCGTGGTCCGCTTCCCCGCCGATCAGTAGAAAATCATCAAAGAAGTCATCCAGGCGCCCAGTCAATTCGATCCAGCAGTTTATCGGCCAGTTCTTCCTGGCAGAACCGCTGCCTAAATGGAATCCCAGACGTGACGAGACCTCAACATTCGCCCCGACGGACAACCTCGGAACCGGGTCGCGCAGCGTTAATCCGAGCTCGCCGAGCACCTCGGCCAACTGCCAAACGGCGTGAACCCCGGGTCGAAATTGGCAGGTGCGGCTTATCACTCTCTTCACTCCCGCCACTGCCAGATTTCGTGCAATCGCTTTGTCTGGATCTGACAATAGACTGATCGCTAAATCGAACGCTTTCAGTCTGGCCTGCACGATCCGTGGCATCTGCGCAGCCACGAAGAGGGGCGAAAGTTCGCACGCGTCCAGTCGCTCGACCCGATCAACGAATTCTGGCATCGCTAGCCGAGCTTGCGGAAAGATACCCGACAACTCTATGGCAGCCTCCGGATAATTGTTCCGGATCTCCCGCAACAACGGGAGAATCAAAATCAAGTCTCCCAGCGCACCTCCCCGCAGTACGAGAATCTTCAAGCACAAGTCCTAGCCGGCACCGCTTATCAATCGTTGGAGCTTTCTAACCCGCAACGAGCTCGTCGTTCCGGCTTTTGCATCTTTTTTTTGCAGGTTAGTGCGGCTGCTGGAACGCTGGATTCGAGCCCAACTGTCCGCCCCTCTCCCAGTCGGTCGGTTGGTTCCAGGGAATCGAACTTTCAGGCGTCCCAAAACGCTGAGTTCGATCCACCTCTCCGGAGTCATCCGACGCGCATCCCACCAAAAAAAGGGCGAAACTTGATACTAAAATCGCTGTCTTCATTTCGTGGCGAGTAACACTGCATCTCCTACCGCAACTTTTGAAAGATTGTCGGCCGAAGGGGAAGCAAATTCGGCGATGCAACTATTCGGCTCAACCGATACAACGCGCAGCTGCGTTAGCTTTTCTCCATTCCTGATCACCGTGAGCCTCGAGTTAGTCGCGACGCCGGCGTCGGTTCCAAGGCTGACGGTCAACGCCCTGGCCTCCTGGTTGATCGAAAGGATGCTCCCCTCCAACGGAAATGTGGCCCTGGTTTTTCCTTTGTTCGCCGCGAGTCGGAATTGATTCAGACCATCTTCAACGTCTATTAGTCGCCGGGCCATAGCTTGGCGGTCCTTCTCTGCCCGCTGCCCCTGTTCAAGATTTTTACCCGTCTCGGTCAGAGCGGCAGTCAGCGCCTTGTTTTCGCTGTCACGAGCGGTCAGCTGCTCCGTTGCCTGGTTTAGCTTAGCCTTGATCGAATTCAGTTCGGCCGTGCGTGCATCTCGCTCCTGTTGTGTCAAACGCTCTTGTGTGGATAGGCGCTCCTCGGTCTGTTTGAGTTTCTGCTGCAGATCACCCAATTTCTTTCCAGCCTCATTGCTGGATGAACGCGATTCAGCCAACTCCTGGCTCAGCTGGGTAAGCTTTGCCCTGTTGAGAAAACCCAAGCCGGCCGCACCTAGCGCGCAAAGAATTGAACCTATCAGTAAAAACCTGATCATTCCCAGATTAACATTTTCGAGTTTTTAGTGAGCGACCGGACGAACAATGCCGCTCATTTGCTTACCACGGAAAACCCAAAAACCAAAACCCAAAACACTAGCCTGCAAAAATCACGCTAAAGCCGAAGCGACCAGCTTATTGGAGGCTAGGCCCATTTTCCCGCGCCCTCATCGGTTCGCAAGAAAGCCGTTGCCCTTCTCCTATAACTGGTCCATTGGAATGGAACCGTCAGGGGCTATGGATCGCAGACTTACGAACCCCGCCAGGGCAGGAATGCAGCAACGGTAGTATGCTCTTCGTTGCCGTAGTTCTCTGACGGCCTCTTTCCAATTGGGGTCGCAACTCATCAGCCACCAGCCTCAGGCATCCTGATTCGCTTTGGAGAGATTTTATGCGTTGAGCTAAGTGGCTGAGCCGCTTTTTCTGGTGTGAGATTGCAGCAGTATCGGGCGACTTGATCGGGTCGGATCACGGCGATTGCGCACCGTGATCCTCCCACGCCACCGGACGTGCCGTTTTCAGCATCCGGCGGTTGAACCCAGCGGTGTTCTGGTCCGCCGCTCGTTGCACTTCGGCTACGGTTACTTCCACCAGTTCCGATGACCTCCTTTCATGTCATTAGTTCAGACCTATGCCGGGCACACGAGGGGCGTTGCTTGCAACGCCTTTGGCCGACAGGCCGAAAGGTCTCTCGCGGGCGTGTAGCGACTCACCCCCGCACTGCATGATTAGGATGAAGAACGTCGATCGGGACGGAAAGCGCCTACACGATATTGAGTTACATCACCAAGCCGGGGATAACGTCCTTTTTGTGATCCACCCGGGACCGTACCGCAAGATTAGCCACTCGAAGTAAAGGGTAGTTGAAGCTGTTCTACCGAGGTATAGTCTCTTCTGATGTTCGCCGGGAGTCTTAGTCCTGCCAGGCGGCATCCTCGGCTCTGAGAAAGGATAAGATATGTCGACCGATACTCCTCTGAATCCTCCTACCGACTCATCAACTGCGAAGGAACGTGCTCCTGCTC
>JAFAMB010000119.1 GCA_019233825.1 Verrucomicrobiota bacterium | reverse complement strand
CTCGAAAGTGGGCTAGGGCATTTATATGCAGCTTGCGACCTCAACGAAGCTCGGCGCAAAAAGTTCGCTGCCAAGTACTCGCCGGAAAAGGTTTTCAGCAGCTACGAAGAAATGCTCGGGGACGTTAAACTCCATGCGGCGGTTGTTAGTTTGCCTAACGCACTTCATTTCCCTGGAACATTGAAGGCGTTACAGGCCGGAAAACACGTCTTGTGCGAAAAGCCGCCAGCGCTGAATGCAGAACAAATGCGGCAGTTGCACGCAGAGGCTGAGCAACGAGGGTTAATTTATTTCTTTGGTCGCCAGATGCGTTTTTCGGGCGCCATGCAAGCCGCGCGTCGGGCGGTTGCCGAACGGCGGCTCGGCGAAATTTACTTTGCGAAAACGATCTGGGTGCGATCCAGAGGGACCCCTGGGGGAATCGATGGTTGGTTCACCGATCGTTCGAGGGCAGGCGGAGGAGCATTGATCGATCTCGGAGTCCATGCGATCGACGCCGCCTGGTATTTAATGGGTAATCCTAAGGCGAGGACCGTTTCAGCCCAGACCTACCAAAAGTTTCCTCAACTCGTGAAAACCCCGGTCTTTGACGTGGAAGACAGCGCCTACGGAATGATCCGGTTCGAGAATGGCGCCTCTGTCCTGTTTGAGGTTTCCTGGGCCGGGAATCTGACAGACGAGATTCCCCTAGGGAAAAAAGGTGAGCGCGAATTGTTTAGCACAACCGTTTTTGGACCCAAAGGATCGATCCGGCTCGTGGACACCGGTCAGCTGGACCCTTCAGTGAAGATTCCCCCGGTGGCATTGTTCGAAGATAGGGATGGAAAATTGATCGATAGCGAACTTCCTTTCGAATCCGTTGCGCACGAGTTTGTTCCGCAGATGCAGAACTTTCTCCGGGCGATCCGGGGTGAAGAAGCGGCCATCAACAGTTCCATCCAGGCGGTCCAACTCATGGAAATGCTGGATGCCATCTATCAATCCAGCCTGACAGGTAGAGAAGTCACCCTTCGGTAGCCTGGCCAAAGCCGCGCCCGCGTTTCCGGTTTTGCCGTGTGTGTCGCCTGGGCGCTGGAGGGCAGCGCTCCGCCGGCACGCCGGCACGCCGGCACGCCGATACCTCAAATCAGGATCCCTGAGGCTAGGTATTGGAATTTCCGCCGGATGATGCGTCCTTTATCTTTGGGAGTTAATGCCTATGAAACAATTGATCGTTCTGAGCGTGATGCTGGCGGCAGGGCTTGGAAATAGTTTTGGCGGACTTATCCCTCGCACTTCAAACGATCGAGACTTTGTGGATCTCGGACGGAACCGCGGATACTACATGGTTTCGTCGAATTCCGGCAAATGGTGGCGTTGGGGCCTGGCGCGAGCTCCCGTCGAGGAACCGAGGATGTTCACGCATGGATTTGGTGACGACGCGATCGCGATTCCTTTTGACGCGCGCGGCAGAGTTGCTTTCGCGCCGGTTTACATTTACACGATCAGTCCCGAATCCTTTCAAAGGTTGCGCCTGGCAGCGCTGTTCTGGGGATTGACCACTCAAGCAGAGGTTCGTTCGCTTTTTGGCCGGCCCGCGATTCAAGCCCAGGTTCGGGGCTACGACGTGTGGTATTATGAGATCAGGGTGTACAATCCGTTTGAGGAGTTTCCGGATATCCGCGGGCGATGACCGTGACCGCTGGAAGGGGCGCTGCTTGCAACCCCTCACTGGCACTGGCACTGACACTGACACTCGCATGACACTGACACTCGCTACTTGAGCGACTACGGTTTTTCGCGCATCTTCGCGGCTCAACACAAGGTCGTTGCAATATGAAGGCGTTCGAGGTCAGACAATCTTTTTTGGATTTTTTCCGGGAAAAACAGCACACGATTGTGCCGTCCTCGAGCCTGCTTCCCAGCGCTCCAAATCTGCTTTTCACGAACGCGGGCATGAACCAGTTCGTGCCTTATTTTCTTGGTCAGGAGAAACCGCCGTACACACCGCCGCGGGTTGCCGATACCCAAAAATGCATCCGAGCCGGCGGTAAGCATAATGACCTGGATGACGTCGGATTCGATACCTATCATCACACGTTCTTTGAAATGCTTGGCAACTGGAGTTTTGGGGATTACTTCAAGAAAGAGGCGATTAATTGGGCCTGGGAACTTTTGGTTCAACGGTGGCAGTTCCCGCCAAGTCGGCTTTACGCCACGGTCTACGCACCTGGCGAGGGTGATCCGGCCACATTTGACGAGGAAGCTCACGACTATTGGGCAGCTGCGTTTGCAGGGGCCGGCCTGGATCCGAAGATTCACGTCGTCATGGGTAGCCGGAAAGACAATTTCTGGATGATGGGAGACACCGGCCCTTGCGGTCCCTGCTCTGAGCTACATATCGA
>JAFAMB010000094.1 GCA_019233825.1 Verrucomicrobiota bacterium | reverse complement strand
GTTTGATCGCGCTGGGTGTAGAACAGCGGGGTTCAGCCGCCTCGCTAGAATCCTTGAAAGGCAAGACCAACGCGAAGGTATCGGCGAACACGGTGATGTAGGCGAAGCGTCCCGCTTTGCTTCTTCTTCATGAGATCGATGCAAAGCGGGACGCTTCGCTACACGACCTGCAACGACACGTCCTCAGAGCGAGGTTGTGCCGACATACTCGGCGCTGACCGTTTCGAATTTAGCCACCGTTCCAACCGGGGGGAGACTGCCAATGACATAGCAGCCCGAGCCCACAAATTGATTTGATTGAGTGTCAAATACCATCATACAGCGAAGCCGGCTCGGGTCCACCCAGCGATCTGACAACTGAGCTTGGCTGCTCGCGGCCGCTGACTTAGCTTCTGCGAGTTTCTTTTCATAATCTTGGAGTTGCTGTCTCGTCGGCTTGAGCGTTTGGACCGCGATATAACGATGGCCGGCAGCGCGGCGGCGACCTTTTCTAACTCCCGCGAGGTAATCTTTCACATGTTTCTGTGCAGTCGCTTTCTGTTCAGGAGTGGGTGGGTACCAATAGTCGGAATCGTAATAGCCGGGGTAACCAGGGTACCAAGATCCCCAGAACGGATCGCGGTAACGATCCTCGTGTTGCGATGGGTTGCCTTGATAGGGCTGGTTGGATTGGCCAGACATTTGCTCGCCGGCGTGGCCGCGTGCAAGAGAAACCGGGGAAAACGCATAATAAACGGTTGCCACAAGGGCGACGGCGTACAACGGCCATATCTGTGGCCGGTGGCCGGACAGATGGTGCGGGCTAATACGCGATCCCGGATGGCACCTCAATAATCGATGTCTTGGCGGTTGCATAGCGTCGGGTGTATTCTCCTTATTTAGCAGAGGATCCAGGCTTTGCCAGGCGGACAGAAGGCCAGAGCAGGAACTTTGGCTTAAGCGCCTGGAGGCCAGATCACTGGTCGAACGTCTGATACAACAAAGAAGGCCGGAAGGCGAGCATACGACAGATGAAATATCAATCTTTTCAATTCTTGGCTTAAATGATACGCCGCTTTGGCTTAAGGTTTAAGCATGACGGAGCCGAGCCGAGATATTGAAATGATCGCCACGCAGGAGCGTGAATTGGTGCTTGCTGAGTTCGACGAGGAAATCGCCTGGAAGCTCGGGCTGCGCCTGCGCGAGCTCGCTTCGGCCCGCCGGTTGCCGGTGGCTATCGAAGTGCGACGCTTCGGTCAGCCGCTCTTCTACGCCGCTCTGCACGGAAGCGTCCCGGACAACGCGGAGTGGGTCAGGCGAAAAGGCAATGTGGTGGCGCGTTTTTACCGGAGTTCGTATGCAATCGGCCTAGTTCTGCAGCAGACCAACACGACTCTGGCTGCCAAATATGACCTGCCAGCCTCGGACTACGCTGCGCACGGCGGTTCCTTTCCCTTGAGAGTAAGCCGGGCCGGAGCGGTCGGGTGCGTGACCGTCTCCGGATTGCCGCAGCGAGCGGATCACGAGCTGGTTGTGGAAGCCCTGTGCAGTCTGCTGGGACGCGAATATCAGGGGCTGGCCCTGTCAAAATAGGGCCCAGTTAGAATTCGTGCTGGTCCTCGTCGTCGTCCTTCGTCCTCGATAGCTACCCGCCGTGCTGGAAGACGACCCCTCGATTGTGTTGCGGCTATTTTGTTCGGATGGCCTGATCATGATCAATCGGCACTCTAGACAACGAGGATGAGCACGATTCCTCAATTTCGAGTTTAAGCCCCCGTAGTGAACCAGGATCCTTGAGATTAGAGCCGAGATTCCATTAGCTATCCGGTCTGATTCTGGATTTCACTGAAGGTGACCGACGCGACATCTACACCAGTGGCTTGTTCTGGATTTAAGACCTCGATGTGACCGGGTGCTGTCTCCACGACCAACCGGCTATACGGACTGACCCACGCCTGTTCGCGGCTGAGGACCTGGATCGAATCACCGCCAGTTCGGTGGACCGTAAACGGGTGCCAGTCCTTTGCTTTCAAAAGGTCCCTAATTCGATCAATCATAGGCTATGGCTAAGCCCAAAACCGGCCGGATACAAGCCGCAGGCAACGTTTTGCTCGACCAGGGCGACGCCGGTCGCGCTACCAGAGTGATGTCCGAGGGTCTCGGGCGTATCTGAACCCGCTGAGCTCTGAGTTCTCACCGACTCCTTTGGTCAGCAGCAAAAATTTAAAGACCATCCCCATGTTTCCTGGATGCATGAGGGTTCGGTACGCGCCGAGAAAAGCTGAGTGCGCGCGGGTCAATCCTTGCACCTCGATTACTTTCTCAAGCGCCCGCAGGTGGGCCTCGGCGGCGCCGATCATGAAATGGTGTTGGTCACTATATCCGCCGATGCGGAGAGTCACCTGCTCGGCTGCTTCGGCCAGAGACGTGAAATCGACGTGGGCAGTAATGTCTATTTCTCCCGGTCGTTCGAGAGGATTGTAGGTCCGCCGATGCCGCGAATAACACGACAACGTGCCTCCGGTTCGTTCCGGGCGGTAATATTCTTGACGCGGGTATCCGTAATCGACAATCAAGATGAACCCTCTGATCAGTTTGCTGCCGACTGCCTGTATCCAGGGGGCAGCGGCCAGATTCACTTCGGTTCTGTAAGGCGAACCGGCTGGTACCGGCAGTTTTTCCAGCGCCTGTCTCAGCTCGAACTTCTCGACGCGCGAAGGTGCGAAAACGAAATGCTCGCCGGAATTCTCGACCAGCAGTTCGGACCAGCGACCATTTCCGTATTCGACAACGTGGACGGGCATGGCATCGACGAATTCGTTTGAGATAAACGCGCCCGTGACGGGCTCCAGGTCGGCTAATCTGGTCAACCAGCCGGTCTTTCCGGCAAATTGCGGTTCAAGCCGTGCCCTTTGCTGCAGCTGTTTGGAAAATGAGGGCTCAACGATCGTGTAGCGAATATCTGCAGCGGCTGCTACCGGTTCTTCTTCAAACGCGGAAAGAATATCCAGAGCCAATTGTCCATCCTCAGCTCCTTCCTCCACGACCGAAAAATCCCGGGGCATACCGAGGAACTTCCACATCTCGATGAGTTGGGAGGCGAGCAACTGGCCATAAACCCGGCCGACACTCACGTTCGTGTAGAAGTCGCCTTGCCGGCCGATTCGGCGACGTGTGGAGGTATAATACCCAAGCTCAGGGTGGTAAAGCGCCTGCTCCATGAACCAGGAGAACGAAACCGGGCCGTGACGCCGGATTTTGTCTCGAAGTAAGGCAGCCAGCGGGGAAGATTCTACTGTACCATCTCGCATATAATATACATAATAACGGCGTCGCTGCGTTCACGTGGAACGTCGGGTTTCGGCAGGCCGTGAACGCCGTGAACGCCGAAAGCGCCGGGAGCGGCTGGCTAAACTTTCCATTTGCTCCCGGCAAAAGCTCGTGAAAGGGGTTGAATTCAGCCGCCGATATGAGTGAACCGAAACGTCGCCCTCCATTTTTCCTACGACCGTGGTTCACGATCCCGCTCTTAGGCCTGCTCGTTTTGGGCGGGGCCGGAGCTTGGTTTGCCCTGAGTCTTGTCAGAAAATACGAAAAGAAGGCAGCGGAATTTGATCTCGGGAAATTGGATGCGGTCGAATCAGCAAGTGTGGTTTACGATCGGTACGGGCAGGTATTCGGCAAAATATTTATTCAAAACCGCGAGCCGGTGAGTCTGGATCAGATCTCTCCTTACCTGGTAGATGCTGTCGTTGCGGCGGAGGACAACCGTTTCTACGAACACAGCGGAGTCGACTTTTTCGGAATTTTTCGTGCGGTGCTGAAGAATACTCAGGCCGGCCGCATTCGCCAGGGGGCCAGCACGGTTACGCAACAATTGGCCAGAAACGTATTTGATCTACGGGACCGTACGTATGATCGCAAAATACTTGAAGTCTTTCTCGCGATGCGGATTGAACGATCCTTGTCGAAAAGCAAGATCATGGAGCTTTACCTGAACCGCGTGTACTTGGGTGGTGGATTGTACGGAGCGGAAGCAGCTTCGAAGGGATACTTCGGGAAGTCGGCCAAGGATCTTGCGATTGGGGAAGCCGCGATGCTGGCGGCGCTTTTAAAGAGCCCGAATAACCTTTCGCCGTGGCATAATCTGGAAGCTGCCAGACAGGAGCGAGACTTCGTCCTGACCCGAATGGTCGAGGAGCACAAAATACCGCCGCAGGTGGCCGAGGAGGCGCAACAACAGCCGCTGGTGGTGCTCCCGAAATCCCACGTCGTGTCGCAGTCGTACGCGATCGATTTGATCCGGCAACAAGTGCAGGGTGAGATCGGTCTAGAATCGATTGAGAGTCAGGGATACCGCATCTACACGACTTTGGACCCGGTTCTGGAAAGGACCGCGGAGGAATCGCTTCGCCGGGAGTTGGATGTCGTGGAGGAGGGACCCGATTACCAGCATCAGAGATACGCCGAATACACGAATATCTTAAAATCCTGGAAAAGCGCACACCCGGCTCCGGGGGCACCACCCGTGCCCGAGTATCTACAGGGAGCAGTGATCGCGGTGGAAAATCGGACCGGCGGAATTCTGGCTCTCGTTGGGGGACGTGATTTCGTTCAGAGCGAATATGACCGGGCGCTGCAGGCAAAGCGTCCTGCGGGTACTGCATTCACTGCACTGGTTTTTGCTGCCGCCCTGGAAAAGGGAGTGTTCCCCGGCTCATTGTTTGACGACGCGCCCCTTGACAATCGCCAGGTAATGATCGGCGGCCAGACTGGGATACTAGGTGAATGGGGAGTCGAGCGCGCGGACAATCGCTACGAAGGAGCGCTTCCGATGCGCCGGATTTTCGCCCAATCGAAGAATGCTGCGACCGTCCGCATCGGCATTGCCGCCGGGCTGGATGGCGTTCTCAAGCTGGCCAAGCGAGCTGGAATTCAGGACGATCTTCGGCCATATCCCGCTACCTTTCTGGGGAGCAGTGACGTCACCCTGGCAGATCTCGTCACATCGTATACGATATTTGCTGGAAACGGGTCGCGGCCGGAGCGGTTGATGCTCGTCACAAAGATCGAGACACAGGACGAGCGGGAGATTTATCGTGCGGAACCGAAACGAGTTAAGGTTATCGAGCCGGGGATCGCTTTTGAGGTGCACTCGTTTCTGACGGAGGTCATGCAGAGTGGCACCGCGTCGAATGCTCACCAACAATTCGGCCTGAAACAGTTTCCAGCCGCTGGTAAGACTGGCACTGCGTACAACTTTACCGATGTCTGGTTCGTGGGGTACGACAGCGAGATTACGTGCGGTGTCTGGGCCGGATTCGACAAGCCACAGCCGATTTTTCGGGGAGCATTTTCCAACCAGATCGCGTTACCGGTTTGGACCGAGATAATGAATGCATCGCTGGCAAAACAGCCTCCGAGAGAGCTGGGGCGTCCAATCGATCTCAAGCGTGTGGAAGTCTGTCTGGATACCGGGTTGCCTGCTTCGGCGAAGTGCATGCTGACGACAACGGCCGATCCCGGGTTGCCGGCGCGGAAGGGGACGTTCTTCGAGTTTTCTACAGCCAAACAGCTGCCAAAAGAGACTTGCTGGTTGCATGGGGACGATACTCGGTCCTTCCTACGGACCTTGCGCTCCCAAGACGCGCCGCGTGCGACCAGCGCGACTAACGTGGCACAAGCCGCGCCGGTGATAATGCGTGCGCCGACGGTTCTCGGCGACGATCCATATCAGTCGATTAAGCCGCGCCCCAAGGAACCTGCGCAGCTCGCCCAGTCTGGAAAAGCGGACTGGACTCCGGCGCCTCGAGCCCTACCCGTCGATAAACCGCCACCGGAAGTTCGCCGCGCCGAGCCGGTCGGTCCGCTCGATCGCCAGCAGCAACCGCCGCCGGTAGATTTACCGACGCCTCCGCCGGTAGACCTTAACGACGATCCGACCAATCTCTAGCCCGCAAAAATCACCCGAAGGCCGAAGCAACGAGCTCATTGCGGGCTAGCAGGGCAGCGGAGCCGGAACCGCTTGATCGTTCAGGCATCAATTGATACTCAATGCTCTCCGCCCGTTGCGCCGGGTCGCAGCGGACACTGAAAACCTTCGCTGGACAGAGGTGCAAATGTATGATTCGAACATCTGGAATCCGAAACGAAATTGAGGTTTACGATGAGAGATTCCTCTACCTGACGCTTGGGAACGCCTGGGTAGAAAAGCTCTACACCGGAACGCTCTGGGCGGAGGGCCCGGTCTATTTTGCCGACGGCGATTATCTGATCTGGAGCGATATACCGAACAATCGGATGTTACGTTGGGCCGGCGGGCATGTGAGTGTGTTTCGAGATTGGTCGAACAACAGCAATGGAAATACGCGCGATCGACAAGGCCGCTTGATCAGTTGCGAGCACGGAACGCGCCGGGTGACTCGGACTGAACCAGATGGATCCATTACAGTCCTGGTCGATCGGTTCCGCGGGAAGAGATTGAACTCCCCAAACGACGTTGTAGTGAAATCAGACGGTACGGTGTGGTTTACGGATCCGCCTTACGGGATATTGAGCGACTACGAGGGACAGGTCGGGGATAGCGAGTATGGCGGTTGTTATGTTTTCCGTTTTGATCCGGCGACGGGCGCAGTGGAATCGGTTATTGAGGATTTCAATAAGCCGAACGGTATAGCCTTTTCTCCGGACGAATCGAGGTTGTACGTTGTGGACACCGGCCGTTCACACTCTCCTGACGGTGAACATCATATACGGGTATTTTTTGTAGACGCGTACGGTGGGTTAAGTGGAGGAGAAGTTTTCGCGGAGATTTCGCCCGGTATACCAGACGGGCTGCGGGTTGATGTGGGCGGTAACATCTGGACTAGCGCTGAGGACGGTGTGCACTGTTATGCACCGGACGGTGTTTGCCTGGGCAAAATCCGGATCCCGGAACCGGTGTCCAATCTAACTTTTGGTGGTCCGAAAAGAAACCGGCTCTTTATCACAGCGACCACCTCGCTTTACGCTGTGTACGTCGCAACGACTGGAGCTCAGCGGCCCTAAGGGTTAAACTTAATTCGTATTTGTTCGGAGATTTAACACAGAATGAAGAAATGCTCACAGAACAAGCACTGCAGACTCCCGAACGAGAAGTATCCAGGAATCGTCCTACCGGATGGAAATATGTTCGGACGACGGTCGGCACCATTTTCTATCTCGAGGATGGTCCATCCGATGGGCTCCCGCTTTTTCTGTTGCACGGTTTCCCGGATGACCCGATGGGCTTCGACAAGGTCGTTGACCGGATTGGCGACCATGGCTTGCGCCTCATCCGGCCTTTTCTCCGTGGATTTGGCCCGACTGAAATAAACGAGCCGGCTGCCCGTTCTGGAGAGGCGGCTGCTCTTGGTCAGGACCTGCTCGATCTGGCAGATGCCCTTGGAATCAGCGTTTTCAAGGTGGTCGGTCACGATTGGGGCTCTCGTGCCGGTCATGCCGCGGCGATTCTGGCTCCGCACAGAATCTCGGGGCTTCTCGCGCTGGCGTCGCCCTTCTTCGTGGATCCCGATCTGCCGTTCCAGCTCCAGTTGCAGCAGACGCAGGCATTTTGGTACCAGCTTTACTTTCATACTCGCGAGGGGAAACTCGCTCTGGAGCGGCAAACTGCTGAGCTGACAGAGCATATCTGGCGGACCTGGTCGCCGACGTGGAAATTCACGGCTGAAGAATTGCAGGCGGTCTTGCCATCTTTCAACAATGCTTCATTCGCGGAGACGGTAGTGAGCTATTACCAGCACCGCTGGAATGTGAGCATTGATTCGCCGGCATACAAAGCGCAACAGGCCGCCCTTCGCGCTGTGCGCGCGATCGATGTTCCCACAATTTTCGTCTGTGGCGATGCCGATGCGTGCACCCTTGCGGCGGTGTCGCGCCACGTGGAGAGATTCTACAAAGCAGGGTACGAACGCATCGAGCTCCCAGGAGTCGGACATTTTCCGCATCGAGAGCAGCCGACTACCGTCGCTGATTTGGTTCTGCGTTTCGCAAGCTAACCGGTGGCGAGGACCCTATTGACGTGGCGGAAGCTCCTGCGGAATTACCATCAGGTCCATCATCTCCGCGCCACGAATGACCGCCAAAGTCGATTCGATGCCAATCTCTTTTCCGACCAGCACGCGATGGAGATCGTCGATACTTGAGATCGGAGCACCTTTAAAAGCAATGATTATGTCGCCCTCTGCCAGACCGCTTTGTTCAGCGGGGCCATTTGGTTCTGTTCCAGCCACCAACACCCCCTGGTTGCTGGTGAGCTTGTGGTGGCGCACCAGTCTAGGATGGATCGTGGTGTTTTGACCCGCCAATCCGAGATAGCTCCTTCGGATTTTACCATCCCGAATGAGCCACGCTGCGACCAACTGCGCCGTATTAGCCGCGATCGCGAAGCAGAGTCCCTGTGCAGGCAGAATCACCGCCGTATTGACGCCGATGACCTGGCCGGAGGAGTTTACCAGTGGGCCACCCGAGTTTCCTGGATTCAAGGCTGCGTCCGTTTGGATAATATCGTCCATCAATCGGCCGGATTGCGCCCTCATTGACCTGCCTAGTGCGCTGACCACACCTGCGGTGACTGTTTGTTGGAATCCATATGGGCTGCCGATGGCGATCGCAATCTGGCCGACCCGCAACTTCTTCGAGTCAGCAAACACCAGGAAAGGAAGCTGCGCTGAGTCTATGCGAACTACGGCTAAATCGGTGTCGGGATCATCTCCAATCAAGGCACCGCTGAAGGTACGTGCATCATGCAGAGTCACTGCGATGGACTTGGCGCCGTGAACCACGTGACTGTTCGTCAAAATGAAGCCATCCGGTGCGATAATGAAGCCGCTGCCGCCGCCTTCGCCTCGTCTTCCTAACGAAGGGTTTTTGACCTGAATATTCACTACCGCAGGGGCGACTTCGCTGGCCGCCCCGCTGACGGTCTCGGAGTAGGCGTCCAGCAGTTGCTCGTTAGTGAGCGAGGGCCTGATAGTAGGCGACGGTTCTTCGGAATCGGCGAGCAGGACCGGGACCCAGGCTGGTTCAAATTCGGAAAGCATAATTCTCCCCTCCAATCACAGTAGAGCTAAAAGTAACCAATTCTGTTACAAATCAAGTGGCTTCCTTTTTACCCCTTCCGCAGGTCACGAAGCACGTCAGCCAGCGTCATTCTCTCCAGTTCCCGTTCCAGCGCCCGATTCGCCCGATGCTGGATCCGCTGCATCACCTGGCTGATCCTCTTGCCGACCGGGCACTCCTGCGACGGTTGGTGCGGATGCGTCCCAAAAATGTTTCCTTGATGAACCGCGCGGTGGATTTCGCGCAGGGTCACTTTTTCGGGTTTACGTTTCAGCACGGCACCGCCTTGCGGACCTCGAAAAGTAGAAATCAGACCTGCCTCCTGCAGTTCGATCAGCAGGCGGCGAATAACGACTGGGTTTGTGTTCACGGTCTGCGCCAAACGCGAAGAGGGGCAACAGTCACTTTTCTCCGATGCGAGCACTGCCATCACGTGGACCGCAAAGGCGAACCGGCAACTTTGCATCGTCAAATGTAACTTAATTCGTTACGTTATCCAGGAGAAAAGCATCGGTCAGTGCCAGTGCCGGTGTCAGTGAGGCGCTCGGCGTTCACCGTTCACTGTTCGCCGTTCCTCACTTCTCGGCACTTTCGGCGTCCTCGGCGTTCTTGGCGCTCTCGGCAGACAGCGCAATGATTTTCCCAGGTCAGGTCACATTCACATCCGGGTCAGAATGCTGAAGAGGCCGCAGCTGCTGCCGGAGATGGCGTCGCCGTAGGAGTCACGCTGCCTGGCGGTGAGGCGTCTCCTCGCGAGGAGATGCTCTCTTGCGGTGAAGGGGCTGGCTTGGCCAGGTTGTCTTCCCACGCCCAGAGCTCCCCGGTGTATCCCCCGATCTCGTTCAGCAGAGCGGCGCAACGCTCATGCAGCTTCTCCAGGTCCGGTGGCCCCGGCGGGTCTTCCGCAGAGCCGGGAAAGACTATGTAGGTGACATTCAGATCGCTTGCCGGGCGGTTGTAGGGATTCGATCGAGGATCCAGTTGATTGCAAATCCGCAAGGAAGCTTCTCCGATTTTATAGGATGGTCCGACATCCCCCAGGAGGGCCGGATACAACTTTCCCTGATAGATCACCACAACGTAATCCCCGAGCTTTGGCTGGAACGGATGGTTCGGCTGCCGGAACATGAATCCGGGCAATACCACGTAGGGATCAGCTTTTGCGATCAGAAAGCTATATTTTTTCAGATCGGTCACTTCCCTTTGCAACTGCTCCATTTGCTCTTTTAAGAGCTTTTTGCGCTCGGGTGTCGTGCTCTTCGCATCGTACTCCGATTGAAGCTGTTTCATTTTTTCTTCACGCTCCGGAATAAACTGGTTCGGTCTGTTGGTTTTCTTGGGCCAACGATAGCTCGTAAACGGTTGGAAATTCGCCGGCGAGCCATCCACATCGGATAGACGATCGGCATCGGAGCCGTCGGTATTCACATCCATATCGCTCTGAATCAAAAGAGCTTTCCGATTCGTGTTAGGATTCCGGAGTTCAAGGATCGTGTTGCAGTCGAAAAAGTTATGGCGAGAAACCATTTGATCAAGTCGAGCCAGGGTCCGATTCACCGCCTCCACCTTTAACTGATAGAGGCCGTGATAGAAGTTTGATACTGTAGCGGCCGGAAGTTCGTCTTTTAAGCCCGGCAAAACCGAGCCAATCGAGGGGTCCGCTCCCGCGAGTTCTTCCAGGCTCTGCGCGGCCTTCGGTACCTGGACTTTGACTTCGAGGTCGAGGAGATAGGCACCGGGCGTCTTACGCTCGACTACGGCGGGCGCACCTTCAACCGCGGTCACTCGCGAATGAACCTCCATACCGTTGAATAATCGGGCAGTCTCCATCCGTGATGAGGGGATGAACGCTTCCGGCAAAGGAGTGGGAGTAGCAGTGGGGGCGGGAGCAGTTGTCGGGGTTCCAAGCCTCGAAGCTTCAGGGTTTGCAGGCTTCGGTCCCGGACAGCTTGTCAGCAGAAGAGCCAGAATTGCTGCCATCCGGAACCGAATCCCAAATTGCGGAGGCGAGTCCGTTCCCATGAAGGTCTCTATCTGGCAAACCAGGCGATCGCAGTCAGAACGATGCAGATACCACTGAGGACAATCATCGGGATCGCCGGCATCGGTTTCTTCTTGGTGGCGAAGGAGCGGCCAAAATGCGCCAATAAGAGGACGGAAACAACCAGTGCGAGAATAAAACCGGGCACACCGGGAGGGAGCAGTCCGGCAATGATCAACAAAGCTCCGCTCACGCCACCGGCAGCAAGAGAGGCTTTGCTCCTGGCGCGCGCATATCCTAACGCCCCACCGACGATCGCCACTATTCCAAAAAGGAAATAAAAGATCTGCGTGAGCATGCCGCGGATTTATACCATGCCTGAGATCTCATAGTCTCGGGGTGTCGGCGTCGAAAGCGACGCCTTGTCTCGGGCGGCTTGCGCGTTTAGGACAAGGCGCTTGAGAAACATCGGAATGAACACGATCGCGGTCATCGCGAGGTTTACCAATGTTCCGGGAATGACGCATGCCTGATCCCGCGAGACCGCCTGCAATGCCCGGCGTACCACCTCTTGCACTGATACTGTGAACAGTTCCGCCATCGGGGGAGCGTATCCTTGCGGTACTCGGCTTGCGACGTCTTCAAATTCGGTTGGGACCAGTCCTGGGCAAAGGGCTGTGACGGAAATATTGGAGTTTCGGAGTTCGGCCCTGAGAGCTTCACTAAAGCTCGTGACATATGCCTTGGTGGCGGCGTAGACCGCGAAGTTGGGCATCGGAACGAAGCTTGCCGCCGAACTCACGTTCAGGATCGCGCCACAACCTGATTTTCGCATATTGGGGAGGATTCGGTAGGTCAGATAGGTCAACGCCGCGATGTTAACCTGAAGCATGGCGTGAAGGCGTTCCCAATCGCTATCGATAAACGTTCCGCGATCTCCCAAGCCGGCATTGTTGACTAGCAAATCAACCGACAGACCACTCTCATCAAGCCAGTCGCAAAACCTTTCGACTTCGGCGTGATCGCGGAGGTCAAGTTGCCGACAAAAAACCTCCAGACGGGGATTAATTATCCTTAGCTCCAGTTCAAGCGCTTCAAGGCGATCATTCCGGCGTGCTACCAGGATCATCGTGTTTACCACAGGGGCCAATTGACGCGCGAACTCGCGACCGATCCCGGCCGATGCTCCTGTGATCAGGACGGTGCATTCGGCGAAATAGCTGATACTCATCATTTACTTCCTAAGCTCGATCGACGTTGGAGTCAATCAGTGCCAGTGCCAGTGACTCAAGAATGCGTGGCGGCGACAATAGGTTCAAAAGATATGGACCGGAAAAAGGGACCGCTTCCCATTCGCACTACTGACGGTCACTGGCACTAATTCCTCCTCCTGAACTCCTGTAACTCCTGCAACTCCTGACTTCTTCTGACACTGACACTGGCACTCACTTGTTTCCTTTCACAACCGCGGTTACGTTAGGGGCGATGCAGCCGGGCTTGGAGAATATGGCCGTCATAGGCAATGAGCTTGCTCTTCGGTGGGAGGATGGCATCGAGAGCTATTTGCCGCTGGATTTTTTGCGAAAATCTTGTCCGTGTGCCCTTTGTGCCGGCGAGAAGGATATTCTCGGAAATGTTTATAAAGGGAAGGCCAAACTCGGCCCTCAAAGTGTTCAATTAAAGCGCTGTACGATCGTGGGCGGATATGGAATTAAGCCCGAATGGATGGATGGACATGACTCCGGAATTTATTCATTCAGCTATTTGAGATCGTTGGATCTTGATGTTGCATGATGCCGCGGCTGAAATCGTTTGTGTTGACGAGTTTTTTTGTCGTTTGCGCCATAGCAGCGGTTGCGACCCACGTCTGGCGCCAGCGGGCTGAAGCCGAGTTCGATCCAAGGCCACTCTTCAGAGTGATCTCTGCGCAATTTCAAGCCTGTCGTTCCGATGACTACGGTAAAGCGTACGACCAGGCGTCCAGGGGGGTTCAGGAGCATTTTACTCTGGTCCAGTATGTCACGAAAATTCGGACCGAATACGGCCGGATCTCCCTTGCCGAAAAACTACAATTTGGAACGACTTCGCTCGAGGATCACCGGGCGATCGTCCAGGTCTTTTTCTTGAGCGCACGCGACCAGGTCACGCCCGCGTTTTTTACGATGATTCAGGAAGGTGGAATTTGGCGGATCGAAAACTTTGAGATTTTGGAGAGCTGGCCGCTCGATCGCCGCCTGGCGGGCTTCAGCGTTTAGCGAAGCCGCTCCTCACAGAAGGAATCGAAGAGGATTTAAAGTTCAAGTCCTCTTTGCTTTCTTCTGTTTCGTTCAGATTTGGCGGAGACACTGATCCAGCACATCCGTCGTTTGATTGACGTCGTCTATCGAATGCATCAGGCAGAGAAAACCTGTTTCAAACTGGGATGGTGCGAAATAGACTCCCCGCTCAAGGCAAAGATGAAAAAATTTCCTGAAAGCAGCTAGATCGGATTTCAAAGCGTCTGCAAAACTCCATACTGGCTTTTCCGTGAAGAACAGACAAAACATCGAGCCAAGCCGATGGAATTGGTAATCCCGACCAAGTTGTTGCAGGACTCTGCGGATGCCGCCCTCCAGTTGCTGGCCGATCTCCTCGAGCTTACCCCAGCCGCCAACTCGCTCCAGTTCGCGCAGTTGGGCTAGCCCGGCCGCCATCGCGAGCGGATTACCGGAAAGGGTTCCAGCCTGATAGACGGGCCCGTCCGGAGATAAGAAGTCCATGATTTCACGTCGACCGCCAAATGCCCCGACCGGCAGACCCCCTCCGATGACCTTGCCCATCGCCGTGAGATCGGGTTTGATTTTTGCTAACTCCTGGTACCCGCCCTTCGCGACGCGAAACCCGGTCATCACTTCATCAAAGATGAGCAATGTATTATGCTGATCGCACAGCCGGCGGAGCTCCTCGTAAAACCCGGGCCGAGGAAGAAAGAGCCCGGCATTGGCCGGGACGGCCTCGACAATCACCCCAGCGATCTGTGGGCCGAATTTTTGGAAAGTTTCGGCCAGCCGTTCGGGGTTGTTGAATGGAATTGCGATGGTCAGCTGCGCAAGCTCCGGGGGTATTCCGGCGCTATCCGGGCTGCCATGGGTGAGCGCTCCGCTTCCCGCCTTGACCAGCAGCGAATCGACGTGGCCATGATAGCAGCCTTCAAACTTCACGATCAGCTTGCGTCCAGTAAACCCTCGAGCTAAACGGATGCACGACATCGTTGCTTCCGTGCCGCTGTTGACCATGCGGACCTTTTCAACCGAGGGAACCCAGGTGCAGATCAATCGCGCGATCTCGACTTCGAGCGGGTTCGGTATGCCGAAACTCAAGCCCGCTATGGCCGCTTCCCTGACCGCCTCCACGACCACGTCCGGAGCATGACCGAGAATGGCCGGACCCCAGGTGCCTACATAATCAATCAGTTCTCGTCCCTCGATATCCCAAATATGTGATCCTTTGGCTCTTGAGACAAAGAACGGTTCTCCACCAACGTTCCGAAATGCTCGAACCGGGGAATTGACGCCGCCTGGAATGAATCGCTTGGCTTCCGCAAACAGTGAGGAATTGGTCATGTTGCAACCTAAGGTGGCGCTCATAAGGCATGTTCGCTGGGGCCTGATAATCGAGGACCACCTATAAGATCTCTAAACCAGAGGTTACTATTCTCCGGCAACAGGAGCGTTGCGATATGCTCCCCAAGCCGCCGGTAACTCTCCCATTGCGGCTCGTCGAAGAACTGGTGAGCGGTACTTTCGTTTGGAAATGAAGGGTTCTCTTGCGCATAGTGCAAGATATCGAGATCTTCGTCGCCAGTTCGGGTTGCTTTCAGATAGAGAACTAACGACTCAGGTTCGTCACGGTCATCATAGTAGACGTACGCGAGCGACGCGTGTTTTTTCGTCTGCCCGGCCTTGTCGGGGAGAAGGTCGTTCAAACCTCCGAGTGCCCTCAGAATAGCTTTATAGCGGCTCTCATCCTTCTGTTTAAACTCATTCAAGACTCGCGCGATGCGAGGATCCGCTTCAAGGCTTTCGGTATCCTGGAAAAATCGGATATCAGCATTAAAATCGATGCGGGCCTTCTGAATGAGATTGGATAGATCCTTGAACCGGCCGAGTGGATCTTCACCACTATCACCGATAAGTATGTAACGAACCCGGCGGCGGATCAGCTCATAGGCGCCCGTCTGCTCAAAGAAGCCGCCGTCAGACAAATACCACGTCCGGAACCAGGGGCCGCCGAAATTGCCGAGTGCTTCATTGATTAATAATGTTTGAGTTGAAAAAAAGG
>JAFAMB010000087.1 GCA_019233825.1 Verrucomicrobiota bacterium | reverse complement strand
AAGTCCGCAAAAGGCATTTGGGCCCCGCGTGGGCAAACGCTTTTTGAGTCCAGAGGCTTTTGTTTCGGCACTTAGATGTTTTGGGCCTTCGCACTGTGAACGCGCAGCGATTGCGGGTCATAGTCGCCGCGTTTGAAACCTCTTCCCGCACAGAGGTTCTTTCCTTCCGAAGGTTGGCAACCGGAGCGTTCGCGTGAGTTCCAAGTGCTCATCAGACAGAAGCGGAAAGGGAAGGTGCAGTTGGTAAGCGTCTTGCATACCGGCTTTGCGGCGATCGCTTGGCGGATACCCCGAGCCGCTCGGCGAGCGTCTCCCAGGTCAGGGTCAAGCCCGCCACCTGCCACGAAGGCAGAGCGCGCCGTTCGATGACTGTAGCCTAGTCTCAGAGTCTAGTGTAACCCGCGCGTGCGAGAACGACGAAGCAGAGAGCGCACTATCTCACCTTCACGTTCTTCCGCAGGAATGTAGGCACGTCCAGATCCTGGCCGTCGATAATCGTGGGCTCGCTCTTCTCAAAACGCCCGCGCGAAATCGGTTCAAACTGCAAAGTCTCTTGCTTTGCTTCGGCTTTCTTAGGTGCCGCGGTCTGAGGTTTCGGCTCCACCTTGGCCGCCATCCGCACCGGCGGAGGCCTTTGCGGCTCGGATTCTGTCCGTGGAAGCATTAATTCTTCATTGGAACGTTCCGCAGCGCGTTCAATGAGTGGGGTGCGGTCCGGCAAGGCCGGGGTTGGAGAAGCTTCCGTAGGCGCCACAGGTTTTGCCGGCTCGGGCTTGAGCTCCGGTTTTGGCCCCGGCTCGAGCGCATAGATCGGCTTCTTAGCGAGCTGGATCACTGGTTTCTCCGTGCTGTTGCTGAGAGAACTCAGGATCGAAACCGACAGGCGATTCCCCATCCGAGGCTCGATCCCAATCCCCATGAAAAGCTGAGTCTGATCGTTGATATGCCGGTTAAGCTCCTCCATGATGATTTGGACTTCGCCCAAAGTAACGTTCGCGCCGCCGCAGATGTGAACGATAGCGTGAAAAGTGTCCTCCAACAGTGCGCCACGATTCATCAGAGGATTCTTAAGCGCCTTCGCCAGGGCGTCATGCGCGCGGTTCTCGCCCTCCGCATCGCCGTATCCGAAAAGGGCCCGCGCATCTCCGCTCCGCAAAACAGCGCAGACGTCGTCAAATCCAATGTGCAATAATCCCGGTCGCTGCAGCAGACCGGCCACTGAACGGATGCTCTGTGAAATTGTCAGATCGGCAGCCGCAAAGGCTTCGTGAATCCCCATGCGTGGAAGTGTAAGTTCTGCCATCCGGTCATTTTCAAAGCAAACCACTGCGTCAGCCACGGCGCGCAGCCGGGTCAAACTCTCTTCGGCTTGCGCGCACCGCCGGCGTCCCTCGAAACTGAAAGGCACGGCTGCGAAAGCCAAGACCAAAGTATTTTCCTCTTTTGCGATTTGCGCCACCAGCGGCGCGGCCCCTGAACCGGTACCGCCACCGAGCCCCACACTCAGAAAAATTACCGTGCCACCTTGTAAAACAGATCGGATCTCGTCGGTTGCTTCTTCGGCCGCCGCGTAGCCGAGCTCCGGATCGCCACCGGAGCCAAGGCCGCGCGTCAGATTTCGGCCAAGTTGCACTTTGTGCGCAGCCACCGATGCAGTAAGCGACTGAACATCCGTGTTGATCGCGACCAAATCTGCTGCCTCGATGCCATCAAGCATCACGCGGTCGAGGATGTTCGATCCTGCACCACCAATACCGACGACTTTGATACGAATCGGTTCGCCAGAGTTAATCTCTCGTTCGTACTGCCGATTGAGCTGCACCATATAGCTGAATCAGTTGCGAAACATTCCTTTGAGTTTCTGAAATGCGTTCTTGATAAGCCCGCCGGAGGAGGGCCTATCCGTTTGCACCAGGTGCCCATACTTCACTAACCCTAGTGCCGTAGAAAACTGTGGATTCTCAAATGCTGAGGTCACGCCGGCCATTGGCAACGCATGCGCCATGGTGACTGGCATTCCAAACACTTCGGAAGCCAGGTGCTCCAAGCCGCGAATCTGGCTGCAGCCTCCAGTAATGAAAACCCCCGCGCCTACATAGTGGAGATTTTGGTCCGCCTCAATCTGGCGCTTTACGATCTCCAAGGTTTCTCGAAGCCGAGAATGGATAATCTGGTTCAACGACTCCCTCTCGATCTCTCTTCCGGCAAAGCCTGTTTCGTCTTTGAGCAAGATAGTTTCCCCTGGGAAGGCTGTCCCCAGAGTCACGTTGCCTTCGTCCACCTTGAGTTTTTCCGCACGCGCGGTTGGAATCTTCAGGCCGATCGAGATGTCGTTGGTCACATGGTCGCCGCCGACAGCCAGCACGCCGCTCTGTTTTACTGCACCGTCGACATAGACGACAAAATCAGTCGTTCCCCCGCCGATATCGATGAGGACCGCTCCCAACTGTTTCTGGTGTTTTTCCAGAACGGCTTGGGCTGTCGCAAAAGAGTTGATGACCACATCGGCGGGTTCGAGTTCCAATTCCTTCACACAACGGATGGCATTCTGGATTCGCGTGCGGATTCCATAAACGATGTGAAAATCCGCTTCCAGTTTCTTACCCAATAAACCGATCGGATTGAGTACGCCGTCCTGCCCGTCCACGTAGTAGTGCTGGATGATCGTGTGGAGGATGCAGTCCTCCATCGGTAAACTCACTTCCCGAGCGTTTGTGCGGACATCGTCAAGGTCCTGTTCGTCAATTTCTTCTCGCCCTTCCTCGAGCACCACTACGCCGCGGTTATTGAAGCTCCGAATGTGACTGCCGGTGATTCCCAGATAAACCTCACTGATTTCTACGTCACTCTTCTCTTCCGCATCTACGATCGCGTCGTGGACACAACGCTTTGCGGTCTCAAAATCGACTATCTCCCCTTTGCGCACGCCACGTGAGGGAGCGTTCCCCACTCCGATTACCTTCAGACTACCATCATGTCGCGCTTCTGCGACCACAGCGCAGATTTTTGAAGTGCCAATCTCAAGGCCCACAAAGATGTTGTCTCTAGCCATTCAGTCGAGTCGTCTCTACAGGGATTGCTCGCCGAACGCGCGGCCCAGGCTCCGTCACGTCCTGTTCCGTTGCAGTAGGAGGACGCGTACGAGCGCGTCCCTCCTTTAACGGCTTTTTTTTGCTGCGATCCCGTTGTTGCGTTTTCTTTTCTGGTAATTTCGAACTCCTCGATTGCGAAGCGCCTTTTGACGGGCTCGGCGTTGTCGAACCTGCCTCGCCTGTCGCTGCCGGTTTTGGCTTGGCGTCCGTGGTCGGCCCTTCGCTTGGACCGGCCCTGGAGTCGCTTGAGGTCGCCGGTGCAGCCGGCGGCACAAACGTGACCGGCACGTTGCGCTGGGCCATCAGATTCACGGTCTGCAGTTCAAGTTTATTTTTATCGCAGTAATTAAGGACCGTTTCCAAACGGTGCAGCTGCCATTCGATCTCGTCCGTGCTGAACGTGATACTCGCACGCTGTTTGTCAGTGGCAATCAGACTGTATCCTTTCGATACGTCGATGCTTTGAAACTGCAAACGGCCCTGAAGAATTTCCGCCGAAGCACGAATCAGGTCGAGTGCCGCCTTGACTTCATCCTGATCCAACGGTTGACCCGCCTGGCAATTGGTCGTGTCAACGCCAATGATCAGCGGCAATCCAAGGTATTCCGGTGCCAGCGACTTTGTCCTCAAAAGGATCCCGCGCCGGTCAACAAGATAAGCGTTCTCATAATTAAACAACCCGCTGTTCGTGTCAGGTGGAGCGACCCAGGCAACCGGCCGCCGCTCCTGGACTGAAATCACAAGTTTGTTCGGAAGAATCCGTTGGATACGACTTTCCTCGACCTGCGGCAGTGAACCGAGCTTTTGCTGTACTTTCGGGAGGTCGATCGAAAAAATATTCTGTCCTTCACCGATGTCTGCCGTATGCAGGATCGTTTCCCGACTCAAGTTGCCATCGGAGGTCACCTCGATCGTCTTTAAAGCGTAATCGGCATTTGCAAAGAACAATGCATTCAAGACTCGCTTTGCCCCAAAAGCGACTCCCCCAAGCACCGAGGCAACCACCACGAGGCCACAAAACACGAGCAAGACGTTCTGCGTGCGCCGCGCAGCCGCCTTTTTCGCGCGAACCTTTACATCAAGGAGATGTTGATGTTTCCGCTGCCGAGAGCTGGAAGCACGCTTGTTCTGCTTGTTCTGCTTACGTACTGCCCGTTTAATGATCACCGCTTGCTCGGCACCCTCCTTTCCAGAGACATTGTGAACGGATCCTCCAAAAAGCTGCGCCATCGAAAATAGCTATTCATCATCCACTCCAACAATCTCAACTTCGGTTTGCAATTCGATTCCCCGTTGTTCTTTAGCCGCCTTTTGAATTTCACCGATCAGCTGGAGAATTTGCTGTGCACGCGCGCCGCCATCGTTCACGATGAAGTTCCCGTGAATTTCCGAAACACGGGCCGCACCGACTCTGCGGTCTTTCAAACCTAACTCTTCGACGAGTTTTCCTGCCGGGCATTCGTGCGGATTCTTAAAAATGCATCCGGCGCTGGCCGCGATTGGCTGGCTCGCCTTTCTCTTACGACTCGACTCCGACAAGCGTCGATCGATCGCCTCGATGCTGGCCCGTTCGCCGCGAAAAACTGCGGAAACAGCGCAGCGATCCCGCAAGGTTGGGACGTTGCGATATTGAACCTGCATCTGCCCTGGTCGTAGAACGTCGAACTCGCCCCGGAGGCTGACGACCTGCACACTGACAACCTGCTCGAATGTCTCGACCCCCATCGCTCCCGCATTCATGCGGAGGCTGCCGCCGACACTTCCGGGAATCCCTTCCATCCACTCGAACCCGCCAATCCCGGCGTTGCGTGCGGTTGCGGCAACTTGCTTAAGTCGAACGCCTGCACCCACGTGGATCTCAGTTTCCTGTACGCTGAGTGCCATGAAGTCGCCTCGAGTCAAATGAATGACTGCGCCGGAAATTCCGCCGTCCCGCACCAAGAGGTTTGAACCGCGACCGATGAACATCACCGGCAACCGGCGCACCGCACAGAATTCCAAAACGTTGGCGAGCCCGCCTCGCGTCTCCGGTTCTATCCAGAATTGGGCCGGTCCGCCGACGCGCAACGTCGTATGCTTGGAAAGCGGCTCATATAATCGCACCTCTCCCGAACCCATCACTTCCCGAATTCCCGTAGCAATCTCGAGATCTTGTATGAGCTTGGTAGCCTCCTCATGGATATCTCCGGCTCCAAGACTCAAAATCAAGTCGCCCGGCTCCACAATCCGCCCAACTTCGCGGTACAGCGCGTGTCGTTTTGGTACATAAATGGCGGCCGGATGCGTGTGATCGCGCAAAGCCGACGCGATCGTGTTTCCCGAAACTCCTGGGATGGGCGTTTCACTTGCAGCATAAATGTCCGTCACAAAGACGAGATCCGCCCGATCAAAAGCCGACCCGAACTCTTTCTTCAGCGCCTTTGTGCGTGTGTAGCGATGCGGTTGGAACATTACGATGATCCGCTTGCGCTCAAGCGAGCGCGCGGTCTCGAGCGTCGCCTTCACTTCGGTCGGATGATGACCGTAGTCGTCCACCACCGTGTAGGCTTCGGTTTGCAGCTTGATTTCAAATCTTCTCTTGGCTCCCCGGAAAGACTCGAGCGCTGCCGCGATCTTGAAAAACGGCACCCCCATCTCCATCGCCAGGGCGACAACGGCCAATGCGTTGCTCGCGTTGTGAGCCCCAGGAACTCCGAGAGCCAGTTCTCCGAGTCGAACATTTCCTCTCGAGATTTCCAAACGCGACCCGCTCCGGGCGCCTGCAAAATTATGGTATCGATACAGCGCGGCATCAGATTGACCGTAAGAAATGGCATTTGTTCGTGCGGCGCAGAGTCGCGCAGCATGCAGATCGTCAGCACAATAGATGACTTTACAGGCGACCTGATTTATGAACTGGTCAAACACCCGCTCAATCGCAACGAGGTCAGCGTAATAATCGAGGTGTTCTTCCTCGACATTGAGGACGATCGCGTACTCCGGACAGTAAAGCCGGAGCGTGCCGTCACTTTCATCTCCTTCCGCGACAAAATAGTCTCCCGCAGGCTCCCAATGCGCATTCGTACCGAGAATCGGGATCTCCGCACCGACATAATGCGAAGGGTTAAGGCCACCGACACGAAGGACATGCGCGGCCATCGACGAGGTCGTGGTCTTGCCGTGCATCCCGGCAATCACAATCCCTTTTTTGATCTGCATAATCGCGGCCAGCGCTTCAGCCCGCCGCACCATGGGGAGCTCCAACCTAACAGCTTCGTCGAATGCCGGATTCCCAGCTTTGATCGCGGACGAATAGACCACGAGTTCAGCCCCCTGCACGGTCTCCTCTGTTTGCGGGAGATAAAATCTTAGCCCTAACGTCTCAAGCCGCCTTGTCTCCAATGTACTGACGCGATCGCAACCGCTCACGCGGTGGCCAAGCGCAAGCAGCAGACCCGCGATACCGCTCATTCCCGAGCCGGCTACTCCTATCAGGTGGATCCGCTTTGGACCTTCGAGGAGAAAGACGGTTAGTTTTTTTGGAAGATCGAACGTCATTTATGCGATCTCTCGATAATTTCGGCAATCCTGTTCGCGGCGGTCTCTGGTGCGAGTGCCTGCGGCTGCTCAGCGGCCAGCCGCAATCTTGCTCCGTTATTCAAAAATTGGTCTATCAATGAGCTGAGCGTGTCTCCGCTCACACGCGACTCTTCTAATACTTCAGCGGAGCTGTGTCTCGCAAACATTTCCGCATTTAAAAGTTGATGATTTTCGGCAGCAAATGGATAGGGAATCAAGATTGACGGCAATCCGAAGTAGGCTATCTCGGTCAAGCTAGCCGCACCGGATCTGGCAATTGCGACGTCCGCGATGGTGTAAGGTTCCTCCATTCGATGGTAGAAAGCGCTGACGAACGCAGGAATGCCCGCTCTTTGATAACATTCGTAAACATAGTTTTCATCTTCCTTTCCGGTTAAATGGACAAACTGGACCGGCTTCGCTGCGAACCAAGGCAGGGCGGCCAAGACCGCTTCGTTGATTCCGTGCGCCCCTTGACTGCCGCCCATCACCAAAACGGTCTGCAGGCCGGCCTTCAGGCGCAGATTATGCAAAGCCTCCTTGCGGTCCACAGGCCTCTTCAAACTGTTGCGAATAGGAGTTCCAGTCACTTCGACGGCTACATCCGGGAAAAAGCGAGCGCACTCCTCGAATCCCAACAGCACCTTCTTCGAAAGCCACGCGTTCAGACGGTTGGCCTTCCCAGGGATCGCGTTTGATTCGTGAATGAAGGTCGGAAGCCCCGCCATCCGACCGGCTAAAATAGGTCCGGTTGAGGTGAATCCACCCATACCCAGAACCGCATCGGGACCAAAAGAACGATAGATGCGACGACAAGCCGCTAGACCATGCAGCAACTTCTTAGCAAACGGAAAAACCTGTGTCGAAAATAGCCTCGGCAGACCGACAGCCGCGATCTTCTCGATACGAAACTCCGTTCGGTCCCGTACCGCGGTCGCGTCGATCTGCTTCTCGGAAATCAGCAGAAGAATCTCATGCCCGTGGCTTTTCAAGACCTCGGCAACGGCCAGTCCCGGGAACAGGTGACCTCCGGTTCCTCCACATGCAATCACGACATTCATCAGAACGAATTACTAAATTCGGGAAACATGCCTGACCCGAACCATCATTTGAGTACTGGCAATCGTCTTATCCTCTTTGCCTTGCCGGTAGATGTTAATCAGGATTCCAACACAAACGAGACAGAAACAGAGATTTGAGCCGCCATAGCTGATAAACGGCAACGGAAGCCCTTTGTTCGGCAACATTGATGTCGTCACGCCGATATTAATCGCGGCTTGCAGGCCAAGAATGGCCGTACAACCAAATCCCAGCAACATGCCAAATCTGTCTTTAGCATTCAACGCAATCAGTATACCGGACATCACGACCAGGAGGTAACAAAACACGACGACCAAGGTTATGCGTAAACCGAGCTCCTCACCGATCACTGGAAAAATAAAATCAGTATGCGCGTACGGCAGGTAGAGCATTTTTTGCCGTCCGTTACCTAGACCCAACCCCTCGGGTCCACCCGATCCAAAAGCTATCAATCCCATCCATTGCTGATGACCTTCCCTCTCCTGGTATTGGTCGGGATGCAGGAATGCCAGGAGCCGTCCTTGTCGTTGCGAAATGTGCCAGGCGATCGTCAAAACCGCAGCGAGCCCCGCGAGAACCACGGGCCCCAGAAATTTTGGGCTGGCGCCCGCGACGAACATCATGAGAAAAATCGTTCCGCCGATCAGCAGTGTCGTCCCCAGGTCGGTCTCAAGAACGATAAGTGCGAGCAGCGTCGCGATGACGGCCACAGGATAGATCAATCCCATCAGGAATCCTTTGCATTTCGCCTCAAACTTTGAGAACCACCACGCGATAAAAATGATCGCAGCGAGTTTCGCCAGCTCTGATGGCTGAAAAGTGACTGGCCCCAGATGGATCCAGCGCCAGGAGCCATTGATCCGCATCCCGATCGGACGAATGAAGCAGAGAGCCAGCAACCCGAGGGCGGCAGGATACAGCACGTACCAGGAGCGCTCGAGCCAATGGTAGTCGACCAAGGCAAATACTATGGAAAAGATGAATCCGACGCCCAACCAGAAGCTCTGCCTTTTGAGGAAGTTGAACTGATCTCCGTGACTGTCAGGAGCAAAAGCGCCTGTGCTGTAAAGCATGACTAACCCGAGAGTCACGAGGGCGGCAACCGTCAGTACCAGGATATATGCGCTTTGTTTATGCATGCGGAATGCCGAGACCGGCGGCGCTGACGGAGCAGCGCCCTCCAACTGGGCGCCATCCAACGTTCATGGTATTACTAACTTCTGACCGATCTGCAGTTTCTTCGGATCTTCTATATTGTTCACCTTTAGCAAGTCTGCGTAGCTAACTTTGAATTTCCTGGCGATCCCGGCGGGACTGTCTCCTCTTTGCACCACATAAAACTTCCCGGCTTCCCCGGCACCCTCCTGGGCGATGTTGCTGTTCTGAGCCTTTATCCCGCCGACCCCTCCAGGGTGGGGTGATTCCACTAATTTCTGCACATCCGGCGGAACCGATTTGTTTCCAGGTTTATCGGGCAGTCCCGGGTCTCGGACAGCGTTAGGTTGCTGCGGCGCAGCCTTTCCATTGATCGACTCCGCCTTGCCAGTCAAACTGCCGGTCTGCTGGTCCTTCAGCGCGCTGAATGCGAATATCCCGCCCACTGCGACAACATGAAGCAGCAGCACTACCACGAAGGCCCGCGATAATTTAACATTTGGCTCCTCGGCCGAGTAATCTTCCTCCGCATATTTCGCGGCGGATCGCGGACCAGCCGCCCGCAGCTTTTTCTTTGGGGTCCCTTTGACAGTTTTCTTGATTAGTCTCACCTTGCTAACTCCTGGATAATCTCGCGGAATTGATTGCCGCGATCGCCATAGTTTTTGAACATGTCGAACGAAGATGTCCCCGGTGAGAAAAGTACCACCTCGCCCGGAAGACTATGTTGTCGAGCCTGGTCGACCGCCTCTCTGAGCGTCTGCGCAAACGAGCATGGCACGACCTTTGACCAGCTCTGGAAAATCCTATCAGCCATTTCGCCAATCAAGACAGCATGCTTGGCCTTCGCGCGAACCAGATCGATGATCGCGTCGAATCCAAAGCCTTTGTCTTTTCCACCCGCAATCAGGACAACCGGTTTTGGCTGGGATTCGAGGGCCTTAGCAAGGGCATCCAGATTCGTGGCTTTCGAGTCATTGATAAAGATTACTTCGCCGATCTCACCAACCTGCTCACAGCGATGCGGGAGCAGCCGATATTGTCTCAGTCCGCATTTGGCCTTCTCCCAAGGCAATTGCAAGGCGTAAGCCGTACCTAACGCTGCCATCAGGTTCTCGGCGTTGTGAATGCCGCTCACGTGAGTTTCACTCATGCTCAAGACCGGCTCACCCCCAAACTGGATCGTCTCTCCGTGAAGAGTGAAATCACAACCTTTCAGGTACGCGCTGAACCGAATTTGGCGGGCGGCAATTCCTGGCAAATCGTCTGCATAGTTCGTCACCGCAAAATCGCTCGAGCGCTGATTTTCAAAAACCCGCAGCTTCGCTGTCCGGTACTCCTCCAGGTTCCGGTATCGGTCCAGATGATCCGGGGTCAGGTTCAACCAAACGGCTACGGTCGGACGAAAGGTCGAAATCGTCTCTAATTGAAAAGAACTAACCTCAACTGTGAAGATATCGAATTCATCCTGGCGTTGAACCGCCTCAGAGAACGGCATGCCGATGTTTCCACATGCGACTGTGCGAAGGCCCGCCGCACCCAGCATCGATTCAATCAACTGGGTGGTAGTCGTTTTACCGTTGGTGCCGGTAATCGCGATAACCGGTCGCGTACAAAAACGGAAAGCCAACTCGAGCTCACCGGTAAATACCGCGCCTTGCCGAAGAAAGTTTTGGACCAGGGGAACCACCGGGTCTATCCCAGGGCTCAATACGGTCAGATCATAATTGCCCTCGGCGACGTCGGCCGCTTCGCCGGTGATCACAGAAACACCGAGTTCTTTGAGTCCGAGCACCTTTTCTGGATCCGGCTTGCCGCTGTCAAAAACGGTTACACGCGCTCCCTGCCGTTGCAGCAGCTTGGCAGCGGCTTCTCCGCTGGTGCCTAAGCCGAGTACGGCTGCTCGTGTGTGACTGTATTTCATCGCAATTTCAAAGTGGCCAGACCCAAAAAGGCAAACATCAGCGACATGATCCAGAACCGGACAATCACCGTACTTTCCTTCCAGCCCTTCAGTTCGAAGTGATGGTGCAACGGTGACATCAGCAGAATCCGTTTGCCGGTGAGCTTGAAACTCAACACCTGAAGAATTACCGAAAGCGCCTCAATCACAAAAATTCCTCCGATCACAATCAAGAGGAGTTCTTGTTTGCAACAGATCGCGACGACACCCAGCGTTCCACCAATTGAGAGCGATCCGGTATCACCCATGAACACCTTCGCCGGATGACAGTTGAACCAAAGAAACCCAAGGCCTGCTCCCGCCAGCGCCGTGCAAAGAATTGTCAGTTCCTGGCTCTCACGGTAAAAAGGTAGATCAAGGTAGGTTGAGACCGCGACGTTGCCGGCCGCGTAAGCCAGGATTGCATAGGTCGAAGCCACTGTCACGGTGCACCCGGTGGCAAGGCCGTCCAGGCCATCAGTCAAGTTCACCGCGTTGGAGGCGCCCACGATGACGATCGCGAAGAACAAAAGGGTGAACCAACCTAAATTGGCAATAATCGGCTCTTTGAAGAACGGGATATAGAGCTCCTTTGCCTGAACCTCCAGCGACGGATTCAGCAGAAAAAACGCGGTCACAATTGCAGCGAGAATGAACTGGCAGATCAACTTGATCTTTCCGGGTACACCATCTGACTTTTTCTTTGTGACCTTGAGATAGTCGTCTACAAATCCAAGTCCGGCGGTAAAACCGGTCGTAAACAGGCAAAGCCAAACAAAAACATTGTCCGGCCGCGCCCAGATAATCGTGGAAACCACCACTGAGCCCATGAAAAAGACTCCGCCCATCGTCGGAGTGCCCTTTTTGGCTCCGTGGAGTTCATGGAGGCGATGGACTTCTTCCGCGGTTCGGATTGGCTGCCCGAATTTAAGTGAGGTCAGCTTACGAATCACCAGATCCCCAAATACAAGACAAAGCAGGAACGCGGTGATCGCGGCGCACACCGCCCGAAACGAGACATACTGGAAAACGTTAAATCCTCCGGCGATCGCGTTTGGTCCTTGGCTCAGATAATACAAGTAGAACATCATGGCGACCTCCACTTAGCTCGATTTTTCACGCCTTCCAGCCCAGCCACGACGCGGTCCATGGCAGACGAAAGACTCCCTTTGACCAGCAGAAGATCACCAGGTTCCAGGTAGTGGAGCAGCGCCTCAACCGCTTGCTCGTGAGTTTTCACCTGGCTCGTGGACTTCAGACCCGCTGAGTGGGCAGCTTCTGCCATCAACCGGGCCTCATCACCTACGGTAACGAGATGGTCGAATTTGCATTCCGCCACCGCTCGACCCACCTCTCGATGACCGGCCTCAGACTGTTCTCCAAGTTCCCCCATCCGGCCAAGCGCCGCTACCCGGCGCCCCTTAACCGCAAAATGTGATGCGGTTCTGAGTGCCGCTACCATCGACTCTGGATTCGCATTGTAGGCGTCGTTGATCACGAGCACGCGACCAAGCCTCTGCATCTTCAGGCGATTTCCCGGGATTGCGGTCTTCGCCAACCCGGTTGCGCACTCTTCAAGGCTCAGGCCAAGTCCCACCCCGACGGCGGCAGCCAGTGCCGCGTTAGTGACCATGTGCTCACCATGGACCGGGAGCGTAACCCGGCTCGAGACCGCGCCATATGTCAGTGCAAAGGTTGAGCCCTTGTCACCATGCTCTATACCCCGCGCCTGAAGATCGCCACGGTTGAGCCCGGCGCGGATTACGCGCGCCTTGCAGCGGGACGCCATCCAGTCCGTGAATTCGTCGTTCGCATTGAGTACGACAAATCCTTCGGCCGGAATTGCCTCGGCCACGACAGCCTTCTCCTCTGCAATAGCTTCGCGAGTCCCAAAGTATCCGATATGAGCAATGCCTACGTTGGTAATTACGGCGAAGTCCGGACGCGCTATTTGGCAAAGCAGTGCGAGCTCCCCAGGATGATTCATCCCCATTTCGAATATACCGACTTCGTCCGCACAGCTCGCCCCAAGCACGGTCAGTGGCACCCCTATATGATTGTTGTAGTTCCCAACTGTCTTGGTGACAGAAAATCTTTCTGCCAGCACCGATGCGATCATCTCCTTTGTGCTGGTCTTGCCGTTGCTTCCGGTAACCCCGATCGCCTTCAGAGGGAGCTCGCTGCGGTACGCCTTGGCCAGACGCTGCAGCGCTGACAATGTGTCCGGCACCTCTATTTGCGTCATCCCATTCAGGCGGAAATTGACCTCGCTCACCAGCGCGCCGGCAGACCCTGCCTCCAAAACCGCGGGTAGGAAAGCGTGCCCATCAAACCGCTCGCCGTGCAGGGCCACGAAAAACTCGCCCTTGCGGATTGAACGCGAATCTGTGACCACCCGGGTAATGGTTTCGGTGCCAATTCCGTGCACTTTGCCGTCAACCCATTTTGCAATCTGTTCCAGGGTTCTAGGATCCATGCCTCGACAACTCCACTGGATGTTCTTCCAAAGCGCGCGCCGCTACTTCAACATCATCAAACGGGATCGTATGATCGCTGAACTCCTGATATTTTTCATGACCCTTGCCGGCAATCAAAACGATGTCTTTTGGCTGGGCCAGCGCGATAGCCCGAGAAATTGCTTTTTTCCGATCCACGATCTTCTCGTAGTTCTTATGCTTAAACCCTGCTTCGATGTCTCGAACGATTGCCTCTGGATCCTCCTTTCGAGGGTTATCTGAGGTGATGATTGCGTAGTCGGCGTATTGGTCGGCCACCGCTCCCATCAGCGGCCGTTTTGCTGTATCCCGGTTACCGCCGCATCCAAACACAAGAATCAGCCGGCTTGGACGCAGATCCCGGCAGGTTTTAACAACATTCAACAATGCGTCGTCCGTGTGAGCATAATCGACAAACACCTGGAACTGACGCCTTGCGGGAACGGCCTCGAGGCGGCCCGGGATCTGAGGCGCCTTGGCCAGGGCCGATACCGATGTCCGGGTGTCAACACCGATCGCATGGGCCGCCGCCAGCGCAGCCAAGGAGTTATAGATATTGAATCTCCCGATCAACGGAAGGCGAACCAAGTAACTCTTTTCTTTCGTGTCCAGTTGGTAGGAACTCCCATTCATTTCCACCTTAAAGTTGCTCGCGCGAAATTCGGCACGCGCACCCATTCCGTAAGTAATCGTCGGAAGATCTCGGCCGAATCGGGCAACCAGTTGCTGGCCGTACGGATCGTCAATGTTAATTACGGCTACTTTCTCCTTCTTCGGGTTGTCGCGTAGGCTTTCAAACAAGTGCGCTTTTGCTTCGAAGTAGCTTTTCATCCCCTGATGGAAGTCCAGATGATCCTGCGTCAGATTCGTAAAAGCGCCCACGTCAAACGCAATTTCCTTGGCCCGTCCTTGGCTTAAGGCGTGGGAGGAAACCTCGATGACAACATTCCGGCAACCCGCCTCGACGCACTGGCTCAAAAGTTCTTGTAAATCAAGTGACTCCGGTGTCGTACGCTGTGCGGGCAGCACTCGCTGGCCAACCTCGTACTGCACCGTGCCGATCAGTCCGGTGGCTTGATTGGCACGTTCAAGCAGATGTTTTATCAGGAACGTCGTCGTGCTCTTACCGTTCGTGCCGGTTACGCCGATCACCTTCAGCTTACGAGACGGATCGCCGTAAAAAGTGGCTGCCAACCGGGCCAGCGCCTCGCGCGAATCCGGCACCACGATGGTGGTTGCCCGTTGCGAAAGACCTGGCTGTTCTCCCACCACCGCAGAGGCTCCTTTGTCCACCGCTTGTTCAATAAATGAATGCCCGTCGAAGCATGCGCCTCGAACCGCTACGAAGAGATTCCCAGGTGCGACCCGGCGTGAATCGTAGCGAACAGCGGTTATTTCTCGGTCAAGCGGGCCGTGTATCGAGACCGCTGTCAGGCGCTGAATTAGATCTGCCAATTCCATGATGCTTGGATTAATCGCGATTCTGCTCAGATAAAGCCAATTTTTTCGACCCGTTCGTTACCTGTGATGGAGGAATCTGTTCTGTAGGTTTCAGATCAAGGTACCGCGCCGCTTTCTCGGCGATCCTGGCAAAAACCGGGGCTGCCACGGTACCGCCGAACACCTCTCCCTGCTTCATCGTCGGATCGTCCAGGAGTACCAGTAAAGTAAATTTTGGATCGTCAGCCGGCATGAACCCGACGAAGGAGGTCACGTAGCGTCCAACCATATAGCCCCCTCGCGGATCGACCTTTTGTGCCGTTCCCGTCTTTCCAGCCACACGGAATCCTGGTACTCCCGCTTTTTGGGCTGTTCCTTGTTTGCTGACCACATCTTTCAAGGCCGATACGATCTTGAGCGCGGTCTCGCGGGAAATGACGTCGCGGACCGTCTCCGGAGTAAAATTGGCCACCGGACGCCCGTTCTGATCTTTGATTTCCGAAACGATCATCGGTTTCATGAGTTTACCTCCGTTGGCAATACTTGACATCGCTGCAACCAATTGCAAAGGAGTCACTGCCACTGCCTGGCCCATTGGGATCCGGGTGATATCGAGCTTGCTCCAGCGGTGTGGCGGATTGACCAGACCACCAATCTCACCGCTTAAGGTAATCCCGGTCTTCTCCCCGAAACCGTAACGGCGGATGTACTCGTACAATTTCGTCTCGCCAAGCTGCAGCGCCAGTTTGGCAACGCCGATATTGCTCGACTTCATCAACACCTGGTGGACCGTCAAAACTCCCATCGGATGCGCATCCCGAAGTACTCGTCCGGCATACTGAAAATGTCCGTTCTCGCAAAACACCGTCGTATCGGGTGTCACAAGCCTCTCCTCGAGCACAGCTGAAGTCGTGACGATCTTGAATGTCGACCCCGGCTCGACCATGTCCACAATCGAGCGATTCTTTTCCTGATCCGGTGCCGCCTCACCCGGTTTGTTTGGATCGAACGTGGGACGGCTTGCCATCGCCAGGATTTCTCCGGTTTGCGGGCACATCATGATGGCGGTGGCATCCTTGGGCTTAAACTCTGCGCAGGCAGCGTCCAGTTCGGTTTCGAGAAGATTCTGTAAGCCGAGGTCGACGGTGAGCTTCACATCACAACCGTCTTGGGCCGGACTCTCCTGACCACGGTACGGCACCAATTCTTTTCCTGTCCTGTCCGTTTCAATGTAGCGAAAGCCGTCGGTGCCCTGGAGAAAATCCTGCATCGTGCGCTCGATGCCCATGGTTCCCTTATGGTCGTGATCAACAAAGCCGATCACCTGCGCAAGCATCTGCCCGTTCGGGTATACCCGTACAAAGTCCTGGTCGAAATAGATCCCCCGCAAGTTCGCCACACGCAGAGATTCCTTAATCTTTTCCGCGGTCTGCTCCGGGATCTGCGCTTTCAGAACAATATGTTTGCTGCCCTTGCCGCTGTGGCTCAGCTTGTCCGCGATGTCGCGCGGATCCATTTCAAGCTGATCCGCGATTGCCGCTGCCACAGCAGCCGGATACCGAATATGCGACGCGTCCGCAACGACGGTCTTGACCGGGATATTTTCGGCAAGAGGCTCGTCATGAGCGTCTCGGATGATACCACGCCTGGCATAGATGATCTGTTTATGGTTATGCTTTTCTGCAGCAAGCGCCGTGAACTTCTCGTGCTGTAAGATCTGCAGATCGATCAGCCGAAACGAGTAGACACTGAATAAGCCGACCAATCCAAAACAGACTGTGACGGCGCGCGCTTGTGCATTCCACGTCATTGGTTAAAGCCACGATTGGAGACGACTCTCAACTCATCCCCGACACCATCGCGAGGCTGGTTAAGGCGAACGATTTGATCACTCGCAATCGGCACAAGCCCGAGCGAATTTTTGG
>JAFAMB010000078.1 GCA_019233825.1 Verrucomicrobiota bacterium | reverse complement strand
CGTCGCAACCCAGCAGCAGGCACTCCTGGGCATTTTCACTTTCTTGATGCCGGCTCTTTTGATGTGCGGGTACACGACTCCGATCGAGAATATGCCACATTGGCTGCAGCCGTTTACCTACGCCAATCCGTTGCGATACATGATGGTCATAGTCAAAGGGCTCTTCCTGAAAAGTCTGCCGGCAGCAGACGTATGCGCAAACATTTGGCCGATGGCGGTCATAGCAGTATTCACCTTAACAGTCGCGACCTGGTTTTTCCGCCGGCGGATGGGGTAGAGGCGTGTCGGCATGTCGGCGTGACGGTGAGCTATCGCTGTATCGCTCAATAAGGCGGTGAATCTAAGTAACCCTTTCTCGGCCTCTTCCTACGCTCGCGACCTTTGTGCGTACCTTTCGCCAGCATTTCGCCTTTAATCGCCGCTACGCCGCCACGCCGCTACTCTTCGCCCTTGTCGTTGGCGTGAGCTTGGTTGAGTATGAGCAATGCAAATGGGTGGACTTTCCAAACGGACGAAGATCGTCGCGACCCTAGGGCCAGCGAGCGATAGCGAAGAGATGCTGTGCCGATTGATTGAGGCTGGGATGGATGTGGCGCGTTTGAACTTCTCTCATCGGTCGAGTGAACAAGCCAAACCTTTAGTCGAGCGGATTCGCAAAGTGGCGGATAAAATGGGAGTTTTCATTGGTGTGCTCGGAGATTTGCGCGGTCCCCGGATTCGGGTTGGGGAAATGGAGAATGGGAGCATCCAGCTCGAGCGTGGAAATAAGATCATCTTAAGTTCGGAGCACATTATCGGTACTCCTGTGAAGATTGCGGTGAGTTTCAAAGGGCTCTACCGCGATGTAGTTCCTGGGTCTATCGTGCTTTTGGATGACGGAAATATTGAGCTTCAGGTGTTGGAGACCAGACCGAACGGGGACGTTTTGTGCGAGATTCTGCGCGGCGGCGAATTGAAGAGCAACAAAGGGGTGAACCTCAAGAACAGGCTGGTGTCGCTGCCCTCCCTGACGACCAAGGATTACCTCGACCTGGATTTTGCGGTCTCCGAGGAACTGGATTTCCTGGCGCTTTCATTTGTCCAATCGTCCTCGGATGTACGATTTCTAAAGCAAGCACTTGCCGAACGAGGCGCATCGATACCGGTGATCGCGAAGATAGAGCGGAAGAATGCGCTTGACGACATCGAGAACATCGTCCGGGAGTGTTATGGAGTCATGGTGGCTCGAGGTGATCTGGCGCTTGAAATGAGCTTCGAAGACGTTCCGATTGCTCAAAAACGGATCATTTCGGTCTGCCGGCAGGAAGCCGTGCCGGTGATCACTGCAACGCAGATGCTGGAGTCGATGATCAACTTCCACAAGCCGACGCGGGCGGAAGCCGCCGATATTGCCAATGCAATCCTGGACGGTAGCGATGCAGTCATGCTTTCCGCGGAGTCGGCTGTGGGCCGGTTCCCGGTTGAAGCGGTTGCTACCATGGCCACAATCGCAGCTCGCGCTGAAGAAGCATGGATCACCGGCGAACTGCCCATTCCACCCGCGATCCCGGATCGATCGGATTTAGAGGCTGCCGTAGGTCACGCGGCACACGCAATTGCAAATTCGGTATCAGCCAAAGCCATTATCGCCGCGACCTCCTCTGGAGGTACCCCTCGCCGAGTGGGATGTCACCGGCCTAAAATGCCGATCATCGCCATTTGTTCTTCAAAGGAGGTGGGTCGCAGAATGGCGTTGAGTTGGGGTGTACAACCGGTGGTCTACGAAACTATCGCGGGCACAGCTCATCTCGTGAAGCTGAGCGCCGACGCGGCGATCCGGTTTCTTGGTGCAAAACCCGATGATGTGCTGACTATAGTCGCGGGCACCCCGTACAATATGCCTGGCAAGACAAACCTGATTAAGGTCGAAAAGATATCCGACGCTTTGCGAGCCGAGGAATAGGGCTGTGGGGCGTATCGGCGTATCGGCGAGCTACGCCGCTACGCCCTTAAAGCTGCTCGACGGAATATCCCGCTCGCTTCAGTTGCGCGACAACCCCGTCATCGCCAACGAGGTGTCCGGCTCCGACGATGATCAGATAGTTCCCACCCTCGTGCGCGAAACGTTCAATCTCCGGAACCCATTTCGAATTTCGTCTGGAAAACAGCACCTCGTGGGTCGTGGGATCGGAACGCTTGTCCTGATTTAACAACTGGTCGAGCAGCCGCACGTCTCCGTTTTTCCAGGCATCAACCAGCTGCCGGACCATGACTGCGTACGCCGGCAGCCCGGAAATTGTGCCTATCAAATATTGTTCGTTCTCCGCATCACTGAACCGATCGAAAATCTGAGCTTGATCACGGAGCGTTTCGAGACCGAGCACCGGTTTACCAGCTGCCTTCGCTTTGCGATAGAAGTAAAGATCAACCCCAAGCTGATCGCTGAATCCCGCCATTTCGAGCGTCCGAGTACTTAGCCACTCCGCGAGAAACCAAGGTTTCAAATGATCGACCCTGCTTAATGTCAAACCGTAATAGGGGAGCGTACTCCTGAGCAGCTCAACGGTTTCGGGCGAAAGCTTTTTCGAGAGGGTCTGGCCAGGCGGATAAAGCGCGGTGCGCTTGAATTCTTGCCGGAAGTTCTGCGACGTAAACCGCGTAAGGTCGATTTCAAAGACGACCTGGTTTGCATCGTCGAACGCATGCTCGAGCGCCGGTTTCAGCGGATAGGCCTGCTTTGAGAGAATATGGATAGAACCGAGCAGATACAAAGTATTGTGATCGCCTTTGACCTTCCAGAGCGTTGCCTTTGATTCGACGAGTTGGCTGGTGGTCGAGCAGGCGCTGAGCAGGATGATCAGGAACAGAGCCGAGCCGCGGAAGGCCAAGGAACGCCAGCGACCGGCTGCGGACGACCGCAAACTCGATTCGAAGCTTCCAAGCGGTTTGTTTGCACCTGGCGTGGTTGGCTCTGTCTTGCGCTCTTTCACCGTCGTTCGTTGACGTTCGCCGGCTACTTCCCTGGATCGGCATCTGGCTGAGCCTTTGGGTTACCCAGCTTCTCTGCGCGATCGTTGGAGACCGTGAGGTTTTTGCCAACCATTCCCATCACTCCTTCGAATGCTTCCTCAGAGATACCATGGGAAACCTTTACTCGAAACCTTTGCCATAGGAAATCCTCCATTCGCATCCATTTGCCGTGGAAGTTAACACGCTGTGTCCAAGCACAGATGGTAATGATGCTCTGCAATTGCCGAATTCGCAAAAGCAACACGCCCGCACCAACAACGACCGCCACGGTAAGGCACAACAGACAAATTGAGATGAGATCGCGCAAGTTGACTTTGGATTCGTTTTCTGCGCGGCGCTCGGCTAAGGTCTGATCTGCGGCAGTCTGTATCTCAGCAATCAGCGGCTGGATTTGGTCCATCCCCAATCCTTCACGGTTCGTGCTGATCAGCCGAAGTGCCTTTTGGTCCTGACCGGATTGTTTCAGCCCGGCGACATCGCGGAATTCGGCCAATTTAGCCTCTGTCAGGAGCCGGAGATGGCTCAGTCGAGCGAGTTGAGCCGGTTGGTCGACGAACCATAACCCAATAAAAGTGAGCCGGACGTAGGTATCGTTTTGAGCGAAGAGAGATCTTTGGAGGAAAGATTGACTGCCGGAGATTAAAAACCCGTATTCTGCGGCTTCCGCCTCGTCTAAGTCGTTGCGCAGCTCAATGAGCTGCGCTCGGCCTTCGACGCTCTGTTCAACGAGCTTCATCGCCCGCCGCTGGTCTGTATACAGGCGCTGTGACACAAACAAGAGAATCGCGGTAATGAGGATCGGCCCGATGACGAAAGCGAAAAGCAGAAGCCTCCGATTTTGCTTTAGAGCTTTGCCGTTCATCGCAAGTATCTAGCGAGGCGGCGCCTCAGACCGGCGAGGCGTATGCGGCAGTTTGATCGCGATGGGTGTAGAACAGGGGGTTCAGCCGCCTCGCTAGAATCCTTGAAAGGCAAGACCAACGCGCCCTGTTGAATACTTAGCAAATAGGTGCTGCAAGTTGACGAGGCGCAGGAACTTGCTCGATTGGGGTGCATAATATTCACGCAAGCGCTCGCTGCTATATGTTGCGCTAAGCAGCGTTCTGGTCCAACAAAAAGCTGATGTGCGCAGATAATACCGCTATTTCGCAACTCGATCGTGCCGGCCCGGCCCGGTCGAGACCTGGGCAGAAGTCACCTCTTACCGTTTTGGCCTGGATCCTGGTTGTCCTAGCCGCGAGCTCCGGCTGGTACTACTACGCCGGAACCAGGAAGATCCCTTCAGCCGGCGGGCTTTATTTTTTCTCGAAGCTGGTCCTGCCTGTTCAACGATTTGCTCAGGCTGACCCTCGATGGGCCGATGATCAATTGGGTCCTACGTCTTCGACGATGGGCGAAGAAGGTTGTGCAGTCAGCTCCGCGGCGATGGTCCTGGCCTATTACGGCCAGGACATTGATCCGGGGCGATTGAATGCCTTTCTATCGAACAATGGCGGGTATACCCCGGAAGGCTGGTTGTATTGGGAAAAGGCGGCTCAGTATCAACAGCGAACGCCAGCGAATGACAACGAGCGAGGGCGAACGTTAGTGCGGCATGCCTATGAAGATTTGCCCTCCTACTTTCTGATCGATTCGAACCTTGCGCGAGGTAATCCGGTCATTGTTCGGATCCATTTGCCAAGTGGAGTTACGCATTTCGTCGTTGTTGCAGGGAAGGCCGGTTTTGACTACCTGATTCAAGACCCGGCATCCGGCGGAGTCAACCGGGTATATCCTTTGCGCGAACTGGCTGGGGAGATTGACGCCTTGAGGTTTTACGAAAGGCTGAAGTAGCGAAACCGTTTCTGGTTTCTCGTTTCTCGGCACGAGCTTCGGCGCTAAAAAATGGCCAAACTCCAGGTATCATCGGAGATGAAACACGAGAAACCAGAAACCAGAAATGGTTTTCTCACCTCGCTCCAGCGCCCAACAGAACGGCAGGAATTGTCCAAAGCAGGATTTTGAGGTCAAGCCAGATCGACCAGTTGTCGATGTACTTGAGATCAAGCTTCACCCATGTTTCGAAATCCTTCACTTCGTTACGTCCGCTGATCTGCCATAAGCAAGTGATGCCAGGTTTCACACTCAGGCGCCGGCGCTGAGCCGGATTCGAGAAATTCTCGACTTCATAGACAGGCAGTGGCCGCGGGCCAACCAGGCTCATTTGCCCGACGAAAACGTTAAAAAGCTGAGGCAACTCATCGACACTGTACTTTCGTAGCCAGTGGCCCAGTGGAGTGATACGAGGATCGTCTTCAAGCTTGAAGACCGGTCCACTCATTTGGTTGTACGCTTCCAGTTCGTGCCGGCGCTGGTCGGCATCAGAATACATGGAACGGAATTTATACATGCGAAACGGACGACCATGCTTGCCACATCGCATTTGCGCGAATATGGCACGGCCCGGCGACGTGGCTCTGATCGCGATGGCAGTGGCAATCATCAACGGTGCAAGGAGAACAATGCCACACATCGAACCGATCAAATCGATCGTTCGCTTTGTGAGCAGCGCCCAGGAAGTCTCCGGCGTCGATCGAAAGACCAGCATCGGCTGGAAGCCAAACATGTCGAATGCAGGACGGGCTATCGAGGTACGAATAAAATCTGCCACGAGCCAGGCTTCTACCCCTTCGATCTCGCAGGCTGCCACCGCTTCTTCGACCCGCCTCAGTTCAATCTGGCCCGTAACAAAAATCACGCGGCCGACAGAATGCTGGTGCAATGCTTTGACCAGGTCGGAAGTCGATTGATGTGATATGTCGATATGGTCAACGACATCGATTTCAGCCAGTTGCTCCATCGTGAAGCGGTTTGCAAGCTGTCGTATTTCCTCCGTAGATCCGGCAAGAATGACCTTTTCCCGGTAGTCGCGGTTGCGAGCGCGGGATTTCACGTACAGAACGACAACGCGCTCCTTGAGCAGGAGAGCGATCAAGCTAAAGACTGCGAACAAGATCAAAACCGAGCGGCTGTTAATGTTCAGACGGAAAAAAATCGAGCAACCGCCAATCAGGACCCCCAACCACAACAAAGCCTGGGCAATCTGCGTAACGGATTTCAGGAAGGTTTTTTGCAACGGAAAATTGTAAAACCCCTGGAGATCCAGCAGCAGTGGTCCAAAGGGCATAATGAGCACGATCAACCAAAGGTAAGCTTTAAACGGCTCGATCATGGCAACGCCGTCAATGTTACCGAGATAGAGGCGGATGGTATGTGCTGCCGACAGGGCAAGCACCAGAATGACAGCGTCAATCAACTGGTTCAGCTGCAGGTTCAATTCCTGCCGGCGCCCCAAGATTGCGCTTGGCCGCCTGGCATTTGCTTTCGACTGCTCTGGATGCGCTGTGACCATGAACGATCCTATATTCAAGCCGCCAAAAAAGCACGCAAGTCTTCGATTTTGCCTGGGCTAGGGTCACTGGGAGGTTTTGATGAAGTTTCGACCATGTCGTCCAGGTCTTTTGAAAGCTGGCAAGCTCGATACCAGTGGCTGGGCCAGCGGTTCGGACGAGCTTACCCATTTGACGTACATTGAAAATAGATGTTATAAGATTCGTCGAAGTGACCTTTGGAAACGCGTCACATCTACGGCTGAGTTTCTTGCAAGTATGACCAGAGAAGAGATAGCTCAAATTATTGATCCGGCTCAATTTACTCCTTTCGTAGTCGTCACCGGATCGGGTTCTCGCTTCCCCGTCAACCATCCCGACTTTGTCGATCTTCCGCCAATGCCCGAAGAGCAAGGCGCGGCGATCCCGTCATTCGTTGTTGTGTATAACAGGAACGGGATCCCGCGACTGATCAGGCTGGCCAATATTCAGGAAATAGAATACGGGCCGGGTTCCTGAGCCAAACGGAGAACGGCGGAGGATAGAAAACGCCGAGAACGCCGAAAACCCGGCGTTTTTCGGCGTTTTCCTCCACGATTGATTTCCGCATCCGGATGGCTAAACATGGAAGTATCACCGCGGTGACCCGTGGAGGTTCTGAATAGAGAAATCGGATGTGAAATATGAGAAAGAATTACTACCTCATTCTTCGCCTGCCGCCTGAAGCAACCTCGGACCAGGTCCGATCAGCTTATCGCCGGCGGGCACTGGAACTTCATCCGGATCTGACGGGCTTTGGCACCGAGCAGTTTGTTGAACTGCAAGAGGCTTATGACGTGCTGAGCGACCCGGTCCGGCGCGAAATTTATGACCGTGAAGCGGAAGAAATTCCGATCCGGCGCATGGATGCGATGCGCCCGCCGGAAACCGTTATTGCCCGTCGGCATCGGGCCGAACCACTTACGACGGCCCGACCGTCGCGCGGGCTCGAAGACATATCCCTGTTCCGCTCATTTGAGACATTTTCGCCATCGTTGGATGAGCTGTTTGGCCGACTCTGGAGCAACTTCGAGCTGCGTACCCGGCCGAAAGCGGAGCGACTGGAGAGCCTGAACGTAGAAGTCCCTCTGTCGCCGCAGCAGGCGTTTGCGGGCGGCGAGGTTCGCATTATGGTTCCGGCACGGCTGATCTGCGCGGCATGCCGTGGCGAGGGGAGCATCGGACCCTATGAGTGCTCACATTGCGAAGGACATGGAGCGGTCACCGGCGAATATCCGGTGGGAGTAAGCTATCCCGCCGGCTTGCAGCAGGACTATATTGTTCGTTTGCCTCTTGAACGTTTTGGTATTCAGAATTTTTATCTCACCGTTCGATTCCGTCCGACCGCTGCGATATGGTGAACCCCGATAACTGCTCGAGTTCTTGAGTGCCTAGGGATTCCAAGCTACTTTGTGGGACGTGCAGATATCGCTCCTCAAATCGAAAATTCATCGCGCTCTCGTGACCGCGGCAAATGTGAATTACGAGGGCAGTCTCAGTATTTCCGCTGATCTTGCCGAGTTGGTTGAGCTCGAAGAATATGAGCGGATTCTGGTGGGCAACATGACGAATGGCGAAAGGTTTGAGACTTACGTCATTTACGGGGTGCGCGGTCAGGGGGCGATCGAGCTCAACGCGGCCGCCGCAAACCTGGGGAAACCAGGTGATCGCTTGACGATTATGAGCTTCGGACTATTCGATCCGGAAGAGGCCAGAACGCATCACCCAAAAGTCGTTGTGCTGGGCGAGACGAACAAGGTTTTCCGGCAGAAATAGATTCCGCAACTGGGGCAAGGGAGGGGTATTGGCGACGGGAAATGGGCGTTCCGTCTGTGGTCTTGTTCCATGCAAGGGGAAACGCCCGTGCCAGTCGCCACTACCCCTCCCTTGCCCCAGTTGCGGAATCTGAGTTGAACGTTTGAGCTGCGGGCTGCGTCCAACCTTCCCAAACAGCGTATGAGAATGTTGCGCATTTTGCCCGTTGTTTTATCGATGATGGGAGTCTGCGGCCCCGCCTACGGGGATGAATCTTTACCTGTAAGTTCATCGGTTTCGGAAGTTACCGTTTATCCCGATCGTGCGCGCGTCACGCGTGTAGCGGCGGCCAGTCTGCCAATTGGAACGTCGGTCCTGGAGTTTTCAGGTTTGCCGGCGACCCTCGACGAGAGCTCCATCGAAGTTAGCGCTGCGTCGGATGCGCCGCTGACGATCGAGGGAATCGATGTCCGCCAGGAGTTCCTGAGCTCAAGTGCGAGCCCGAAAGCGCAGGAATTAGAGCGACAGCTGCAGGAGTTGCAAGACCAAAAGAAATCGTTTCAAGGACAGAAGGATGTGTGCGAGAGGAAACGAGAATTTTTTCGCAACCTGAGCACCGGTCTTGCTAAAGGGGACAAAGAACCGGTCAACCTCGAGGATATTCGTAAACTCTACGCCTTTTACGGTGAGGAAATCGCCAACCTGTCGGAAAGCATGCTGTCCATCGAACGCAACGAAAGGAAGCTCGATCCTGAAATAGACCGGGTAAAACGAGAACTCGATGCATTGCGGAGCGCCGCACAGAAATCACAACGCACGCTGCTGGTAAGCGTGAAGGCGCAAGTTGCGACCAAGGGAGAGTTCATGGTGCGCTATATGATCGGAAACGCGTCCTGGAGCTCGAGTTACGATGCCCGGGTAGATTCAGGGACGGGCAAGGTAGAACTCATTTATAATGCGCTTGTGCGCCAGAAAACCGGCGAAGACTGGAATAATGTGCGTTTGATTTTGTCGACGGCGCAGCCTGGTCGCAACGGGCGGATGCCCGAATTAATTCCTTCTTACGTGGATTACAGAGCGGAACAGCCAATAGCGGCTGCGAGGGCCGAGTTTGGTCCGGCGGCGCCGATGACGGCTCCGAATGAGGCGGATCAGGCGAAGAAAGAGCCGCTCCAAAGCAAGGAGGCCCAAACTGAGGTGCAGCGAACCGGCCTGTCGGTTTCGTACCAGGTTGGGCTGCCGGTCACGATTCCCGGCGACGGCCAGGCCCATCGCGCAAATGTGACCTTGCTGAATCTGACTGGCAGTCCGGAGTATGTCACGACACCCAAACTTGATTCCGCCGTCTACCTTAAGGTGCACCTGGAGAACACAAGTGACGCGCAACTCTTGCCGGGGCCCGTAAGCCTGTTCCGGGATGGCGACTTCACCGGTACGCTTGTAATGAATCTTACGCCTCCCGGGTCTGACTTTGACCTGTACGCAGGCAAAGACGATTCGATCAAGGTGGAGCGCAAAGAGTTGGTCGATAAGCGCTCTGAAACCGGGATGCTGAACCGAAGAGAGATTGAAGATCGGCGGTATCAGATTTCGCTGCAAAATTTTCGATCCGGTCCGATCAAACTCTCGGTTTATGATCAGCTCCCGGTCTCCAGGAACGCCGATATCGTTGTGAATCAGGGGTCATTTTCGGACAAGCCGGCGACCATCGATAAAGATTCAGGGAAGCTTACCTGGGATTTCGAGCTTCCATCGAAGGTAAAAAAGGTCATCGAATTCAATTATTCTGTTGAATGGCCCAAGGGTAAGGAAATCGTTGGCGGATATTGAAGGTTCTTAATCCTCCTCGTCCTCGTAATCGGTGCTGCGTCCGCGGCCCGGGCAGGAGCTTCGCCTTACCGCGCCTCACCCTGCCGTAGGCGAGGCTCCGGCCCAGCTGCGGACATTCCGACGAGATCGAGGACGAGGACGAGATCGAGCACGAGGAGGAGGACAAAGAAGCGAGACGGATTCTTACGCCTTTACGAATAGCGCTGCGAAAGCCCCGTCGAGATGATCATGGATGGGCATGGAGGACTTGGTCTCAACAAAGCTGAGCTCAGGAACCTCTTTATCGATGTATGCGACAACACTTTCATTTTCTTCCGGCTCGATGCTGCAGGTACTGTAGACGAGCCGGCCGCCGGATTTTAAGAATTGAACCGTCGCCTTGACGATCCGGCCTTGCAAATGCTGCATCCTAGGGAAATCTTGCGGAGTCAACCGCCAACGAACATCGGTGCGCCGCCGGATGACCCCGGTATTTGTGCACGGGGCGTCCACCAGAATCGCATCATAGGTTTCAGGCTTAAATGCAGATGTTTGTTGCAGCCAATCGAGCAAAACAATGGTGGAATTACTGACCCCAAGCCTCGTCAGGTTTTGCTCGAGGCGCGCCAGCCGGAGTTTGTCGTAATCACAGGCGACGAGGCTCCCTTGATTTTGCATGTTTTGCGCCATGTATCCGGTTTTACCGCCGGGCGCTGCACAAGCATCGAGCACGACTTCGCCCGGTTTCGGATCCAACAAGTCGCAGGCCAGAAGTGTACTGGGATCCTGGACGTAAGCGACGCCGGAAGAAATCCAGGAAAGAGGCAGACGATCGACCTCAAGACAGTCCGGATGAACGTCCACGACCTTCGCGCCTGGGAAACTTTCGATCAACTCACCTGGAGTGACTCTTAAGCGGTTGGCTCGGACGTAAATTTTTGCGGGCTCATTGTTCCAGGCGCAGAGTTCTTCCGCGAGTCTGCCACCATGCCGAGATTCCCATTTTTGCCAGAGAAATTCCGGGTGCGAATAGCGGATGTGGGCCGGTGCATCCCGTAGTTGCTGCAGGATGTGCTCTTTTTCGGCGATGGTTTTGCGGAGGACTGCATTAACCAACGTTCGGGCGGGTCCGGCGATGTTCACAGTCTCGTAAACGGCCGCGTGATCCGGGATGCGCATCTTGTAAAGCTGGTAAACACCGAGACGCAGAACCTGGCGCGTCGGCATATCGAGGCCTGTCGGGCGGAACCGCTGGATAATGAAGTCGAGATAGGATCGATTCCGAATCACCCCGTAGAAGGTTTCGGTGACGAATGACCGATTGACATTAGTCAACCCGGAGCGCTGGAGCGCCTGGTGGAGAACCTCGTCAGCGAATTCTCGACCGGTCTCCCAGCGTTGAAGCGCTTTTAAGCAACAAAGGCGCGGATTTTTGCCTGCCATAGAGCCGCTCCAGGGTCCCGCGGGATCGCAAACTCTGGAGGTGAACAAAGGTGCGGGACGACAACCCAAGCTCCCACACAATTGCGGGAAGTGCCACTGAAAACGCCGGGAACGCGCGGGAACGCGCGGGAACGTTTTCGGCGTTCTCGGCGTTTCCTAGCCGGCACGCCCGATCCCGTAATAACGGAAGCCAAGCTCCTTCATAGTTCCCGGATCGAAGAGGTTACGACCATCGAAGACGATCGGAGTGTGCATCGCCTTGCGCACCTGCTCAAAATCGATCCTTTGAAATTCGTTCCACTCAGTGGCCAGGACGAGTGCTTCGGCGTTCTGAACCGCTGCAAGCGCGGACTTTGCCAGAGTCACGCCTTTACACAGGTCGAGTTCTGCGACTTTGTCCATCCCTTTGGGATCGTACGCATGGACGATGGCGCCCTCTTGCAACAGATTATTCACTAGATCGATCGCTACAGAGTTCCGGACGTCGTCGGTGTCCGGCTTAAACGTCAGTCCCCAGACAGCAATGCGTTTATCTCGCAAAACCCAGAGGGTATCCCTGATCTTCTTCAAAAACCGCTCGCGTTGCACCTGATTGATCCGCTGAACTTCCTTAAGAAGCAGGAACGGCACTCCCAGCTGTTCGCTGATCGCGATGAAAGCTGCAACATCCTTTGGGAAGCAAGATCCACCGTAGCCAAGCCCCGCGTTCAGGAAGCTGCGGCCAATTCGTTTATCGGCACCGATCCCGTCAGCAACCCTTTCGACATCGGCCCCGCTTGCTTCGCAGATAGCCGAAATCGCATTGATGTAGGAAATCTTAAGCGCCAGGAACGAGTTCGCCGCGTGCTTAATCAATTCCGCGCTGTTGACGTCGGTCACCATGATCGGAGCCATGAACGGCTCATAGACCTTCTTCATCAGGGCCAATGCGCGGTCGCTGTTCGATCCGACCACGATTCGATCCGGGTTCATGAGATCAGCGACAGCGCATCCCTCCCTTAGGAATTCCGGGTTGCTGACCACATCAAAGTCAACGCCCGCCTTATTGTATCGGCGAATCGTTTCCGCCACTTTTTCGCCGGTCTTCACCGGAACCGTGCTTTTGTCGACGATGACGCGGTATTCCTTGAGTACTTCGGCGATCTCCCGAGCAACTCGCTCGATGTAGGTGAGGTCCACGCTGCCGTCGGGCTGGGGCGGAGTCGGGACTGCGATGAAAACAATCTGTGAATGATGAACGCCGTCTTCAATGCTGTTCGTAAAGCGCAGGCGACGCGCGGAAACATTACGATGAACGACGTCTTCCAGGCCGGGCTCGTAGATCGGTATCTGACCACTCCGGAGGGTATCGACCTTTCTTTGGTCGTTGTCTACACAGACGACACTATGACCTACGTCGGCAAAGCAAGCGCCGGTCACAAGACCGACATACCCTGAGCCAATAATAGAAATATCCATATCACGCTTCCGTCAACCGAGCATCTCCCATATCCGGCTTGCGCCGTTTGTCCAGCGGAAGCTGGTCGGACAGCATTTTCACAGGCGCTTTATCTCCCTGTTCGCCGATACGGCGATACGCCGATACCTCATCCCTTATTCACCAATAGCGCTGCCGATATCCAGATTGATCGGCAAAGCAAGACGAGGCAGATCCTTCAGGGTGAACGTCAACACGACGGCGAGCTGGGTCTTACCCGCGCCATTGTTGGTGATGTTCAGTCCGAGGGCACCGACCCAGCTGCTCAAGTCGCGATGAATTGCGTACGTCTGTTGGTTTATTATTCCCGTCTTGAATTGGTAATCTTCGTAAACGCTGAAGCCCCAGTTGTCGTTTAGCCGCAGGTAGGTATAAAAGGAGAGTTCGCTCGTATCCTGGTAGAATGGGTTGCTTTGCAGGTACTGATGTCCCACCCGAAACTCGATATTCGGGTTAACCGTCCAGTCTAAATAAGTACTTACCGACCAGAACCCTTTGTCGAAAAGAGGCACTTGCGAGTCAACGGAAAGAGAGGCCCAGGAAACGGGTTGAAATCGTATCTTGTTAAAAACATTAGAGAAAAGTTCGGGTGCCGGGGTGGCTGGCGCTGTCCGGGAAACGCTGGTACTGGCCGGTGGGATAGCCTGCGCCAGCGGGTTGTCGAAATCGACGTCGAAATAGCTGTTGATGTCGAGCCAATTGACGGTCGTGTAATCGCGGCGAGTTTGGAGCCGGTTCCGGACACCGAGGCGCAATATCGTCCATCGATCGAGCGAATCGATCGCGCGGTACTCTGGGAAATCGATCGGTTGCAGCTGGGTACTGGGAATGTATTGGTCAATGGGGAGGATATCGGAGGAAGGAACTGTCGGCTGGGAAACCCAGGAGAAGTCGGCGTAAGGCTGGATGATGTGACGCAGTCCATCCAGTCCGAGCCACCTTTCCTGCACCCCCTCGAAAGCCCTCGAAAGCTTGAAGGAGGCCTCCACGTCGGTGTTCAAAGCAAATCTTACGCGTCCACCGTGTTCTACCAGGATACCCTCCGGGATTGGGTTGGCGCTATCAGATTCTGTGAAGCTTCCGGCGGTACTGTAGTAGGTGCCGCGGAAACCCACGCTCGGAACGATTGATAACCATCCGAAATAAGTGTGCGGATAAATGAATTGATGAAACGAATCCAGCCGGAAAAAGCTGTAATTAGGATTGAGCGCCCCATTCGGCAAATCTATGGACTCAATGCCCGTTTTTGCGGCGAACAGACGCTGTAGCCAGGCCGCACTGGTCGTTGCTTCATAGAAGATCGGTCCATTGAACAATGGCGTTCGCGCGACCTGCCAACTGATCTCAGGCAGGCGTTCAGCCGTTTCCAGGAAATTGTTCACTTGCGGGCGCGCCAGAGCATTCAAGGTGTACGCCTCGCCGCGTTTTACCAGTTGGAAGAAGGTATCGGGCTGCGGATCGATCGAGAAGACGTTGGGGTAAAAATCCTGGAGAAAATATTGGTCACTCAATTTATTGAAATCAGCGATCGCCGAGATGTCGCTGGTGATATAGGTCCTGGATTGGTACGCGATCCGGTATCTGCCGGCACCGATTGGGGCGCGGCCAAGTGCGGTCTCATTGATGTTCGGAGACGCATCCTCGAGTCCGTAGAGCTGCAAGCGGCCGGTGGTTTCCCTATCTTCGCGGAAGTGATAATTAACATCTAAGCCAAGAGCCGGTCCGCGAGAGCTTCTCAGGTCGAGGTGAACCACCCCGCTTACATTCGTCGCAATCGGAAACGTCAGCGTTGTGAGCAAATACGCTCCCCAGGTGGAGTTGTAACCTGGGGCCAGATTGTAACTGAATTGTTCATTCAAGGACTGGTATACATAAGGAAACCAGAAAACCGGTATTCGCCCCACAAACAGGGTCACATTCGAGAGAATGATCCGATCATTTTGATAGATACGAATCGTCCGGGCACGGAGCTGGTAATCTGGTTTCGACGTGTCGCTGGTCGTGATAAAACCGTTTAAAATCGTGTATTCGTTCTCTTTGAGCGAAAGCAGGGTATCGCCGATGACCTGGAACGGTTGCTTCGGACCGCCGAAGTTGCTCATTTTCAATTGTCTGGTTTGCAGATTGTAAATGGCGCGGTCGGCCATAAATGCATATCTCTCCCGAAAGAATCGGACATTGCCTCGCAACACGATATCGTGTGTATCCGGGTTGTATTCTGCATAGTCGCAGTAAATCGTGGCGTCTCCATATCGGACGACGACATCCTTTTCCGCGATCGCGACACCGCCCTCGAATCGGGTTGCTTCCGAAGAGATTTCAACCGGGATTGGTCCGGCCGCTGGACCCTGAAACGGCAGCAGTGGATTAAACTCCCGCGGTTTGGCCGCCGGCGTGGCCTGGGTTGCGGGGGTTGGAGCCAGCAAGGGCTGAGTCAGCGCGGGTTGGCCAAGCAGGTTTGTCAGCAACAAAACTGGTAAGAGGAGAATCCCGAACCTCATACCGCGAACGTCAATGAACGACAGCGAACTTCAATGCCGTCAGTTTGATTGTTCATTGCCGTTCCTCAGCATTCGTCGCCTAGTCCGAATACCCGTCCGGGTGGGCGCGATGCCACCGCCAAGCGCTCTCGACGATCACTTCGATGTTCTCGAACTGCGGCTTCCAGCCAAGTTTTTCCTTTGCTTTTTCCGAGGAAGCCACCAAACGAGGTGGATCGCCTTGGCGACGGGGCTTTTCGACCGCCGGAATAGGATGGCCGGTAATCTTACGGCAGGCATCAATAACCTCTCTCACCGATGTTCCACCGCCGGTTCCCAGGTTAAAGAAGTCGCTCTTCTGCGTTGAGAGAGCCAGGATGTGTGCTGAAGCAAGGTCAAGTACATGGATGTAGTCCCGGATACAAGTTCCGTCCGGAGTTGGAAAATCGGTTCCATAAATTTCAGCGTGCGGCAAACGGCCCAACGCGACCTGCAGCACCCGTGGAATTAAATGCGTTTCGACTCGATGGTGCTCCCCGAATTTCTCGGAAGCGCCTGCGACGTTGAAATAGCGCAGGGCGACAAAGGTCAGACCGTGAATCTGATCAAACCAGCGGAGAATCTTCTCAAACATCAGTTTGGATTCTCCGTAGGGGTTGATCGGATTCTGCTGGGCGTTTTCATCAATGGGTATTTTGTCCGGTGTCCCGAAGGTCGCGCAGGTTGAAGAAAACACGATGCGGCTGACGCCGTTTTCAACCATGGCATGAAGAAGATTCAGGCCGCCGCAAACATTGTTATGAAAATACTTGTACGGATTCTGCATCGACTCCGCCACGAGCGCGTTGGCGGCGAAATGCATCACCGCATCCGGCCTGGAAGTATTGATCGCCAGCGAAATCGATTCAGCCTCGAGGAGATTACCTTGGATAAACGTCGCTCGGTGATCGATCGAATTGCGGTGACCTTCCGACAGATTGTCAAAAACAATGACTTCGTCCCCCCGCTGAAGCAATCCTTCAACGCAGATGCTTCCAATGTAGCCGGCGCCCCCTGTCACAAGAACTTTCAAACGCTAGAATCTCATTTCTTTTTGCTTTTGGATATTTAGAACCGTCTGCATGACAGACCTATCGCCCTGGCGTAGGGCTTTCGTCATTAAGGTGCGGTATTTAAACGACCGGCCGCGGATGATCAAACACAAAAGTGGCGAACCGGGCACAAGGACTCGAGAAGTAGGAAGCCAAGAAGTCAAGGACTCAGGAATCACCGTTCGTCGTTCACCGTTCGCCGGCGTGCCTAGCGCTTTTCTCATTGCGGCGTTACGGCGAATGCCCAACCGCGAACGGTGAACGCTGAACGCTGAAGCTCCGCCCTACTAGTCCACACTGCTTGCGCTCCGAACGTCTTTCCAGCGAACCATTGAGCAAATGCCGCGCTTAGAAGTCGCTGCAAAATCCCAGAACATCGAAATCTCCTTCGACCAAGAGCGTTTTCCGGCTTCTTCAAGCGCCTCGGTCGAATTCAAACCGCTGGTGTAAAACAGCGCAAAAGCATCCTTCGCTTCTTTCCGCAGGTCCGGTCCAAATCCGGCGCGACGCAATCCGATGACGTTGACCCCAGAAACCGCATTTCTGCCCATGGCGATTGAAAATGGCGGAATATCCTTACCGATGCCGGAAAGCCCTTGCAGAAGTGAGATGGCGCCCATCCTCGTGAACTGGTGGACTACGCTGCCGCCACCGATAAAGACCCGATCGTGAATTTCAACATAACCCCCGAGCAACACGTTATTCGCCAGGATTACGTCATTTCCAAGTCGAGTATTGTGCCCTAGGTGCGCACCAACCATCAGCAGGTTGTTCGATCCGACGAGCGTAATCGATCCTTCCTTCGTGCCTCGATGGATGGTGCAGTATTCCCGGATGACATTGTTTTCACCAATCTCCACTCCGGAACTGGCATTTGGATCAAAGCTCAGATCCTGTGGGAACGCGCCGATCACCGCTCCATACCCGATTCGATTATTCTTTCCGATCCGGACTGAACCGGTAATCACCGCATGGCCTTGAACCTCCGTGCCGGAAGAGATCTGCACGGGACCTTCAATGAGCGCATATGGACCAACGACGACATCGAAATCAAGCTGAGCCTTCGGATCAATAACGGCAGTGCGATGAATCATCCCCAATAAGTTAGCAAAGAAAGCAGAGTCAGCGAAAGCTCGCTGTTCCTCCGGTTGGAGATGGCGTTCGACAGCCGCGCTGGAATGCGACGGCTAGGCACGCTGGTCGGGTAATTCAATCCTCGTTGGTGCCAGCATGCCCAATAATCTGGTAGCGTCCGCCCTTTACCGGCTTTTATTCTACCTACGCAGGCGGTAAGGCACCGGTTGAGCATTTCACGCGCGCAGCGGCAAAGGAATTTGGTCCGCGCGGAATTTCGGTCAACTGCGTCGGCCCGGGTCCAATGGATACACCATTCTTCTACCCAGCCGAAACACCCGACTCCATCGCATATCACAAATCGGCTAGCATGAACGGCAAGCTAACCGATATCAAAGATATCGCACCGATTATCGAATTTCTGGTGACAGACGGGTGGTGGATCACGGGACAAACCATCTTTGCCAACGGCGGCTACACGACAAGATAGAGAAGCGGATGAAA
>JAFAMB010000047.1 GCA_019233825.1 Verrucomicrobiota bacterium | reverse complement strand
TCATATTCAATTTTGCAATTCAGGCATTCTAGCCTGCATCGGTCACAAGTCCTTAGAGAATTTTGAGCGCGGGTAGGGCGAGGACTTCGGCGAGCTCAGTCGAGCCGCTCCGCCCGAGCTGCGGTTCGCCGCGGCCGGTAGGGCGAGAGCATCAGCCCTCCACTATCAGCCCGCGGCTCCCCCACTTTGAGACGGGCAGGCACGCTTTTTCGTTGCAACCTTGCAATGTCGTTATCATGCTTCCAGTAGTCTTGTATCCGACTCCCTGGCAGAAAAAGATGCTATGGAACGCAATCACTTTGCTCTCTTTGCTGGTGATCGCGGGGGTCCTCGTTTTCACTGTTTATGTCGCCATTCAGATTCTTGCGTTTCTTCAGCCTCTCTTGTTGCCAGTGGCGGTCGCCGGAGTGTTCGCGTATTTGCTGGAGCCGGTGGTCAGTTGGCTAACTCGCAGAAAGCTGCCTCGGATTCTGGCGGTGGTTACCGTTTTCGGAGTATTTGTATTAAGTGCCGCACTGTTGGTCGTCGGAGCGGTCCCTTCGCTCTACACTGAAAGCGTAAAATTCTCGTCCGCGCTTCCGGGTTATATGGAACGAGGTTGGCGTGCGCTTGACGGATTTCTTGAACAAAACCTGGAGAAACTTCCTCAACTCGGCGCCCAGCCCTCTCCGACGCCTGAACCGGGCCAGCAGCCGGTGCAACCGGACTCGTCGGGCAACCAGAACCCCAACCTCGGCTTGGCACGCTATCAGGACAATCCTTACGTACAACAATCGCTGCAGTATCTGAAGGATCAGCTGCCATCATTAGTCCAGCGTACCTGGACGTTCATCCAGACGAGTTTGACCGGCGTGTTCGGTGTGTTTGGATTCTTGTTCGGCCTGCTGATTATTCCCATCTATCTTTTTTTCTTTTTGAAAGAGAGCCCTCGAATTGCGGAATCCTGGAGCAACTATTTACCGCTTCGGCGCTCCGAATTTAAAGATGAGCTCGTCTCAGTTTTAACCGAGATCAACGGTTATCTGATCAATTTTTTCCGGGGCCAAGTGGTCGTGGCTCTAATCAATGGCGTACTGGTGGCGATTGGACTGTCGATTCTGGGTTTGCAGTTTGGCTTCCTGATCGGGCTCGGATTCATTTTTTTCGGAATCATTCCCTATGTAGGGTACATCACCTGCTACATCCCGGCAGTTCTGATTGCTTTCGCGCAATTCAATGACTGGGTGCATCCATTGTGGGTGACAATCATCTTCTTTTTGATCGTCGCGCAAATCGATGGACTGGTGACAACCCCCCGCATCGTGGGGAACTCGGTGGGACTCCATCCCATGACCGTCATTATGTCGGTATTCCTTTGGACACTCGTGTTGGGAGGTCTGCTCGGAGCCGTTTTGGCGATTCCGTTAACTGCGACGCTCAAAGTTCTGCTCCATCGCTACGTGTGGGAACGCCAACGGCGCATTTTTTTTCAGGACGATATTCCAACTAAGGACGAGATCGAGATCGCGACCTAGTGTACCGTCTCGCATATTGCAGTGATGTCGTTGCGTTCAAAATGGGCCTTCGGGGACCGCAGGACACTTCGCCAGTTCATCGGCGGGTGCTATGATCTTAATAGCATCGTGCGCGATTTCATGCTGCCTAACCCGGACGCCTGACTATTCCATGTGCGCGATGATGTTATCCCCGAATTCGGAGCATTTGATTTCTGTGGCCCCATCCATTAAACGCGCAAAATCGTAGGTCACCTTCTTGCTTGCGATGGCGCCGTTGAGTCCCTTAATCACCAGGTCCGCGGCCTCCGTCCAGCCAAGGTGCCTGAACATCATTTCCCCGGATAACACCACCGAGCCGGGATTGACCTTGTCAAGGTTTGCGTATTTGGGCGCGGTTCCATGCGTTGCTTCAAAGATCGCGTGCCCAGTGTGGTAGTTAATGTTACCGCCGGGCGCAATGCCAATTCCTCCAACCTGTGCGGCCAAGGCGTCGGAAAGATAGTCACCGTTCAGATTCAGCGTCGCGATTACGTCGAAATCTTCGGGTCGAGTCAGAACCTGTTGTAGCGTGATATCGGCGATAGCGTCCTTCACGAGGATCTGGCCCTCAGCCAGGGCCGCTTTCATCTGGTTGTTTGCGCCTTGTTCGCCTTGCTCTTTCCTCGTTTTCTCCCACTTCACCCAGGAATATGTTTCGTTGCCAAAAAATGTGTCAGCAAGTTCGTAACCCCAATCTCTGAAACTTCCTTCGGTGAATTTCATGATGTTGCCCTTATGCACGAAGGTCACAGATTTTCTCTTGTTGGCGATGGCATATCGGATTGCGGCAGCCACCAGACGGTTGGTTCCGAGACGGCTTACGGGCTTGATCCCGATTCCGACTTCAACTTGGGGCGTTCCAAGCCCACTTTCGCCGGCTAGAAATGCTTTCGCGGCGCTTTCGGTCCCGAAACGAATCTTGGCAAATTCTTTCGGAAACTCTTGTTCGAGGAATTTCAATACGCGCTGCGAGTCCGGAGTTCCGGCGCGAAATTCGATCCCGGCGTAAATGTCCTCCGTGTTTTCGCGAAAGATCACCATGTCGACCTTTTCGGGATTTCGGACCGGCGATGGTACGCCCTGGAAGTACTGAACTGGTCGCAGGCAAACGTACAAGTCGAGGAGCTGCCGGAGGGCAACATTCAAAGAGCGAATCCCGCCTCCGATTGGCGTCGTTAAGGGTCCCTTGATTCCCACGAGGTATTCCTTAAACGCGGTGATGGTGTCCTCCGGCAGCCAATCATCAAAACGATTTTTGGCCGTCTCGCCGGCGAAGACTTCGAACCAGGCAATCTTGCGGGCCCCTCGGTAAGCTTTTTCGACCGCGGCATCAAAGACGCGTTCGCTGGCCGCCCAGATGTCCGGACCGGTGCCATCTCCACGGATGAACGGGATCACCGGATTGTCCGGACACTGAATCATGTCGTGATGCGTAGTGATTTTGCCCCCGGCGGGCGGCTGAACATTTTGATAGGCCATAGTGCTGTGCTCGTGACGGTGAGTTTGAAAAACTTTAGACGAACTGATCTCGCACTCGTCACCTAAAAAGGTACGTCGCGCAATGGAGATTTGAGTTTCAATGATTGCGTTTCGAGTGCGGGCGGCATGGTCCGAGTGGGCCGAGGAAAAAAAGGATCGACCACCCAGCCGAGACTGACAAATACCCACGCAAAACGCCGCGCAGGGAAAGGGGCTGTGTGGCCAGTTGCAAACCAGAGGCGCTATGCTTATATCTTGAGGGAGAGGAATTTAACCCCGTTAACTTTTTATACAGTCTATGTCTCCCACCGAGCAACGCTCTACCGAGCAACGCTCTGATTCCGAGATGCAGGCCGCGGCCGAAGAACTCGCCGAAATCGTGATGCGACTGCAGCGAAAATTCCTCCTGAACCTCTCGGAGGAGCTCAGCCGCGGAAGTGTTTCCTTCCCGCAATATTTTTTGCTCGGCTATCTCGACAAACAGGAAGTAATAACAATGTCAGGTATCGCTTCGAAAATGGGGCATACCACCGCTGCCGCCACCGGTTTGGTCGATCGGCTCGAAAAACTTGGATATGTTCAGCGTTCACATGCACTGGATGATCGGCGTAAGGTCATGGTAAGAATCACCAAGAAAGGATCCGGTCTCGTCGCTGAAATCCGTCGAGACATGGTAGACAAGATCACGATGCTCTTACGGGAATATCTCACGGCCGAGGAGGGGAGAGCTTGGCTTCAGATCTACCGTAAGATCGCAGATTACTCCGAGAAACTTCCTAAAAAATAATGAGAGTTCCGCTGTTTGCCTTAGCCTTCGCAGGGATGTCCTGCACCTTAATCGCCGGCGGCGAATCAACCGCCGGTTACGGCAGTCATCCTTTGACGGTCGACGAGGCCGTGCAACTCGCGCTCAAGCAGAATCCTTCCATCCTTTCGCAGGTCCAGCAGATCAAGGTTCAGAAAGGGCTTGTTTTCCAGGCCCAATCCAAACTGCTGCCTCAGTTGACCATGGCTTCCAATTATTCGCAGAACGATAATGCGCTCAGCCCGCCTAGTGTTGCCCGCGCTTCGATGTTTGACCTGCTCGCTGTCCCGGCCAATAGCACGGGCTTGATCGTCAACCACACGGGGTCAACCCCGAATACATTCAGCCAGCCGACTGGAACGAATGCCTTCCCGTTCCCGGCTGCGGCTTCAACCGGCGCCGCAGCGAATCAGACCTGGCAGGTCACGCTGACCGTCTCGCAACTGATCTATGATGGCGGCGCAACGATTGCCTCCCGCCGAGCCGCGCGGATCAACGAAGACCAGGCATATTATACGCTCCGTGACACGATAGACACGGTTGTGCAGACCGTTCGCACCCAATTCTATCAGATTATCCTCAACAAGGCTCTGGTGCAGGTTCAGGAAGAGTCGGTGAACCTCCTGCAAAGCCAGCTGGAGGACCAGAAAAGCCGCTTTGAGGCTGGCACTGTCCCCCAATTTAACGTTCTCCAGGCTGAGGGTACGCTCGAGAACCAAATTCCTCAGTTGATCGCTGCCCGGAACAACTACTTTATCTCTGAAGTCACCCTTGCGCGGACGCTCGGTATCCCGGCCAGCCGCCAGTACACCACCGACAATCCGTTGCCGGTGGAGGGAGAGCTTGGGTTTAGCCCCATTCAATATGATCTGGCCTCTGCACTGATCGTCGCTCGCGCCAACCGCCCGTTTCTCAAGGCGCAACGATCGGCCATTCTGGCCAGCGTCGAAAATATCACGGTTCAAGCGGCCGGCTACAAGCCGACCATCACCGCGGATGTCGGCTGGGAGCAACGGAGCAATCCGTTGACAAATAACCTGGGAAATACTTTGCAGGGCTGGTTCTTAGGTTTTCAAGGCTCCTGGAATGTTTTCGATGGTTTGTTGACTTATGGGAGAATGCAACAGGCGCGAGCACAATTGGAGCAGGCGAAGGTTACCTATGACGACTCGGTCCGCGAGGTCGAACTGGAAGTAGCTACGTCGGTCAGCAATCTGCGGCAGGCTGCTCTGACCGTGGATAGCGCCCAGACGGGCGTGAACGTCAACCTGGAAGCTCTTCGTCTGGCCGACGAACGGCTCGCCGCCGGCACCGGGACTCAGCTCGACGTTCTGACTGCTCAACAGCAGCTCACCACGGCTCGTTCCAACCTCGTGTCGGCTCAGTTCTCGTACCTCTCAGCGGTATTCTCGTACCAGCAGAATACGGCGACCGAAACGAAGTACAACGATATCTTCGATGATGGACAGGCTCGTCCGTCGACCCTGACCAAGGGCGAGGCCGCAAAGGCTGCTCGATTCAGGTATAACTCGCCGCTCGACCCCGGTATGCCCTCGACTCAGAAGGCAAAACATATATCCCTGACTCCGCCGCAGGGCAAAGTGGAAACCACCAATGATTGATCCCCCGGTCGAACGCTTTCACGCCCTCGATGCGCTGCAAAACGTTCTTCATGGGTTTGTGCTCAGAGTGCCGGGACTCGAAGTTCGCACCGATCGAGAGACTGCTCTGCGCAGATTAGACACGTTTCATGAAATCGCGCGACGGAACTTTGGTCCGCGGCAAGTGCGTCTCGCCGAACAGATCCATGGTAATTCGGTCGCTGTTGTCACGATTGATTCTCCCGTCAAAACTGCAGGAGTCGACGGACTCATCACCTGTGATCCGGGTGTCTTGCTTGGAATCCATGTCGCCGATTGCTGCGCAATATTCCTGGCCGATCCGAAGCGGCGGGTCATCGGGCTTGTTCACTCAGGAAAGAAGGGAACCGCGCTGAACATTGCCGGTGCAGCCGTGCGCAGGATGTCAACGGAGTTTGGAAGCGAGCCTCACAACGTGATTGCTCAACTGAGCCCATGCATCCGGCCGCCTCATTACGAAGTCGATTTTGCAGCGGACATCATGCAAGACCTTAAGCGGTCCGGCGTGAGTTCGGTATTCGACTCCGGGGAGAATACCGCAGCGGATCTGGTAAAATTCTATTCCTACCGGATGGAGAAAGGCCGGACCGGCCGTATGCTTGCGTTACTCGCGCTGAAGTGAACGTCGAAACCGCGCGATCCGGCGCGTGCACGTTTTCAAAGCGTTTTTTTCGGGTTCTGCCATCCGGGTTCGGCACCTCCGGAAAGCTGTAACAACTTTGGTCAGGCCTCGTTTTTCACAGTTTGTCGAAAAATGTTGTTTTGTATTTCTAAAGAGCAACGGAAAGTAATATTCTGTCTGGGTGGTGTTTCAGGTTCGTTAGGTCGGATATGGTTATCCTTAAGAAATTTTGGCGCCGGTGTTTCGGTTCCGCGCCCGCCACAGATTCAGATGTCCTCAGGCTTATTCTATGGAGTGCGATCCACTGCCATGACCGCTAGCGATCCTGAGCGTGTGGACAAAATTTTTGGCACTGATATGGACGCAACCATCAGTGCGGCTTGGCTCTACTATCACCA
>JAFAMB010000009.1 GCA_019233825.1 Verrucomicrobiota bacterium | reverse complement strand
CTCTTTAAGCCGGGCCTTGCAGGGCCCGGCTTAAAGAGTATCGTCCGGCACTCATGTCGACAGAATTTCCGACGCGGCCAGAAGCGCTTAGCGAGCCCGCCCACTTCGCGATTGTCGCCAGCGAATATAATCGAAACTACGTGGACGGTTTGGTGCGCTTTGCCACGGATGAATTCAGGACCATTGCCCCGCAGGCTAACCTTTCTGTCGTACGGGTGCCGGGCTCGTTTGAAATCCCGATCGCGGTTCAGGCATTTGCCAGGAGTCAAAAGCCGGATGCGATTCTCGCATTTGGACTGATTTTCGATGGGGAGACACTGCACGCTTCTTTGATCGCCACTGCGGTCACGCAAGCGCTCTCGAACATCAGTCTAAACGCATCTGTGCCGGTGCTACACGAGGTTCTCGTCGTCAAGAATGAAGAGCAGGCGAAAGCCCGCTGTTTGTCACCGGGGATAAACCGCGGAACCGAGGCCGCCCGCGCTGCCGTCCGAATTGTTCGTACTCTCCGCCAAATTCAGAAAGGAGGGTAGGTTGCGTGGGTAAACGTCGCGAAGGACGAGAGGTTGCGCTTCAGCTTCTGTTTCATTGGGACTTGAATGTCCAACAACCGCTGAGCGCTAGTGACCTAGATCTGTTTTGGGAGTTCCGCAGCGCGGTCGCAGGTATCCGCACCTTTGCCACAAACCTGCTCAACGGGGTGATTTCTCACCAGGCTACGATCGATGAGAAGATCATTAGATATACCGCGAATTATGAACTGAAACGGATTTCTGCGGTGGATCGCAACATCCTTCGAATGGCAATCTACGAGATGCTGTATGCTAATGACGTACCGCCTATCGTTGCGATCAACGAAGCCATAGACATCGCTAAGAAATTTGGAACCGAGGAATCCGGCAAATTTGTAAACGGCGTACTCGATCGAGTAAAGCTCGACCTGAATCGTCCCCTCCGAACCGCTTTAGACCAGAAAAATTAAACGCATGGCATTCGAATTTTTTAAAAGCCTGATAAACCGGTTCAGCAACAAGCCTGTCGACTGGGACGAGCTCGAGGAAACCTTGATCAGTTCCGATATTGGCGTACCCATGACGCTCCGAATTATTGAGGACCTGCAGCGACGCCAGACGAAGATCACAGCAAAGGACGTTGTCAACGTTACTCGATCCCACATCGAACAGATTCTTCCGATCGCTTATCCGAGATTACGGCCCCTGCCTAACAGGCCGAAGGTGATTCTGATGGTCGGGGTCAACGGTACCGGGAAAACCACGTCCACGGCGAAACTGGCCTATCTTCTTAAACAAGACCGACACACCGTGATGCTGGCTGCCGCTGACACCTTCCGGGCCGCGGCCATCGAACAGTTGAAGATCTGGGCAGACCGTATTCAAGTCGACGTGATTACGGGCGAATACGGTGCCGATCCGGCTGCGCTCTGTTACGACGCCTATTCCGCTGCAAATAAACGGAATATCGAGTTCTTAATCTGCGACACGGCCGGCCGGCTTCATACGAAACACAATCTGATGCAGGAATTGGGCAAGGTCGTAAGAACGCTGCAAAAGCAGGATGAACAATCGCCCCATGAGTGCCTGTTGGTTGTGGATGCCACGACTGGAAGTAATGCGCTCGTGCAAGCGAAGGAATTCAAACAAGCAGTTGGGTTGACCGGCTTGGTCGTCACGAAGCTTGATGGTTCAGGTAAAGGCGGTATCGTCATCGCGATCCAGGATGAACTCGCCATCCCTCCGCGATTTGTTGGAACGGGCGAAAAACCCGGCGATCTTCAATATTTTGATAAAGATGAATTTATCGCGAAGCTATTGTGATTCGTGTCGCTTCGCAGCCTGTTCGCGCTCTTCCGCGGGCTCCACAGGGTGTTTTTTGAAATGCAGCTGAAGAATCCGTCGTCCGTCCGTCTGGGCAATGGTTACGAGATACCCTTCAATCTGAACCTGCTCCCCCTGTTTTGGCAGATGACCTAACAGCTGAATGACGTAACCGCCGATCGTACTGACTTCCGCATTCTCCAGGTGAAGGTCGGCGAGTTCCTGGAGCTCGTACAGGTTCAATTGTCCCTGAACGAGGAACTCCTCATCGTTTAGACGCACGAAGTCTTTCGCCTGTTCCAGATCGAATTCGTCTTTAATCTCCCCGACAAGTTCTCCAACGACATTGTCAAGAGTCACAATGCCGACGGCCCCTCCATACTCGTCCACAACCACCGCAAAATGGCTCCGCTTTGCCAGGAACTGCCGCAGAAGTTTCTGCAACGGCATGAATTCCGGTACCGGCATCAGTTCCCTTTTTATCGCCAACAGGTCCGGCTTCTCCTTCTTCATTTCGCGCATGAGATCCTTGATGTGGATGAGCCCGATCGTGTTATCGAGGTGCCCCTGAACCAGAGGGAAACGCGTGTGACCCGATTCAATCGCCACTTGCACATTAGCATCAAACGAATCCTGGATGTCGAGATAGATGACGTCGCCGCGCGGAGTCATAATATCCCGGACGACCCGGCGACGGAAATCAAGCGCGTTGATCAAAAGCTCATTGCCAAGGTCTGTCCCATCCGCTGGATTCTCGTTTTCGGTCAGGATGACCCGAAGTTCCTCTTCGGTATGGACGAGCTCGGTCTCAGCGATCGGATCCATCCGGAGAAGGGATTTCATGATCCAGGTTGCGGACGCTTGCAGGAACCAGATAGCGGGCCGGAAAATGATATAAAAGAGGTGTAGCGGAGGACTGACCCAGAGACTCGTGACCAACGCCTGACGGATCGCCAGCCACTTCGGCGTGATCTCGCCCAAAACGATGTGAAGATACGTGATAATGCCGAATCCGATCGCGAACGAGACCCCGTGAACGATGGTACTGGAGCCGATTCCAAGGTGCAACAGCAGAGGCTGAATCAGTCTGGCTACATAGGGTTCGCCGATCCAACCGAGCGCCAGACTCGAGAGCGTGATCCCAAGCTGCGTGGCCGAAAGGTAAGCATCGAGATGGGACGTCACGTGACGCGCCAGGGCGATTTTTCTGTTCCCGTCCTGAAGAGCATCCAATTGGCTGGAACGTACCGTGACCAGAGCGAACTCAGAAGCAACAAAGAATCCGTTCAAGAAAACCAGTAAGAAGATGACCAGCACATTAAACAGGACCGATCCCGGCGAGGCAAACTCTGTCTCAACCCCGTAAGCCGCTGAGATAGCAAGCGAGAAAGGAATTTCTATGCTCATTGATTCGATCGCTTCTGTCGACGATTCGCAGGTTCTTCCAACCTGCGGATGGTCGACCCCGCGTAGGGTGGGCCCGACAGTTATTCTCCGGGCGAATGAGGCGATCAAATTCCGCTGTGGAAATTCGGAAACGCTACCAACTTGATTTTGTAACCCCGGGGATCATTCCTTGGGAAGCGAGCTCACGAAACGCAATCCGAGACAAACGAAAACGACGGATGAACCCTCGCCGGCGGCCGCTTTGCTGACAGCGGTTTATTAGCCGAGTCGGACTGGCATCTCGCGGAAGCTGGGCAAGACCTTCATAGTCGCGCTTTGCCTTTAATGCGGCACGAATAGCGGCATACTTTTCCACCGTTTTCTGCTTCCGTTTATTCCTTTCAATCCAAGACTTCTTTGCCATAGGAGGGGGGGAAATTAGCGGAGCGCTAAGAAAATTCAATGAGATTTTCAGAGCGTTTCATTCCAAAACTGCCGAAATGCATTGCTCCAAGTCCGATCCCGGACCCGATCTTTGGCTTCCTGACCCATTTTTGTCCTCAGATCCGCGTCCGCGCAAAGCAGCCGCAGCACCCGAGCAAAATCCCCGACATCGAAGGCCCGCGTCACAAATCCATCGACCCCGTCTTCGACGAGCTCGCAGGGGCCACCACGGTTCGACACAATGCAGGGCAACCCGGCCGCCTTCGCCTCCAATACGACGTTGCCAAACGTATCCGTTGTGCTCGGGAAAAGAAAAATGTCGCTCGAGGCGTAGGCCGTGGCCAACTCCGCCGAACGAAGATAACCGGTGTAACAAGCCTCCGGCACTGTTTGGCGAAGTTCGCGCAGATAGGGCCCGTCCCCGACGATCAACAGGCGAACGGGAAACCCTTCCCCGCAGAGTTTCCGAAACGCCGCAACCGCAACATCGAGGTTCTTCTCTTTTGAAATACGTCCCACATAAAGTAATCCGAGTTCCCCCGGTTTCTTACCATACTTTTCCCAAAAGCCCGCGTTACGGTTGGCGGGCGTGAACAGCGCGGTATCTATCCCGCGCGGCAGGATCCTCAATTTTTCCGGTGCTATGCCGCGTTCGATCCAGCGCTGGCGATATTGCTCCGAGTTCACATAAACAAGGTCAAGTTGGGAGTAGAACCATTGCATGAAACTCCAGGCCAGCGTTTCCATATAGTTGTCCTGAGTAAGGATGCGCACGTACTGCGGAAAGTCCGTATGGTATATGCCTACCGTCTTGAGATCGAGCATCTTCGCGGCTAACAATGCGGTCAGCCCAACCGGTCCCGGCGTGCTGATAATCAGTTCGGTAAAGCGTTCCCGCTGAATGTACTCAAGCATGTGCAGCACGGGGGGAAAACTAAGCTTCTGTAGCTCGTATTCCGGCAGCTCAAATTCACCGATCGGCGTAAAATTTTTGATCGGGATATCAGGGATGCTGATCTGCTGCCGCGACGTTACCACAATGAGGTCCGCACCCGTCTCGTAGGCCGCCGCCGCCATCTTCCGAATCGTCGTTACCACCCCGTTCACGTCCTCGAGTGTGTCGGTAAACCAGGCGCGTTTAATATTCTGCAGTACATCCGGCACAAAATTGACCGTTGCTGAACAGATATCGGTCAACCGATTGCGGAACGGCGCCTGGCTGTGAAACCCATAAAAGTAGGGACCAAGCAGGAACCCCATCGGCACCAGGGCACTCAACGCCTGAACAGCTTCGACCACGCCGCCCGCACTGATTTGTTGAACGAATTTTTGGAAAAAACGAAATGCCAACTGATTGAACACAAGCGCCACCATCAGAAACGCGCGGCGCTCCGGCTCTTTGACGCCCTCGGTTTCCTTCGCAATCTGAGTCTGCACTTCCGCGCTGCCAAAATAGTTTGCCAGTTCCGGCCAGATCGAAAGGTTTGCCGGCTTAACGAGTTCGAATATTTTTCCTGAGAGAATTCCGCTCGAGAGCAGAGCCAGTTTCTCGCCAAGACTAAATTTGGTGGGATTTTTCCCCTCCATGAATCGCGAGAAGGCGAGTTCCAAAAACTCCAGATTCGGGCTCACCGCAGCCGAAAACTTGGCTTTAGCAAACTGGTAAGCCGTATTGTACAACCCGTGGGAAATCAGCAACGGCGTCCCGCCCTGGCCCCGCGGGACACAGTCACCTTTTCCGATGAAGTGAAAGAAATCATTCACCGAATAGCAGTCCGGAGCTTCCGTGTACGCGGATGCCGGAAAGATGCCGGCGTGGTCGTCAGACCCGGCGATCAGGATTTTGCGCCATGGCTCCGGGTGGGTGGGCTCAAGATCGTGACGATCGGCGAATCGCTGAATAATTTCCGGCGTGAGCGACCTCAGAATGAAGCGTGCGGTATCGCTTAGCAGCGAGTCTCTCAGCCCATTAATGCCTTCGAAATGCTTGAAGAGAAGGATCAGCTTCTGAACATGATCCGGCGTCAATTGCCGGTTCATGTCGTAAAGTGGATGCGCGACCGCATGACTGATTCCGGCCACCGCCAGATACTCCCGGAGCTCAAAAATATTTCTTCTGACCTGCTGGATCTCAGCGTGCTGCGACTCGGTCAGATTCCAGATGAGTAAGTGGATGTTGACGTGGTCGTCTGGAAACTGGGCCGTAACCTCTTCACTGATGAAAACATCCGGAAATTCAGCAATCCGCAGGCATCCGTCGATCCGGTTGTGATCGGTGAAGGTGACATAAGTCATCCCCTTCTCTTTCAGCCTCTGATACAACTTCCTCGGATCTGAATAACTATCGGGAAATTCAAAGCGGCGAAAAATCCATTCGGCAGATCGATCGCTGAATTTCGAGTGGATATGGAGATCGACTTTCGCGGCCATTGGTAACGCCCAATCAGTTTGATCGCGCTCAGAATACATTTCTAAAGACGCGCCCGCAACCGGAGCCACTTCCGGACTGGATCCTTCGTTCCATTTACCACGATTCGCGGAGGGTCTACGGATGGGTCCGCACCAGGATGACTTTCGAATGAAGCGAACTGCCAATGTACCATAGGCTTCCAGCCTGTATTTCGTTGCATACGCTTCCAGCCTGTATCGAAGGGCATTTGGCGATTCGTTCCAGACCTGCCCGAATCGCCGCTCATTTACAAGCTGTGCGCTACGCTAGTGATCGCTCTCGACAGGCAGGAAGCCTATGCTACGTGCCTCAGCGACATTGCTATGAAATTCGGACTTGGCGAACCGCGACTCGAATCAGCTTTGCGAATTGGCTGTTAGTAGGCCGGCTACAGAGTTAGTCCTTTTTGGCCAAACGATATCTTAACCTGCCCGACGATAATCTATCACCAGGCCAAGCTAGCCTAGCTAACCTAGCCTCCCTCATCGCTTCCGACGATGGCCGGCAATTGTTCCGCTCCTACCGCCGGACGAAGTGTGGTGGGACGCGGGCTATCCTGGTACGCCAGCGCGCCAATATATTCAGGCGCTAACTCGAGATCATGCAGCGTCCACTGAAGTGCGGTTTGCGCGTCATTTGCGATATGCACAAACCGGCATGGATCTCCAGGAAGGAGCGTGACCTGAAAGCGATCCAAGGGTATTGACAAACCGTCGCCGACGGCTTTGACATAGGCCTCTTTCCGAGTCCAGCAGCGGAAGAAAGCAGTTCGACGGTCCCCCGGGCTGAGCGAGAGCAACTCCGATGCTTCGGCGGCGCAGAAGAAGCGCGATGCGATCGATTCCAGGTCGTCCAGCTCTCGAAGCCTTTCTACGTCCACACCAAGTTCGCAATCGAGGGTAAAGGCAAAGAGCGCCAGATCGCCTGAATGCGATACGTTGAACCGCAGGGACGACATTCCCCGAAGGGCGGGTTTCCCTTTCTGTCCGCAAATCAACTGGATGTCCCTGGGGCTGCAGCCGAGATAGTGACCTAGCAAGACGCGGAGCCCTCCTCGACACGCAACATAGGAACGTTTCAGATTTTCGAACCTGAATCGCTCGGCGCGATTTCGTTCCTCGAGGCAAAGAGCCGCTCGATAAAAGCCGAGTGCCGACTCGGTTGTATTTAACCAAACTCTCCAGATCTGCACTTCCCGTCGCCCGAATCGAGTCGATTCTATCCCACCCGGTGCTACGTCAAGAAAAGAACTTTCCACAAGCAGGCAGTTCAGCTTGCCCGATCGGTCAAACTTGTCCAGCCTAATTAATAACGGTAGGGCGACCCTTGGCTCAAAATCTCAACGAACTTCTCATACGACACGCATTCCCGGCCCAACCTTGCTGCAGCCACCAGTTGTCGGATCTGGCGCCAGACCGCAGCATGCCCAAGATCGGAAGGGTGAATCCCGATTCGGATCAGGCGAGTCCGCGCCGTAGTGATCGCCAGAAACCGATTCCAGGCCAGACTCGTCCAGGCACGCCACTCTGCCCGAGTGCTCCAGACTAGCGACCGAGACCTGACATCGCCAGAGCTTCGGAAAATCTGAAGCCTGCTCAACCGGGTGGTATACCAGAAGCCGAGCTCACGGACCGCTATCTCGGCTGCGGCGCTCAGCAACCAGGCGGGCGCGACAAAGCCGAGCACGCTCCGTGGCAAAAATCCGAGATCCTTCAAACCTCTTTGCAACCTGGAAGACGCTTCCTCGGTCGATAGATCAAAGAATTCCCCTTCGCCGGCGGTATAGGTCTCGGTCGTCAGTCTCGAAAGCCAGGAATCAGTTTTTTGCCTTTGTCTCTGATGGAAATAGCCATGGAGGACCGGCTCATGGCCGGCTTCAACCTTTCGTGCCAGCCAGCTTCGAAACGACGAATTCTCGGTGATCGGTGCGCGCCGGTGATGGTTCGGGATGACCAGCAGAGAAGTCTGCTGAACGCCTAACTCCTCGAGTTGGGCCAGGATGTTCTCGCATGGACTCTGCGTCAGGGGCGAAACGTCATGTAGAGACACGACCAGACTTTTCATGGAAGCGCCGGAGTCGTTCGGAGATGGCCGTCACTATTGTTATGGCGCCGCACGCAACGGCAAACCAATCCCCATAACGTCCATACAGCGTGGAATCGAATGGCGCCGGTACCTCGATGCTGCCGGTTAAAACCTCCCTGGCCGGTGCCAAGGGCGTGTTAGTGACCAGTTTCCCGGATCGGGTCACGATCGCCGCAAAATTTTTGGTGCTGGCAAAAATTACGGGCCGCCCGAGCGAGACTGACCATAACCGCAAGTTCGAAAACAGCTGTTCGGTCGATGCCGGCCCGCCCGGAAGTGGATCAACAAAAGCAACGATCACCTGAATCTGCTTGTTTACCGCTCCCCTCACCAGGAGAGGATCCCCAGCTTCCCAGTTGATCAAAGTGACCCAACTCGCGTCCTTAAGTGCAAAGGGAGTCAAAGTCCTACCGCTCGTTCCCGGCTGAAAATGGTCGCTCCGTGTCGGAAACAGGAACAGATTTTTTATCGTGCCCGGAATAATGATCGAGGCCCCGCTCAGAGCACCATTTTCTGCGGAAGTAGTGCCGGCCACCAGACCGGACGACCTTCCGATCGATGTGTCACCTAGTTTCGTGTAATCACCTTGACCGAATCGGACGCATCGCCAAACGAATAAATCGATTCCCTTCTCTTTTTGCTGCTCGCTGAGTTCCAGCAACCGACTGAAATCGGTAGTGTCAGGACAGACCAGCGCAATACTTCTTCGGTCACCCGCCTTTTGATGCTGTAGCCACCAGAAACCGCCGAGAGCGGCAAGGAAGATTACCGCCAGAGTTATTGTTACGTCGAATCGAGACGCCCAAGTCATCCGGCCGGGTTCGAGAATGATGCGGCGAACCGTGGTCAGTGCGATCAGATTTGCAAATACTGCAATGAAAGAGAGTCCGCTGACACCGGTCACCGTAGCCACCTGGAATAGTGGGAGATTGGCCTGTAAGACCGTACCAACAGCATTCCATTCCGGGAGAAGCACCCCTCTGGCCCATTCCAGAACAGTCCAGGCCGCAGCCGTTACGAGGGCCGCCTGCAAATGAGAGATCGACTTGTTCCAGGCGGCCGCGTTGAATCCATAGCCCGGCATTATCGGTGTGACCTGCCGATTACCATTTCTGGCGGGGAGGTGAACGAGAGCACCTACAAAGGTGCCCCAGATCGCCCCAAGCAACAAAAAGCTCACGAAATTCCATAGCCAATCGCTCGCAAGCCTTCCGGTCAGCAGCCATGAGAAAACCAACCCCCCGAAAGTCCCTCCAAAAACCGCGCCCTGGATAATCGCGAGATACCACCTCCGCGGGAACAGGAGCAACCCAGCCAAGACAGGCGTAAATGCGATCCAGATCAGCCAGTACTGATTCCAGGGAGGAAACGCCAGGGAGAGCAGGACGCCCCCGGCCAGACTCAAAAAGATGGTGGATAGATGAAGGAGGAGGACTTTCATGATCGAACTCGGGCTCGCCCCGGGGCGAACTCCAGGGCACATCGCCAAACGAGGATAGCTAAGACCGGATAAACTGCAGGACTAAATCTCTGCGGCAGCAGGAATGAGCAGCCCAGAAATGTGCATGCCGCCACAAATGCAAATCTCAAATACCATCGAAGAAATACCGGCCGGCGCTTTGCCGGGAAGAATAACCAGATACCGGCAATCGAGTGTGAAGGGATGAGCCACAACAGATTGTAGTTTTCGTGCAGGACCCAGAGGCGCGTCCAGAACGAGACTATCAGAAGAAACGTACCCATCAGGCCGAAGATCGTAAGGCAAAGCGCGGTCGGAAATATGGCATGTCCCTTAGCGCGAAACAGCCACAAAAGAAACCAGGCGATACCAAGGCCATAGAAAATCCAGATCGGGCTAAGGAAAGGCCAAGAATCAGGCAAGCCTTCAGGGGGAAAGAGTTCTCCCTTTTCCAGGGTCAGACTTCGGTCCCCGTTTTCGCTTGTCTGCACGGCCCGCTCCAGATCCGCTGGCAAAAAGCAAGCTTCTCTCGGACTCGCCAGGCGATCAACCTTTGCGCCCAACAGCAGGGAAATCCCAAATCCGATCCATGGAATGCGAGTGAAGTATGGATCCAGCATCTGCCGAAAAGTCTGACTTCCGGCGCCACGCTCGAGAATCGGAGATCCCGTGATCCGCTCGAGAACATCTCGTGGGCGAGTTGAGCAGTTATCCAGAATAAAGTCGTAGTGATAGTATCGATTTTCTGGAAGAAGATTGATCTCAAGCACCTCGAATAGCCTTTGCTTTTGCTCCTGCGAGAGACTCAACATGAGTTCGCTCACGCCTTGGCCGTATGCTCCGACCATGCGGATCTCTTCTTCGCCCGGAGTCACGGCGAGTTGGTAGAGCAGATCGCCGTGCACGAATTTAAGGTAGAAGTCTGGCGTCCCGAAATCGAACACTCCGAAGTTATAAAGCCGGTCTATGTTAAGCAGATCGTCTCTGACTCTGATCGCGCTATGGCCAAATGCCTGGTAAAGTTCTTCGCCGGGAGTGTAGGTGACGAGGGAAACCTGTGCGCTAGAGCCAAGCCTTGGTAGCCGGTCCGCGAGCTCCTTTGCCTCGGTATCGGCCTCTTGTGCCAAAACCGGCAGCAGCGGAATGAGCAAGAGAAGAACAGCGTGGCAAAGCCACAGCCGGGGCCATCCTCTGGGGACGCGCTCCCACGCGTCCGTGGAGTTTGGCCATTTATGCCTTCGTCTTTCGGAATTCAGCGCCGACAGATCAGGACTGCCTTGAAGCACCGAAGGGCCCGCAACCTTGCGGTGCAAACATTCAGTGCTCCCACCTGCATCTAACTCATCGAATCTGTGCGATGGCAGGTTGGCGTGTAGGCGAAGCGTCCCGCTTTGTATCGATCTCATGAAGAAGCAAAGCGGGACGCTTCGCCTACGTCTCCGTGTTCGCCGATAGGCCGATACGCCGGCACGCCGATACCTTTGCGGTTGCGGCACGGCGATGAATTGAAAACCCTCGCGGCGCACTAACCAACTCTCTTCTTCGCATCTTCCCGCACCCAGGCCCATAGCCGCTCAAGCGCAGCGGCGAGATCTTCCTTTACCTGAGCCAACGATCCGGCTGAAACAACGGGGTTCTTTCCGAACAGGTAGAACTTGATTTTCGGCTCGGTACCGGACGGTCGAACCGCAATCCGTCGCCTATCGGCGAGCTCGAACATTGTCATTTTTTCTCTGGGTAAGAGGTCCCCTTCGACATCCCGGACTTTCCCCGTTGCAAAGTCCTTCACCATGACCACCTTCGAACCGTCGATCTCGACAGGTGGCTCGGCATTGTAAGAATCAGCCAAGCGCCGAATTTTCTCGGCGCCCTCGGCCCCCTCAAAGGCCAGCGAACCGCTCTTCTCCAAGTAGCAACCGTACTCGAGATAGATCTGATCCAGCAACTGATCCAGCGTCACGCCATTCGATTTGGCATAAGCAGCCACTTCGGCAAACATAATCGCCGCGCCATTGCCGTCTTTGTCACGCACAAAATCGGCTCCACTGTAGCCGTAACTCTCTTCTCCGCCAAAAACGTAGAAATAGGAATTCTTTAACCGAGCCGACCGAGTCTCCTGTTCGGGCAATCCCCGGTACAGCCTGCGAATTTCCTCCGGCAATGCCGCTTCGTATTTTCCGAGCTTCTCACCGATGTATTTGAACCCGGTGAGGGTTTCGACGCAATGAAGCCCCTCTCTTTGGGCGATGGCTTTTTGGAGATCCGTAGTCACAACGGTTTTAATAATAACTCCACGATCCTTATTCTGATCATTCAACAAACCTTGGGTCTTGAACGTTTTCGTCCGGTAGTAGGCCAGCAGGGAGCCAATCTGGTTACCGGTAAGCAGCTGCATCCTTCCGGATCGATCCCGGATTGCCACTCCCATGCGGTCACAATCAGGATCGGTACCAATGACGAGATCTGCGTTCTCTCTCTCGGCCAAAGCGATGGCCATCGCCAGCGCCTCAGCGTTTTCCGGATTCGGGGATCTGACCGTTGGGAAGGAACCGTCGGGCCCCTCCTGTTCGGGAACTGTCAAAACCTGGAACCCCAATTCCCGCAGGACCGGTACTGAAATGGTCGCACCCGTTCCATGGATCGGCGTGAAGGCTATTTTCAATTCTTTCTGGGTCGAAACCATGTCGGGGCGCAGAACCAGCGTGCGGAGGCGGGCCTTGTAAAGGTCGTCAAACTGCGGACCGAGGCTTACCAGCTTACCCTGCTGAGATTTCGGGAGCACTGCATAAACTTCATCGGCCACTTTGTTAACTTCATTCATGATGGCGCCGGCATGCGGCTCAACCACCTGCGCTCCGTCGGCGAAGTAGACTTTGAATCCGTTGTCATGGGGCGGGTTGTGGCTCGCCGTAATCACAATCCCCGCAGTCGAATTTGTGTAGCGAACCGCAAAGGAGAGCTCGGGAGTTGAACGTGCAGACTCGAAAAGGTAAACGTCACACCCGTTTTCAGTCGCTACTTTAGCGGTCAGCTCGGCGAATTGACGGGAGAAAAAGCGCGTGTCATAGGCTATCGCGATGCTGGGTCTGGTTTCCGGGCTATTCTTCCCCAGATATTCTTTGATGTATTTGACGAGACCCTGAGTCGCCCGGCTAACATTATAGAAATTCATCGCGTTAGTTCCCACGCAAGGGAATTCAGGACACCTGTCGCTTGCCTGGCTTCCAGCTTCCGCCCTGGTCACGATTTTTCCGATCGTTCTGCCTCGCAATCCTCCGGTGCCAAATGCCAGGGTCTTAAAGAAACGATCATCCAATTCGGTCCAAGCTCCGTTTTCTACCAGTTCACCGATTGCCGCCTCATAAACCGGATTGTTCCCGCCAGAAAGAAATTGCAAGATGTTGGCGAGAGTGCTGGCTAAGAGCCGGTTCTCCCGAAAGGCATGCTCCAGAGTTTCGCGCAGATCGCTCATGGAACTAGCCTGTAACGTTCGGTTCCGACGCGCAATCCTTTATGATTTCGACCGAAAAGATTGTGGCCGCGGTGGAAAAGCGGCGCACGATTCGCCGCGAGCAAACAAACGCTCTCCGCCTGGTTGACGGCTCAGGTGACGACCTGGCCGGGCTGATCATCGACGATTTTGCCGGTCGTTGGATAATCCAGACGCTGGCCGGAAACGATCCTATCCTTGACCCTGCCCTGGGATACCGGTCACTCTATTGGAAACAACTCCTCAAAACCAACAAAAACGCCCCGAAATACCTGGCTGGAGAACCAGCCGATAAACCCTTTTGCGTGCTAGAGTGCGGACTGGAGTTCGAGATCGATTTTCAGGCCGGATATTCGCCCGGTCTTTTCCTGGACCAGCGAATTAATCGCGTCAGGCTTCGCAGCCTTGCCCGGGGTAGAATGCTCCTGAATACGTTCTCCTACACTTGTGCGTTCGGTGTGGCCGCAGCCATGGGTGGAGCGGCCACGGTAAACATTGACCTGTCACGGCATTACCTGGACTGGGGTAAACGAAACTACGAACTCAATCGAATCGATTTGAAGGATCACGATTTTCTTTATGGTGACGTCTTCGAGTGGCTGAAGCGTTTCCAACGACGCGGACGAAAATTTGACTTGATTGTTCTCGATCCGCCGACCTTCTCACGGGACCGAAGGTCGAGGGTCTTCCGGGTTCAAGACGACTACGGTGACCTGGCCGGTCACGCCGAAGCTTGTTTGCGCCGAAATGGATGGCTGCTTTGTTGCACCAACTATCGCGGCATGACGTTCAATGCATTCCTTCGCATCCTAAGGACAGCGATCGATCGCCCCTTTCAGGCTGCCCCAGGTTCGATGCCGCCCGATTTTACCGGACACAATTATTTGAAAACCGTTTGGCTGGAGTTCTGAAGGTCGGTAGGGACGCGCTCGGGACGCGCTCCGGGACGCGCTCCGCGCGATCCGGGCGCGAGCGTTTCAAGGATGTGTACCTGCTCCCGAGCCGCTAGGGGCGCGCTCCCGCGCGACCGGCGTTGCACCTGTGAGAAAGATGACCGGCACTGACCGGTAAGCGCCAAAATCGGATTTGCAGAACCCGAAAAGACGCTTTGAAACGCGCACACCCGGTCGCGCAGGAGCGCGCTCATACCGCCGTCACGCCCCGGCTCGGGCGGAGCGGCTCGACTGAGCTCGCAAAGTACTCGCCCTGCCGGGCCTTGCTATTTCGTTGCTTTATGTCATCTAGAGTCACGTTCAGCGCAGTCAATTTCCGATAGCCATTGCATCCCCTATGACTCGTCCCATTGTTACCGCCCTTTGCCTCGTCACATTTGCCTTGAATGGTTGCGACAATCGAACTCGCGACGCCGCTCGCTGGGATCAAATCGCCGAAACGTTAAAGACCGATAAAAATGTTCAGCCCTGGTCCGAAGCCAGTTCTCCTTGGGAGAACGCTGAGCACCACACCGGCGCCGCCTGGTAGAGCGAGCAAGTTTTGGGTTTTGGGTTTTGAGTTTTGGGTTGGCCGAGGGTGCAAACGAGCCTGATTCTGATCAAACGGGATTTTCGAGGATGAGTGTTTGATTTCGGAGTTGGGCCCTTATGCAAAACCCAAAACTCAAAACCCAAAACTCAAAACCCAAAACTCAAAACCCAGAACTCAAAACTTGCTCGTGCTTGCTCGCCGGTAACAGAAAATGTCGAATTCCGGCGTTTCACGAATCATCTCAGAAATTTCGAATTGCGATTCGAACTCCGGAAAGTAAGCGTCCCCATCATATTCTCTTTTTACGACGGTCGCATAGATCACGTCGCAGCGATCCAGCAGCGCTTGATAAATCTCAGCACCGCCGATGACGAAGATTTCCGCGCCATCCAATTCATAGGGTGCCGGATCAAACGCGTTCAAGTCGCGGATTAGCTCGACGCCGGCGAATTTTCCAGCGCGCGTGACGACGAGATTGCGACGACCAGGCAACGGCCGGCCGATGGATTCAAAGGTCTTGCGACCCATCAAGATCGGATGCCCCATTGTCACCTCTTTGAACCACCGTTGTTCACCCGAGAGGCGCCAAGGGATTCTGTTGTTCTTTCCGATTACCCGGTTCCTGGTCATCGCAACGATAGCTTTCATTCAGGATTTTCAGCTGATCGGCGGGCTAGACGGCGATAGGCGCTTTGATGGCCGGATGCGGATCATAGCCGATCAGCTGAAAATCCTCGTACTGGAAATCCGGGAGCTCTGCTGGTACGCGTCCAAAGCGCAGGGAGGGCAGCGGACGCGGGGAGCGGCTCAACTGCTCTTGAACCTGGTCGAGATGATTCCGGTAGATGTGGATGTCGCCAAACGTATGGACAAACTCTCCGGGCGCCAGCCCGCAAACAGCAGCGATCATCTCAGTTAAGAGCGCGTAGGAAGCAATGTTGAATGGAACGCCCAGGAACAGATCAGCGCTCCGTTGGTAAAGCTGACAACTCAGTCTCCCTTCCTGAACGTAAAACTGAAACAGGACGTGGCAGGGCGGTAGCGCCATCTGCTTGATTTCCCCTGGGTTCCAGGCGGTTACTATCAGACGCCGGCTGTCAGGATTTTTTCGAATATCCGCCACCAATTGTTCGAGCTGGTCAATTGAACGGTCATCTGCAGTCCGCCAATCGCGCCATTGCGCCCCGTAAATGCGTCCAAGGTCGCCGTTCTCATCCGCCCACTCGTTCCAGATCGTTACACCGTGATCCGTAAGGAACCGGATATTCGTTTCGCCGCGCAAGAACCAAAGCAGTTCGAACGCTATGGACTTGAAATGCACGCGCTTGGTGGTGAGCAGTGGGAACCCGTGCGAAAGATCAAATCGAGTCTGGGCCCCGAAATAGGAGATCGTCCCCACGCCGGTGCGGTCATGTTTAGGTTTGCCTTTTTCGAGAACCAGGCGAAGCAACTCATGGTATTCTTTCACGGAAGAAAGTAATGATCAGAGGATTAGAGATCCCGGACCAAACGCCGCGGCAATCTTCTTGACCGACTTCGGGCGGAATGGCAACTGCAATCTTAGGACCTCAGAACGATGCGCTCGCAACAAATGCCCGGCCTTGCGGATACCCAGAATCTTCCCGATCATCGGGAAGTGGCGATCGACCGCGTCGGGGTGACCAATCTGCGATTCCCGATTCAAATCAGAGACAAGGCGCATTCCTCTCAGAACACTGTGGCCACAGTATCGCTCACGGTCGATTTGCCGCACAACTTTAAGGGCACGCACATGAGCCGGTTTATCGAGGTGCTGAACGAGCACGGCTCCGTAATTCATGTAGATAATATTAAGGTGATCCTCCAGCATCTCCAGAAACGCTTGAACTCGAAGCAGGCGCACGTGGAATTTGCGTTCCCGTTTTTTATGGAAAAGCGTGCGCCAATCTCCGGCGCGGTCGGATTGATGGATTACTCGGTCAAGCTCACGGCGACCGCCGCCCATGAAGACCGGGATTTCGTGGTAACGGTTGTGGTACCCGTGACGACCCTGTGCCCATGTTCGAAGGCGATCAGCCGATCCGGAGCGCACAACCAGCGCAGTCAGGTCACATTTTCGGTTCGCTTCAATACTCGCATCTGGATCGAGGATTTGATTCAGCTGGTGGAGTCTTCCGCCAGCTCAGAGTTGTACAGCCTGCTTAAGCGCCCCGATGAAAAGGCCGTGACGGAACGAGCCTACGAGCACCCTGTCTTCGTTGAAGATCTGGTCCGAAACATCGCCGTCAAAGCAAATGAAGACAAGCGCATTAAGTGGTACCGGGTCGAAGCAGAGAATTACGAGTCGATCCACAATCACAACGCGTACGCGATGATCGAAAAGGGCTAATCCATTAATATCCGAATCGAGTTGCGAAGAGTGAATTTGGCTATAGTTTCATGGTCCTCTTTAAGGCGGGTCGATAGCTCGATCGGTAGAGCAGCGCCCTTTTAAGGCGTTGGTTCTGGGTTCGAGTCCCAGTCGACCCACGACGCTCATTGTGATGGCTTGGGTTCGTGCGGGACTAAGAACAGGCGCACTGACTGGGAAACCGCGAACGTAAACGATGCGAACTTTACCGACGCGGCTTTGTTGTACTGTATCTGGTAGATACACAAGATCCATGCGCGTGCCGTCGCACGAACTATCAGTTGTACAGCAGTTCGCTGGTTAACTGACGAATCTCATGCTTTGGACAATATTTATTATTCTGCTGGTGCTCTGGTTGCTCGGGTTCATCGGCCATGTGGGAGGAGCCTTGATCCACCTCCTTCTTGTAATCGCCGTGATTGTATTAGTTGTGCGACTGATACAAGGCCGAGCACCGTGAGGATCTTCGACCGTTCTTGTTCTCGAACTGACGCATCGTGCCGATACTCTGATGGTTCTATTGATGCTCGCTAGGCTCCGTATCGATCGCTCGACGACTTGAGCCAAGATCGATTTATTCCGCACACATTCATGGGTCTTTTGGAACCGAACCGATCGAAATTTAAGACCGAGCAAAACGAGTGATGAGAAAACACCCGAAGTGGAAAGTCGGGATTTACCCGGCAAGACCCGTCCCGCAGTTAATCCGGTTGCGATTATGTGTTTACGTCGAGCTCTTCCAGGTGCCGCGAGACACCCACTTGAGAATGTGATCACCCACTGCCACCACTTCACCTCGCTGATTGCTGATTTCAATTTTCGCGGTTGTGCGACGTTTCTCGTGATCGATGGTGCCAATCGTATAGACGACCGTAACGGTGTCTCCGATGAATACGGGTTTGACGAACCGTATCCGATCAAAACCGAGCGAAACCGGGGTCTCCTCAACACCTCTCTCAACACATCGAGCAATCATCATCGCCGCGGTCGCCGACATGAATCCAACCAATAGAGCGCCGTGCGCGATCCGCTGGCCAAAGGGGGAAGCGCGCATATACTCTTCATTGACATGATGCGGGGCGAAATCCCCGGTAATACCTGCGAAGAGATAGATATCGCTTTCGCTCACAGTCTTGGAAAATTTTACTGTTTCACCACTACTTACGTGAAATTCGGGTATCGCTGGTTTCTGCGGAAGGTCAGACATGATTTTGAGTTCCGTTGGAAGCTTCGCCAAGATTAATAGGGGCGCCACCCTGCATCCACGGATTCCGCTTCCGAATCGTTTCTTGTGTTCTGCTAGCGACGCCGCACCTTAGACCAGTCGGCATCAAGGATAGTAGAGCGGAGCGATCTTTCCTCTCATGAATTCAGTGCCCGCGACGATTTTGTCTAACACGGCGTCAAGCGCCCAGAATTTTTCGTGAATATCGTAGTTGATCACCCGACAGCGGATGGAATTAAACGTGCCGATGCGCTGATGATACATTTTGGCCAAAGCGGGATAACCGAGAACCTCGGAGACGGCGGCGACGACGAGGAAAGTGTTGATCTCCTCCGCAAGTTCCGGATTCAGCGGGCCAGAGGTACGGAGCCATTTATAAAGATCTGGATGGAAATTCGTAAAGACCCCGGCGAACCCACCTGCTCCTGCCAGCATGGCATCATAAGCAATCGCAGCGTTAGCATTGATTATTGCCAGGGGCGATCCCTCCGCAGAGGCAACCCGCCGCTTCACCGTTGCAAGGTCACAGGAAACGTCCTTGAGCAGGACGAATCGCCCGGAGTCGATGCATAACTTGAGCTCTTCATCGCTCAGCAGACGACGATAAGGAGCCGGGCACTCGTACAGGCCAAGTGGAATATCGCTCGGCAGGCGTTCGATCAACCACTCGAGATTGCCGCGGAAGGTCTCGGTTCCGGTTGCCTTCGGGTCAAGATGATTGGTGACCAGGACAATGCCATCGGCTCCCGTCCTGGCTGCAGCTGTTAATTCTTCGATCTGACTGAACGGGTCGTCGCTGATGTGACCGGAGACGACTACAGGAACCCGTCCGGCAACCTGCTTGACGACGAAATGGCCGAGAGCGGCACGCTCGGCCAGCGTCAGAAACTGCATCTCGCTCGACTGGGCGATCGCAAACAACGCGTCCGCGCCCTTGTCGAGATACCATTCAATCAGGCGCTCCAAACCTGGATAGTCGATTTCACCTTCGTCAGTGAAAGGTGTCAGCATTACGGGAATGATGCCTTCGATTTTGCGCGTCATTTGCTTCAAAGGCAGCTATCGGATTCGAAGGCAGAGGTCAAACGCTTAGAACGGCTCGTTTTTGCTTATCTAAGGTACTTGCTCGACTTTGCTTGAAGCTCTTGATACCGGTGCGGTCTGGTCGATTGCACGCGGCTTGGCTCGCAACGTCGACGTCTACAAGACGCATCTCGCCGCCTGCGACCAGACAAGACGCAATGACCTCGACGGCAGAGGTCACTTAAGCGAAGAGAATCTCGCGTCATTCACGCGATTCTTTCTGACCACATGCCTTGATCAGGTCAGTTTTATGGAAGGCCTGATGCAGCCAGCTCAGGGCACGTATCCTCCTATGGGCCGAAGAGGATCACCGGTGTGCCGGGCGCCTATTCAGAAGCCGTACTTGCCGATGCCGATCGCCTGATCCCTCTACCGAGCGAATTTACATTCGAGGAAAGCGCGGCGTTCCCGTTGCAGGGCATGACGGCACACTACCTGATCCACGAATTCCGGCGGCCTGTTCCCGGCAGTTTCGTGTTGATTCACGCGGCTGCGGGCGGGATGGGAGGGCTGCTGGTGCAGTGGGCCAAGCACCTTGGGGCGAACGTGATCGGAACAGTCTCGACTGAGGCGAAAGCACGCTCGGCGCGCACGTCCGGCGCTGACCACGTCGTCCTCTACACAGAGCAGGATTTCGTGGCTGAAACCAAGCGGATCACGAACGGACGGGGCGCAGATTTGATTATTGATGGGGTGGGCAGAACCACATTTAAGGGCGATCTGGAAGCGGCGGCCGTGCGCGGCCATATCGTGGTCTTCGGCGCAGCCAGTGGTCCTGCCGATCCAGTTTCCCCGAATGCCTTCATGCTGAACGCGCTGACGGTTTCAGGCGGAAGTCTACAGAATTATCTGCGCACACCCGAGGAGCTGAGGCAGCGCGCGAATGACGTCATCGCGGGAATACGAGCGCGCTGGCTGAAATTGAAAATCGGCCGCGTGCTGCCGCTGGCTCAAGCTGCACAAGCCCATGAGCTACTGGAAACTCGAAAGACAGAGGGCAAGCTCGTGTTGTCGGTCGCGAATTCACCGCCACGAATTCGCCCTGGCAACAATTGATCCGCCCGCGGTAAGCGGCATTCGTTCTATCGCCGTTACACAAGAAGACGGGCTCGGCTCGCCGATGTCCATCCGAAGTTCCATCAGTCACGCGATCTGCTGGCCTCAGAACCTTTTGCAATTGTCTCTTCGCCAATTGGATGTCCAGAAACAACCTTGGATATGGATAGTTCATTATTCTGTAGGGAGTTTACTCAGCCTCGGCAGTGGCTGCTCTCGGGATCGTGCGGGACTTGTCGTGTTCTTGCTGAAAAAGCGCGGCTGCTTCTACCGTAAAGGACGTTGCGGAGCTGCGTGGGAGCCATGCCCAGCGTCCGCTGAAAAATGGAAAGAGCTCAACACCGCAACAAACGGAGCAACAAAAAAAATCGATTTATCGTAAGATACTGAAGACAAGGATCTTATGAATTGTGACTATCGCTCTTTTAGGCGTTGGTTCTGGGTTCGAGTCCCAGTCGACCCAAGGGGCTGCGCCACGGGCAGGCCCGGCAGGGACGCGCTCCCGCGCGGCCCTGCCGGGGGGTAGGAAGCGCTTTCCTATCCGAAGGAGGAAAGTGCCTCATTTTGGAGTGGGTTGCGCCGTGGGCTCGTGGTCACCGGCCGCGTTTTTAGCGTTAAAAAGATCGATCTCAGCCGACAATTTATTGAACCGCAATCGTTCAAGATCAGCTTGCGTGGCTAGGCCCTCCTTGACCTGCTTCGCAAGATTCGTTTCGGCCTCGTTATAAACATCCAATTGACGTTGCAGAACCTGAGCCTTTTCTTCGGGTTTGTCGTAAAGGTCTACTTCGGCGCCAAAGAGCCTTTCACCCACCTCGATCAGTGCGGGAATCCGCGTCAAACCGCGGTTGTAAAGGTCAAACCGCGCCTTTGTTTCGTTCAACGCCGCATTGAATCGCTCCTTCTTAAGCCGA
>JAFAMB010000086.1 GCA_019233825.1 Verrucomicrobiota bacterium | reverse complement strand
ACCTTTCTCCCCCCCGCCTACCGCTGCAGAAACTGAGAAATCACCTCCGCAAGTCTCTCGCTGATTCCCTCCACCAGCGCGATTTCGGCCACGGATGCCTTGCGAAGCCGGTCGAGCGAACCGAAGTGTTTCAGCAGTGCCTGTTTGCGGCTGTCACTGACACCCGGGCAGTCGTCCAGGATGCTTTCTGCAACCCGCTTTTTCATAAGGAGCTGATGATAGGCATTGGCAAAGCGATGTGCCTCATCTCGAATCCGCTGCAAAAGTTGCAAAGCGCCCGAATCATCGGGCAATCGCAAAGGCAACGGTCTTCCCGGTCGGTAAATCTCCTCAAATTCTTTCGCTAATCCGATGATTGGAACATTCTGCAGCCCAAGCCGCTGAAGTTCCTTGCAAGCGGCCGTAAGCTGTCCTTTGCCGCCGTCGACGATGATTAGGTCGGGCAGACGAACAAGGCGCTCAGATACCGTGGGCCGGATTCTAGCAACCGACTCATCAACCGTCTCCTGGCCGAACTCCGCCAGATCCGGAGCAGCCATCCTGCTTTCCAGGAGCACCCGCGAATAACGGCGCCGAACCACTTCCGCCATACTTGCAAAGTCGTCCTGTCCTTCGACCGTCCTGATCCGGTAACGCCGGTAGTTAGATTTATCAGGTACACCGTTTCGAAAGCTGACCATTGACGCGACGATGTGCGTTGAAGAGATGTTCGATATATCGAAGCACTCCATCACCGTTGGTGCCCCCGGCAATAGGAGTGCGTCTGCCAGGGATTGCAGATCGGCTCTTGGATCAATCGACGTCGGTAACGAGCCTCGTGTAAACCGCCGAGCCGGCCTGGTGGTACGGCGAAGATCGTCCAGCATGTTGCGCATTTCCGCGGCCCGTTCAAAATCCAGGTTCGCTGCCGCCTTCCTCATCTCTTCCTCGATCTGCTTCAACATTTCCTGGCTTTGTCCTTCCAGAAACTCGCAGGCCTCGAGGACCCGCGCCTTGTACTCGTCCAAGCTGACGCGACGAATGCATGGCGCCGAGCAGTTCTTGATCATGTGGTCCAAGCATCGCTTATAGTCGGCCTCCCCCGGCTCTAAGGTCCGGCAGGACCGAATCCCGAACCGCTTTTTCATCCACTTCAACGTCGTGCGCAGAGCCCCTGCATGTGCGAATGGTCCGAAGTACCTGCAACCATCCTCTTTTTTCAGGCGAGCGAGCTGAAACCTGGGAATGGCATCTGAAAGATTCACCTTCACCAACAGGAAACGTTTATCGTCGCGAAAACTGACGTTATACTTCGGGCGAAATTCTTTTATAAGTTTGCCCTCAAGGAGCAATGCCTCCGGTTCGTTGCGGACCAGATGAACCTCAAAATCCCAAATGCTGTCGAGCAGAGCGCGCGTCTTCAGATCGGCTGTCATTCGCCGGGACGGCATAAAATATTGGCTGAGTCGCTTGCGGAGATCGCGTGCCTTGCCGACATATATAACCCGCTTAAGCCGGTCCTTCATCAGGTAGACGCCGGGTTTATGCGGAACATCACGCAATTTCTGGTTTGGATCTGGCTTTTCTCCGAGGAAAACCGCCTCCATGAATGAAATCTTACCGTAGGTCAGCGAAAGCTCCAGCTTAGACGGTTTTGGGTTTTGGGTTTTGAGTTTTGCGTCTTGAGTCCTCCCGACGCTCATTTGCCTCCAAACCAAAACTCAAAACTCAAAACTCTAAACCCAAAACTCTAAGTGCAAACTTGTTCCGCAGCAATCCGGCTCGGGCCGGATTGCTGCGGAACAAGTTTGCACTTAGCCGCGAGGTGCATTTAAATAGGGAGCTAACAGGAATGAATTGGTTTGCTCTTCTTATCACCCCGCTGTTGGCACAGGCGGCCGAATCGATGCCGACCCCTGGAACCACGCAAGCAACGCTGCTGCAACTATTAAAGGCCGGTGGCTGGGTGATGATCCCACTTGTTTTGACCTCCGTCGTCACGATCGCCCTGGTGTTCGCCTGCTTTTTGAGCCTTCGCCGAGGAACTGTCGTGACGCGCCGATTCATGGAGACCGCCGAGGCGTTACTTCGAAAACGAGATTACCTCGGATTGATCGCCGTTTCGAATCGTCATTCAGAAGCGGTGGCTCGTATAACCTCACGCACGCTGGATTTCGCAACAAAGAACCCTACCGCTTCAGCCGAAGCCGTTCGAGAAGTCGCTGAGACCGAAGGCTCCCGAGTAGCCAACAGTCTAAATCATCGGATTGTCTATCTGGCAGACATCGCAACGCTGTCTCCGATGCTTGGCCTGCTCGGAACGGTCATCGGGATCATTAACTCCTTCGGTGTCCTGGCTAGCAACACGACCCAACCCCGCCCGATGCTGCTCGCACACGGCGTATCGGAAGCACTGGTGACAACTGCTTCGGGATTGATCATAGGAATTGTAGCCATGGCGTTCTACGCGATCTTTCGGGGCAAAGTGGCCTCTCTGGTTTCCGATCTGGAATCGGCGACATCCCACATTGTCAATATCATCACTTCTCAGCATCAAATTCGCCGGCCGGAGCGGTCCCGAGTGCTTGAGAGCGACGAGATCTAGGCAGATACATGAATTTTCGCAGACATGGGCAACCCACGATCTTTGGGTTTATGATCGCGCCAATGGTCGACATACTGTTGGTCGTCCTGGTATTTTTCATCGTTACCTGGAATTTTGCACTGAGCGAAAATGAATTGGATGTTCGAGTGCCGACCGCTACCAAGGCCAACGAGACTCAGCCTTATGTCGGCCAGGTGGTCATCAACATCACAGCTAATGGGTCGGTAATCGTCAACCGCCAGCAGAAGAATCCATCGGAACTCCTGGAGCTATTAAAAAAGCTGTCCCAACTTTATCCAGACCAGGCCGTCATCGTGCGTGGCGATCAGGCCGTCGATTATAAACATATAGTCGATGTGCTCGACATTTGCCGGCAGGCGGACATCTGGAACGTTGCATTTGCAACGGGTAAACCTGACCAATGAGAGTGCGTCCTTGGCAAATACTGACTTTCACTATTTTTATTGCTTCCGAACTGCCCGGCCAGGAAGTGCGGCGCGCTCTCCCGATCGCCCCAACGCCGGAACCGGCTCCGCGTGCACTTCCTGTTTACCCCGATCAATTGCCGGGCCCGCAGTCGATTCTGGACGAAAACATCCCTCCGGCCAGAAGCGCCGAACCTCGGCGCCACCCTACTGAGAGCGCCCCGGACGCAGAGACTTCTGCCGGCAGCCCCGCGGAGCCGGATTCTAAGACCAGGGACCAGGCTGAAAAAGACGAAATCCGGCTCGCCCCAAATCAGGGAGCCGAGTCTCAGAGCATCGATCCGGCTAAAGCTCAGTTAGCGATTGCTGACGGACTGTACATCCGAAAGCTGTATGATCTGGCAGTCCCGGAATACGAAAAATATCTTGGCCAATTCATTACTGACCCCGGTCGGCCCTCTGCGATGTACCGTTTGGCTGACTGCTACGCAAACCTTGGCCAGGAGCAGCCCGCGCTGAACACCTACCGGATGTTGGTCAGTGAAATTGGCACAGGCGAATTTGTCGGAAGCGCAGCCTTCCGCCTGGCCTCTCGGGAGTTTGACAGGAAGGGATTCCAGGACGCAGCTCCGCTCTACGAGAAGGCCTACGTCAACGCGCGGTCGCCTGAGGTCAAACTGACGGCGAGATATTATCAAGCAAAGTGCCTGGAGGTGACCAACAAGAAGTCAGAGGCCGCGATCGCATACCAAGACGTTGTCAAGGCTCCGGGCAAGAATCCTTACCGTGATGCAGCGCGTTTGTCGTTGGCATACTTCGCCCTCGAGAACAATCAAAGACAGCAGGCATTCGATCTGTTCAATGGGCTTGGACACGATGCAGCGAAGCCCGCAGTCAGGGCCGAGGCGATGACGCGGGCCGGCATACTGGCCGCTGATCTCAGGCAAAAAGATAAAGCCGACGAACTCTTCAAGGCAGCCATCGCCTTGAACGCCGATGGCAAGTGGAAACAAATCGCTGAGTTGGAAGAAATGAAGCTGCAGTACGAAGGGGACAAATTTGCCCAAGTCCTCGATTCGTACGCGAAAAGCGTTAACTCGATCGGAGACGAGACCAGGCCAAGCGTGATGCTTTTGGTGGCAAACTCTTACCGGCAGTTAGGCAAGCACCAAAAGGCGCTAGAGCTCTACAACCAGTTGATCCACATCTATCCGAACGCGGCCGAAGCTTACGACGCCCGTTACCAGAGACTGGTTTCTCTCGATGCCCTGAAGGATCCGACCCTGGTGGCGGAGGTCGATTCTTATCTTGCAACGACACCGAACCGGGATCGAGCCGATAAAGCCAAGCTTTTAAAAGCTCAAGCGCTCTTCCAGCAGAGAAGGTTCGAACCGGCAGCGAGACTCTATCTCGAGCTCACCAACTCGTCTCTGGCCGACCCATACAAAGCCGATTGTTACTACGCTGCAGGTTTTTCGTTTTTACAATTGAAAGACGACCAGTCTGCAATCCACGCGTTTTCCGGCCTGATCGACAAGTTCCCAAAACACAAGATGGTTTCAAAAGCTTTGCTGAAGCGGGCTTTGCTTTACCAGGAGGCCAAGAATTTTCCTGCGGCAATTAACGACTTTGACAAGATCATCACCGACTACCCGGCATCCGCTGAAACAGAAACTTCTCTTCTGCAGAAAGGCCTGACTCTGGGACAACAGGGAAATTACGCGCAGATGACGGCCACCTTTCGCCGAATGCTGAAGGATTACCCCAACAGCACGGGAGCGGCTCAAGCAAACTACTGGATTGGCTGGGCGGCCTTTGAGGCGAAACGCTATCAGGATGCCATCACGCCATTGACTCAAGCCCGCCAACTCAGCCCGGACGAGTTCGCCGAGAAGACTACTCTCCGTTTGATCTTGTGCTACCAGAATCTGCACCGGAAACCGGATGCCGCCAAAGAGGTCGATGACTTCATCGCAAGAGATCCGCAACGGGTGTCGATGGTCCTGGATGTTTGTCGCTGGCTCGGTTCCGAATTTTACAACGAAAACAATTTCGGGCAGGCTGCAAAATACCTTGGGCTGATGACCAAAAACATGGATCCGGTCAAGGTTGATAAGGGTATCTGGCTGAGTCTTGGCAGGTCTCTCAATGAGCTCAATACTTACCCGGACGCAATCGACGCAATCAATCACTACCTGGAACTGGCAACCGAGCCGGCCGATCGCGCCCAGGGCTTTCTCATATTAAGCAGTGCCCAGCTCGGCTCCAAAGAACTGGATCCGGCGACAAAGTCAGCCGAGCAGGCATTGTCGCTTCAACCCGAAGGCCGATTAAATGCCGAAGCAAGGATGCTGATCGGCGACATTGAAACCGCTAGAGGAAACTATGAAAACGCGGCTCGCTCCTACATGAGCGTAGCTCTTTTGTACGAGGATCCGGAAGTCACTCCACGTGCGTTGGAACATGCTTACGAGGCGTTTCAAAAGGCCGGGAACGAACCACAAGCAACAAAAACTCTTTCAGAACTGAAGACCCGGTTTCCAAACTACACGCTAAAGGTGTCGAACGCCGGCTAGGGGTTCCTGGTATGACGTTTGCCCGGTTGTTTAGCTCGCCCGACAGGCCCAGGAGTCGAACAATTGCACAGTTCGCTGCACTGCTGGACCCGATTGAGGACGTCGTGCTGGCCCGACTGGCCCACCAATCGCAATTGATCACGCGCCGGTTTTTTGGTCGGACCATGCGCTTGTTTGCGCCGCTGTACCTGTCCAGCGAGTGCATCAACAACTGCCAGTACTGCGGGTTTTCTCGAGATAACCCGATTCTACGAGTCACTTTGTCTGTGGACGAAGTCGAGGCGGAGGCAAAATATCTGGTCCAACAGGGCTTCCGCAATCTTCTCCTGGTATCTGGAGAACATCCGAAGTTTGTCTCGAACGGCTATCTTCGGGACGTTGTTCGCCGGTTAGTTGCATTCGTGCCATCCGTGTCGCTTGAGGTTGCTCCCATGGAGGTCGAAGATTACCGGCCACTGGTGGCGGCGGGCGCCGAAGGCCTCGTCGTGTATCAGGAAACCTATGACCGTAAAATCTATGCCGAACTCCACACCGCCGGACCGAAACGGAATTTCAATTGGCGACTCGAGACTCCCGAACGCGCCTACACAGCCGGGTTTCGGCGTATCGGTATAGGTGCCTTGTTCGGACTTGCTGAATGGCGCTCGGATGCAATCGCCTTGGCGGAACATCTCGAATATCTCCTCAAGAAATGCTGGCGCTCGCAGCTTACCGTGAGCCTGCCTCGGATTCGGCCGGCAGCCGGGGAATTCCATCCTCGGTTCTCGTTCTCAGACCGCGATCTGCTGCAGGTCTTGTGCGCCCTGCGGATCACGTTTCCTCAGGTCGGCATCGTCCTGAGCACGCGGGAATCGGCCGGCTTCAGGGACCTGTTGATGCCTCTTGGTGTCACGATGATGAGCGCCGGAAGTCGCACTGAACCAGGCGGCTACACTGGACAAGGAGCACATGCGCTGCATTTGACGGTGAAAGGCCGCGTGACGCGGACGAACTGCGGCAGTTCCAAGGCGGACGGCCAATTTGAGATCGAAGACAGCCGTTCTCCGCATGAGGTCGCCGCGGCGCTCCGCTCCCACGGTCTCGACCCTGTCTGGAAAGATTGGGATTCAGCAATTCTTGCGGTATGAGGCTTACCCTGAACGGAGAACTGCGCGAGATTACCGCTGTCGCAACCGTATCGGATCTGCTCGGTTCGCTGCAGCTAACGGAGAAACTTGTTCTGGTCGAGCGGAATGGTAACGCTGTACCGCGCACCGATTTTGCCTTCACCAAACTCGTAGAGGGTGACGCCATCGAGATCGTCCGCCTGTCGGCCGGCGGCTAAGCGCCGCCGACGGTAGGGCCGCGCTCCCGCGCGACCGGCGTTGCCCTCTAAACAGCTTGGGATCGACTCAACGCCGGTCGCGCGGGAGCGCGACCCTACCAACTCCGAACTCCGAACTCCAAAGCCCGAACTCCAAACCTCCATTCTGTGCCGCGCATCGCTCAAGAGACAGTTGAACAGGTGGCTGCCGCCTCGGACATAGTGGAGATCATTGGCAGCTACTTTCCGCTCAAGCGCGCCGGGACAGAGTTCCGTGCGATCTGCCCGTTCCACCAGGAAAAAACGCCCTCCTTCTTCGTCAATCCCTCAAAGCAATCCTACTATTGCCACGGCTGCGGCGCCGGGGGCGCTGTATTCCAGTTCTTGATGCAATATGAGAATATTGAATTTCCGGAAGCTGTGCGTCGTCTCGCGGCGCGGGCTGGGATCCCAATCATCGAAGATGAAATTGACGCCGAAGAAGAAGCAAAACAGAGCCTGAGAAAACGGTTGCTGCGGCTCCATTTCGAGGCCGCTGCCTGGTTTCACAGTAATTTGCTTCGTACCCGAGCGGCCACGCATGCCCGCTCCTATTTGCAAGGCCGGGGAATCAATATTGAAATGGCAAAGCGTTGGCAGATCGGGTATTCGCCCAACGCCTGGGATGCCTTGGTGTCCTGGGCGAACCGAGCCGGTTTCACCAAAGAGGAACTTGTCGAGAGCGGGCTAGTGAAGCTGCGCGAAGAGGGAAATCCCCGGTCGAGTATTTACGACCGGTTCCGTGACCGACTGATGTTTCCGATTAACAACGACATCGGAGAAGTGATTGCATTTAGCGGACGGATCCTGCATCCCGAGGCGATGGGTGGGAAGTATGTGAACTCACCCGAAACACCGCTTTTTTCGAAGGGGAGTATCCTATTTGGGCTCAATCAGTCAAAGCGGTTCGTCGCGAACGCACGTCAAGCGATCGTACTCGAGGGGCAACTGGATTTGATCACAAGCTTTGAAGCTGGAATCCAGAATGTGGTTGCTCCACAGGGCACGGCGTTGACCGAGCGACAGGCGGCTTTGCTTCGCCGATTTGCGGATGAGGTTATTCTGTTTTTTGATGCGGATCCCTCCGGTCAGAAAGCAGCCGAGCGCGCGCTTGAAGTTCTCTTTGGTGCCGGACTCCAGGTCAGGCTCGGCGAACTGCCCGCAGGTGAGGACCCCGACTCATTAATACGCAAGCTGGGTGGCGACGCATTCCGCGCGCGAGTCGATAACGCAGAGGATTTTTTCGATTTCCAAATGAATCGAAACATGACTACAGCAGAATCGAAAACAACCGCTGGCAGGGTCGCGTTCGCACGAAAGATGTCACAATATGTTAGTGTTGTGCCCGACCCTGTTCTGAGGGAGACGCTCATCAGCCGGCTGGCGACTCGTCTCACGATTCCGCGCGACGCGCTCCAGCAGATGATTCGTACGCGGGCCAGGCATTCACCAGGCAGAACACCCGCAGAAGAAGTTCCTGCGAATTCCCCGCCAATGCTACGCCATGACTTGGCGGTCATTTGCAAAGCCGCTCTGGTTGTGCCCGATTTGTTGAACAGAATTCAGCAACAGCCTTGGAAGGCTATCCTGAGACACGTGGAGGGCGCAGAATTGCTATCAAAAATCCTTGAATCGAAGTTGCAGCCGAATGAACCGGCGAGTATCGCCGGCTTTTTTGCGTCGTTGCCGAGATCTGGAGCCTCCGCGCTTACTCTCATCCTGGCCAATAAAGAGTTGAACGAACTCATGGGCGAGGTGTTCTGGACGCAGTTGGCCGCCGCCGAACTCCAACGCAGGCGGCGGCAGTTGGAGAATATCCGCCGGCTCGCTTCGGACGATCTCGTCGCCTACGAACAGGCGAATGTTGAACTCAAAGAAATCCTTGACCTGGAATCTCGGTTCACAGATATTTCGCGACTTCCGAGCCAGGAACACTGAGTAAATTGTCTTCATGGGATAAAACTTTCTTCTCATCCCCTCTGTCGGACCCATAGCGAATGCATTCGTAGGTGGATATGGCAAAGCTTACATCTCAAAATTCAGCCAAATCGAAGACTGCCAAATCGAAAGCCACCACGGAGGAGAAGAAAGCTAGGAGGCTCAGTCGCAAAACGAAGTCTTCAAACATCAAGGCCTCGCCGCCGGAGCGCAAAGATAAGCCGCCGCCCGAACCGTCTCTGGATTCGCATATTTCCTTAGTGTCGGCGAACGGACACTCCGCGCACGGGTCGAGGCTTTCCCCGCTCGATCCGGCCCTCGATCTCCAGGAGCGAGTCCGCGACATGGTAAAGCTGGCCAAGGAACAGGGATACGTCACCTACGATGATATCAACGAAGCGTTACCGGAAAACATGGCTGATCCGGAGGAAATGGAGCAGCTCATCAGCCGGTTGCGGTCGATGGAGGTCGACATTATCGATGCGTCCGAAGTCGATCGCTACAAAGACGGCAAGAAGGACATCGACGACGAGGAGGAGGAAAAGGATCAAAAGCTCGATATCCTCGATGACCCGGTGCGGATGTATCTGAAGCAGATGGGCCAAGTGCCCCTTTTAACGCGCGAACAGGAAGTCGAAATCTCAAAACGGATCGAAGATGCCGAGTTGATGGTACAGAGATTTATCAATCGGTTTGGCTTTACTTCGAAAGCTCATCTAGACCTGGCTCAGAAACTGATCGAGGGGCGCGAAAGGTTCGACCGCGTCATTCTTGATAAGAAGATCGAAAGCCGCGAACGCTACATGAAAGGGCTTCCGAAACTTTGTTCGCATATTGAGCGGACTAGCAGCGACGTCGCCACGCTCTACCGCAGGCTCGTCGACGCGCGTGGCACGGGAAAAGAATCCTCCACCAAGTTGGAATTCCAGAAGGCGCACAACTCCTTGATGAAGCTTTACGCGAAATTCTACTTCAAACAGAAGGTAACGGAAGAGTTTGTACAACTGGCGGACGACTATTTGCGAATTCTAATCAATCTGCAGAACGAAATTGCTCGCGCCGAGCAGGGACCAAGCGGGGGCCGCGAGCGATTAGCCGAATTCAAGAATCGTCTCCGCGAACTCGAATACAAACTCTGGCTGAAGCCCGACGATTTTGCGCGTCAACATTGCGATCTGAGAGATTGGCTCAAAAGGGCACTCCGGGCGAAGACGGAGATGGTGGAGGCGAACCTCCGCCTGGTGATTTCGATCGCGAAGAAATATACGAATCGCGGTCTGTCGTTTCTCGATTTGATCCAGGAAGGCAACATGGGCCTCATGAAAGCCGTCGAGAAATTCGAGTACAGGCGCGGTTACAAATTCTCTACTTACGCCACCTGGTGGATTCGCCAGGCGATCACCCGATCGATAGCCGATCAAGCTCGTACAATCCGCATCCCGGTCCACATGATCGAAACGATCAATAAGCTGATGCGGGTGCAAAAACAGCTGGTCCAGGAATACGGGCGCGAACCTATTCCTGAAGAGGTAGCCGAAGAGATCCAGCTACCGGTCGAGCGAGTGCGCGCTGTCCTGAAGATGGCCCAGCAGCCCATTTCTCTCCAAAGCCCGGTTGGCGACAGCGATGATACCAGCTTCGGGGATTTCATCGAGGACAAGGGAGCTGAGAATCCAAGCGACATGACTGCGATCGTGCTCCTGCGGGAAAAGATTCGAGACGTTTTGGATACTTTAACTGAGCGCGAACGGCAGGTGCTCGAACAGCGGTTCGGTCTCGTTGACGGGTACAGCCGGACGCTCGAAGAGGTCGGACGCCAATTCCGGGTCACCCGAGAGCGGATCAGGCAAATCGAAGCCAAAGCCCTTCGTAAAATGCGACATCCGACGAGGATCCGGCAACTCGAAGGCTTCCTCGAAGCGGGAGAGTAAGGGTTGGAGTTTTGAGTCTTGGGTTTTGCGTAGGGCTCAACGTTCGTTTGGAGCCGATAAGTTTTCGTCTGTCTCGGCGCCACTCAAAACGTAAAACCCAAAACCACCTTGAGGATTTCTTCGTTGCGTTGTACTGATTGTGTGCTTCGAAAATAAGTCTAAAGAAACCGGCGGTTGGTCCGAGTGAAACTTTAGGCAATCTGTCGTGTTCAATTCAACGTAATGAACGATCCAGAACGGGATGACCTTTGGGGCCTGCTTGGGAGGGCGAAGATCAACGAGCCTTCCCATTTTTTTGCCGCCAAGGTAGTCGCTTCGGTCCGCAAGCTGAAAGAGGATCGGCGGATGTTTTGGGCGAATTGGCTGCGATTTGGTCTACCTGGAGCGGTCGCAGGCGCTCTGGCGGTCTTTCTGACCGTTTTCAGTGTTCGCGTGGAACACAAGACTGAGTCTAAACCAGTGATTGTCACACAGAATGAGCAAAGCGACCTCGAGTTGATAGCCGACCTGGATTCTGCGCTTTCCTCCGAGGAATCTTCCGTATGGTTAGATTCTTCGTCTCATTGACTCTCATAGTTTTCTCAGTCGCGGAGAGTCAGGCCCAGCTCGCGTCCTCCTCGCCGACCTCTTCGGCAGCACCGCAGGCATCCCCCTCAACTAGCCCTTCTCGGTTCGAACTGTTGCGCAGAGCTTTTGACCAGCTCTCACCGGAACAACAGGAGAAAGTTCTTCTCAATCTCCTTCGCTGGCAGGAGCTCAGTCAAGACGAGCGCGAAGTGTTGCGCCAAAGGGAGCGCGTGCAACGACAGAAACAGGAGGCTTCGATCAATGAGGCCTATCAGAAATCTGGACTGCAGCTTAACGACGAACAGCGTGCGATGTTTCGCAAGCGTTACCTGCAGGAGAGACGCCGTCTGGAGGAGCAGCTCGCACATGAGATCCAGGAAAAGCGGCAGATTGGCATTGCAGCCATTATTGAGACGTTGAAGAAGGAATTCCCCACCCCGAAACCGGCGAGCGGAACGACTTCGCACTGATGGGGAGAACGCCGAAAACGCCCGGAAACGCCGAGAACGCCCGGATCGCTGAGGCGCCTGTGGTCGGGCTTTTCAGAGCGCTCCTATCGTTCTCGGCGTTTCCGGGGCTCCCGGCGTTTTCACTCCCGGCGTTTTCGGCTCGGATGATAATCAGCGGCGTGATAAGAGCTTCTAACCAGCGGCCCGGAAGCTACATACTCAAACCCCTTTTGCTCCGCGATCTCTTTATAGAGCTCGAACACCTCCGGTCGGATGTACTCGAGCACAGGCAGATGATGCGGAGTCGGCCTCAAATATTGACCAAGCGTCAAAACCTGCGCATCCGCCTCGCGCAAATCATCCATCGCCTGACATAGTTCCGCCTTTGTCTCCCCTAGCCCAAGCATCATTCCGCTTTTCGTCACTACGCCAGGATCCAGCTGCTTCGCTTGTCGTAGCACGTCCAGGGATCGCCGATACTTTGCTCGAGACCGTACGACAGGTGTCAGGCGCTCCACGGTTTCCAAGTTATGATTAAATATGTCAGGCCGCGCCTCCAAGACGAGCCGGAGAGAGTATTCTCTCCCATTAAAATCCGGAGTCAGAACTTCGATCACAATTTCGGGATCAATTTCCCTGATCGCACGAATAGTTTCTGCAAAGTGATTCGCTCCCCCGTCTGCCAGATCGTCGCGTGCGACCGCCGTGATTACGACGTGCTTCAACCTCATTCGGCGGATCGCTTCGGCTACCCGTGCTGGTTCATCCACTTCCAAGGCAAAAGGCTTAGCGGTGGAGACCGCACAAAAACCACACGCCCGGGTACATCGCTCACCGGCTATCATGAACGTAGCGGTACCCTGGCTCCAGCACTCCCATCGATTCGGACACTGGGCAGACTCGCAAACGGTGTGTAGCCGCAGATCCGAGATCAGCGCTTTGGTGGAAAAAAAAATGGGACTCGAAGGCAGCCGGACCTTGATCCACTCGGGCTTCTTAGCCTGGTGCAACGACGGATCTATCTTTGAACAAGACATCTTTGTTTCCAAGCTACCGAGGTGGCGCCCGGAAAGCAACTAGCCTGCGCTTAACGTTTTGAGAACTGGAACCGCTTACGCGCACCGGGTTGCCCCGATTTCTTACGTTCCCTCATTCTCGGATCGCGGGTAAGGAGGCCTTCCTCCTTCAACGCCGGCCGCATGGCCACATCCTGTTGCAGCAAGGCGCGCGCTATGGCCAATCGAACGGCGCCGGCCTGCCCAGTGACTCCTCCCCCGGTGGTCTTAACCTTAACATCGAAAGAGTTGCTCGTTTTGGTCACCTCGAACGGCTTCAACACAGTGAATTGCAGCGACGGGGTCGGAAAATATTCTTCCAATGCACGCCCATTCACTTCGATCTTACCGGAACCGCGAGAAATTCGAACTTGGGCGACAGCCGTCTTACGACGACCTGTGGCGGCAAATATCTCTGACATAGTGTTATAGGATAAGATTAGTCAACGGGGATTGGATGCTGTGCTTCGTGCGGATGCTGATCGCCCTTGTAAACTTTGAGCTTTCTGAAAACTGCCCGCCCAAGACGATTGTGCGGTATCATACCTTTGACCGCATGTTCAATCAAGAGCTCCGGTCGGCGTTGCCGACGCTGTTGCGCGGTCTCCGACCTGTGTCCGCCGACATATCCCGAGAAACTCATGAAGGTCTTCTGAACTTCCTTTTTTCCGGTCAGACGGACTTTTTCGGCGTTGATGACCACCACGTAATCGCCCGTGTCAACATGCGGAGTGAAAATTGGTTTCCCTTTGCCACGAAGGAGTTTTGCCACCGTCACGGCAACACGACCGAGCGACCGGTCTGCCGCATCAACGATATACCATTTGCGCTCTATGCCGCTCGCCTTGGCTGAAAACGTCTTCATGAAAAAGAGCCGGCAACCTAGGGTTAAGCTCTCGGCCTGTCAACGGGATTCTATCCAAGCGTCGTCTCTTGCAAAAGATTTTCCCGCCCCGATCGTAGATCATGCGTCTCCTTTTCACTACAGCCGCGACCTACTCCATTCTTCTCGCGACGATTGGACAAAGCCAGGATGTTTCAACGTTGATCCGCAAAGCCGATCAGCTTGATGCACAGGAACAAACAGATCGCGCAATCGACGCGCTCAAACAGGCGGAAAAAATCAGCCCGAACAATTCCGATGTTCTCATTAAATTGTCGCAAGATTATTCAGACAAGATCGATGCCGTGAAAGTTCGATCGGAGAAATTACACTTTGCGAATCTGTGTCTGGAGTATGCGAAAAAGGCCGTCCGCGAAGCGCCCGGCAGCTCTGACGCCCATGTCTGTCTCTCCATCGCTTATGGAAAGATGACCGACTTCGTAGATAACAGGACCAAAATGGAATACTCCAAGGTGGTGAAGTCCGAGGCGGAAAAGGCTGTCGAGCTGAACGCTGAGAATGACGTGGCTTTGCTCATTCTGGCCCGCTGGAATTTCGATATGGCCACGCTAAATCCCATTCTAAAGGGCATCGCGCAAGCTTTGTACGGTCAATTGCCTCCGGCGTCGAAAGAAAAAGCCGTTGAATATTTCCGGGCAGCGATTGCCGCTGCCCCCCAGCGTATCATAAATCACGCCGAGTACGCCAAAGCGCTGGAATCGATGGGTAGAACGCAGGAAGCCAAGGCCGAATGGCTAAAGGTCAAACAGCTCAAACCGAGCGACGCCAGGGATCGGCAGTATATAGCCCAGGCCGAAGAGAGGTTGAAGTAGGGGAGGTCTTTAGGACTTATAGCCCCTCCCCTTCATTCCTTTTAGCGAGCGCCAGGGTCAGCCAACCGGACAACATGCCAAGACCGCCCACCGGTGTGATCACACCAAACCACTTCAAATTGGTCAACGCCAAGGCGTACAGCGATCCACTAAAAACGGTCACTCCGCCTAGAATCAGGTAGAATGCAAATCGGGGAACCGGTCGACAACCGCTCAAGGCCAGGAGCGCCACCGCCTGCACTAGATGGTAAAGCACCCCCGTCCGCCAGTATTCGGCGGTCCCGTGGCTTTCCAGAAAAGTTCGGAGACCGTGCGCACCAAACACGCCAAACAGAAGGCCGAAAAATCCAAGCATCCCTGCAAGGCTCCGGGCCAATCGATTGCTCATTTTCATTTTGCTCGTCGCTCCCCGAAAATCGCCGTACCCACGCGCACGTAAGTTGCGCCTTCCTCGACCGCTACGAGGTAGTCTCCGCTCATTCCCATCGACAGATGCGGTAGCGGAAATCGGAACTCCATCTCCAACCGGTCGCGGAGTTGCCGCAATTGAACAAAGTATCTCCTGGAGTCTTCCGGGCTGGGCGCCAGGGGCGGAATCGCCATGAGTCCCTCGACTTGAACTCGGTCAGCGCGAGAAATCTGTTCCACCTGCGATAATAGCCTTTGCGGCGAAAACCCGAATTTGGAAGATTCCCCGGCCACATTGACCTGTAGCAAGACCCGTGGAAAGAGACCGAGATCTCCCGCAATACGCTGAATCTCGTTCAGAAGCTCCACTGAATCCACGCTTTGGATCATCTCGAAAAGTGGTAACGCTTGCCGGATTTTATTACTCTGCAGATGCCCGATCAAATGCCACCGTAGCTTCTCCGGCAACTCAGGGATCTTCGCTTTCGCCTCTTGCACTCTGTTCTCGCCAAATAGCAACTGACCTGCTTCAATAGCCTGTCGGACGACCTCAGGAGGATGTGTTTTGCTGACAGCTATCAGTTCGACACTCCCGGCCGGTCGGCCTGATCTTCGCTCCGATTCATTGATGCCTGCTCGAACCGATTCAAGATTTTCAGCAATGTTGGGCTCCATTGACTCGTCTATTAGCTGAACTTATTCTGAGCGCGGCGCATGATCAAAGCTTTTGCTGATGCAGATTGAAACATTCAAGGTCTTCTGTGATCTGGTTGAGACAGCAAGTTTTTCTAAGGCAGCCGAGCTAAATGCCGTCACCCAGAGCGCAGTTAGTCAGCAGATTCGTGCCCTGGAAGAAAAGTTCAAAGTCGAGCTGATCGAACGCGGCAAAAAAACCTTTTCGGTGACTGTAGAGGGCCGGGTCTTTCTGCAAGCCAGTAGAGAAATTTTGCACGCCTACGACACGCTGAGCGATCGGCTGCAGGAGCTACAAACGATTGTTAGTGGGGAGTTGCGGATTGCGACAGTCCAAAGCATCGGCCTCCATGAGCTGCCTAGAAACCTCAAGCTATTTCGCAACACCCACCCCGCGGTCGAAGTGATGGTTGAATATCTTCGTTCCGCACAGGTCTACCAGAGAGTCGCTGACGGGAATGCCGATCTGGGGTTAGTCGCGTTCCCCAGCCGTCGCAAAGGGGTGACCGTAGAGAGTTGCTGGAAAGATAAGCTGGTGCTGATTTGTGCGCCTAGCCACCGGCTGTCCAAGCATCGCAGTGTTTCTATTACTGCGTTGAACGGCGAACGTTTTATCTCCTTCGCTTTCGATCAACCGACCCGCAAGGCGATCGATCGGATCTTTAAGACGAACAAAGTTACGATTCGGCGAATCATGGAATTTGACAGCATCGAAACGTTGAAGCGGGCAGTCGAAATTGAACATGGAATCTCGATTGTGCCACTGACGACAGTCGAAGAAGAACGCCAGCTTGGTAGCCTTGTCCCGGTAGAGATTGAGTGTTCTGATATGTGGCGGCCAATTGGTCTCGTACAGCGCAGAACCCGGGGCCAGCCGGCCGCAGCGCGCGCCTTCGTTACGATGCTGAAGAAACGTCCCGTATTGTAACCTGGAAGCCTGCATCGCTAGTGCTCTAACAAACCCATCGCGACGCCGCCCGCCGAGACAAACGCCAAGGCCTCATAGGCCGTAATCGGTCCTACCGATTCGTCAATGACACCGTTCGCCACCCGGTGCCGAGACAGCACAATCGGGCTCAGGTGTTTGCTGACTTCAGCAGTCTGCGGCAAGGCCATGGCGTCAATATACTTATTGATCGTCGGAATCAGTGCGACCCCGAAAACGAGCATCGGCCTCGACGCATTATATAGGCTCTCAAAACCGGTCTTGGCGTCAAAATAGACAAACGTGTCAGTCGGTTCGGCCACCAGTTTCGCCATCGCTTTGAACTGAGCGTTGTTTTCCAGTCCCGCATTATGGCTCTTCAACCGCTGTACGAGCTCGGCAAATACCGAGCCGCTCCAGGCAATCAAAAGCTGGTGCCCGACCAGACCGAAAACAATGGACGCATTCCCGCTCAGTTGCATTGCATACGCGGGGACGGAGGCGACCTCGATTTTTCTGCAACTATCGGGAAATTTCTCTGTCACCACTTGGTCGATCAAATGCTGAAATTTTGCTGGATCGGTGACCCCAAGCGAGAACGCTGCTTTCAAAAAATCAGCGCTAGGATCATGGTCAACGACGACTTCGGCATAGGAAAGCAGCTCATCCAGATCCCGCGGATCAATGCCGAACGCTTTCACTTCGCTCATGTAATTCCGAATTGTTTCGGCAACAGGCCATTCCTGTGAGAGTTGATCACACCACCGCCAAATCTTAGACGGGCTAACACGCGTGGCCAAATAACCGGCCGTTGTCGGGCCCGTCATCGCCAATCCTGGCCAATCCAATGGACTGGTCGGAGCAGCGGACGTATCAGTTAGGGCAAAGATCGTGTCGCGAAGCTGCGTTCCGTCAATCGCCGTCGCCGCAAGCACCGCACGAGCAGCTTCCCCAGGCTTCTCTTCATGGAAACGCCAACGCAATACACTGGCCAAATCGATCGAAGGTCCACCTCGGACGAAACATAAGATATCGTAATCCGCTGGAATCTTTGACCGGCATTCCTGAAACAATTTCAGCGATCGCAGCCCGCCAGACGCCATTTTCGCATTTAGAATTGCATCGCTTAACAAGGCTGTGCTGCGGCTCAGCAAGATCCAGGATCCCACCTTTGCGCAGTAGGTCTGCACTCCGATTTTGCCGGTTTCGCTCGGGCCAGAGCCGGTCTGCTTATGCAGGTCTGCCCCGAATTCTTGTGCGGTCAGGCCAAAGAGGCTGCCGGAAATGTTGCCGATCTCCCGTCGCCAGACTTTTTCATCCGCCGAAGTCTGCAAACCGCAGACCCAACTCTGGTAATTCGGGTCCGTCATCCCGAAGAAAAGGGCGCTGCAGCGCAGCTCTCGAAGCGACCGTAAAGCCTTCTGGAAGTTCTCTGGGATCTTTGAAACTGGTTGCCGGAGGAACCGCTGAACCGATGGCTCGGCAAGAATTTGGCTAAGGGCCGTATCAGGCCAGCGTGTGACCGTCTGAACCAAGTTCGGCATCTCGATGTAGACCAGGCAATCAGCTGGTGCAATCTGACTTGATGAAAGAGAATTCTGATTCCGCCGCCACAGGAACACTCCACTCGCGACCAACAGTAGCACAAGCCCTCCGGCGATCAGTCGTTTCATTGCGAAGGAAGATAAGAAAAGGGCGCTCACGATTTGTCGAGCAGCAGTTTCGAAGTGGAGTGTCAGTGACAAACCACCTCAAGACCCCATAACTCCTCCCGCCATCGATAACAGTAGCGCGATATGGGCCGAACTCTCAAGTTCGCGTTCTCACCTTCCGCTGGCGCCGACCACCGGCACCGGCACTGACACCGACACTGACGCGGCTTGGGGCCGGGCCCCCCGCTTTGAAGAGCGATACTGCGCGAGCGCCTTCGCCCATGAGGGGTGCAATCTTGCGGCCGGCGTCTTCCAGATCAGGTCGTGCAACTTGGCCAAGGTCTGGCCATCACCAAGCAACGCACGTTTCTGCTGAGGTGTTAAGGCATCCTGGCCCTCTTTGAAAAGCCTCGCGGCCAATGAAGCAACATACCCGTCCAAGGCGGGAGTGCTGCTCTCACGCGGACGCTGGAGCGCAGCGTGTACAGCATTGTAGAAAGGATCAAGGAGAGCGTGAACGAACTGATCGCCGTCGCGGAGCTGCAAATGAGACCGCACACAAAGTTCCTTGGGCGGCAAGAGTTCCTCTGGCGTTAGGAACAACTTTCTAAGCAGGCCGGTGCCACCGCCGAATTTAGCGATTGGAATTGCCAGCAATAACCCGAGCAGGATCGGAGAAATCCAAGCCAGATAACTCGGGGCGATCCACCAAGCCGCCGCGCCGAGTCCAACTCCAGCCAGGGTCAAAGGCCAATACTCCCAGACGACATCAAACCAGCTTGGCCCGCCGCCGCCGCGCGTCTGAGTATGCCAGGTCACCGTCTTTCCAGCAATGTTCCAGAGGACGAACCTGGTATGAAACCAGACCAGGACTGGTGCAGTGAGGATCGAAAACAACATCTCCAGAATAGCACCCAGCAGTACCCGGGCCGGGCCCCCAAAAGCGGCAAGCTCCTTCGGGCGTGAAAAAAGATGTAGCAGGCTCAGAACCTTCGGACCAAACAACAGGGCTAACGTCATCAGAAACAGCACCGCCGCTGAAGCGGCCGGAAACATCCCGAACTTCTCATGCAGATGGTCAAGCCCGGCTTGCAATGCGCCCAAAAGAAGAAACAAGGTCAGCAGGGGAGCGGATGCATAGGCCAGGATTCCCTGAACCAGGTGGATCCGGCTGATCGAGCGAATGTTTTGAGCCAATAGAAGCCACATATGCTGCAGATTCCCTTGGCACCAGCGTCGATCGCGTTTCACGTATTCGGTCAGATTCGGTGGCATTCCTTCGTAACTACCTTCCAAATCGTAAGCGAACCAGACTTCCCACCCCGCATTTCGCATGAGGGCCGCTTCGACGAAGTCATGGCTCAACACTCTGCCCCCGAGCGGTTCCTTGCCGGGTAATCCCGGCAGCCCGCAGCTCGTTAAAAATGGTGAAACGCGGAGAATTGCGTTATGTCCCCAATAGTTGCCTTCATCCTGTTGCCAGAAATTTAATCCTGCCGCAAAAATAGGGCTGTAAAGCCGCGAAGCAAACTGCTGCATCCGGCCGAAGAGGGTTTCGGCCTTGACCAGTCGCGGCATCGTTTGAATGATTCCAGCTCGCGGATTCCGCTCCATTAAACGGACCAAAGCAGAAACGGCCTCACCAGTCATGACGCTGTCAGCATCGAAGACCACCATGTAACGGTGGCGATGACCCCAACGACGGCAAAAATCTGCGACGTTTCCGCTCTTCCGGTTTACGGGAAGTTTGCGCCGGCGATAATGGATTTTACCAAATCCGCTTGTCTGACGACAGATGTCCGACCAAGCCAATTCCTCTTCCACTGCTTTGGCCGGGTCGGTCGAATCACTCAGAATATAAAAATCGTACGAATCAAGCTCACCTCTTTCCCGCAGAGACTCGTACAACGCCCGAACGTTGCCAAAAACGGTCTCCGCATCCTCGTTATAGACCGGCATGACAACCGCCGTTGAAGCCAGGGGAGTCTCCTCGTCCAGTGTGTTCGTTATCTTAAGCGGTTCCTGACCCTCAGCGAGAACCAGAAAGCCGAGAAATGCCTGAGTGAATCCAAATGACAAGGTAGTGAACAGAAGACCGAACAAGCCTGTCTCCGCCACCTCGAGAGGCGTCCAACCCCTGGCGCCCACAATGTCGAACATCAGCCACAAGCCAAGCAGAGAAATCCCTAGCGTAACCAGAGCAACCCCCCAGCGTCGCTGGCGGACTTTTCTTTGAAATGCCTCTTCAAAAGTCGCCGAACCAATCAGCTCAACAAGTTTCCTTGACCTGTCGTTGCCACTCATAATCCTGACAAAAAATCCACCGTCCCCTCTGCGGTCCTGTTTACCTTACCGCCGCCCCCAGTTCGCGCGACACCCCCTCAATGGTTGTCGAAAAATCGCTATCTGTAAAGGCTCGCGAAAACAAGCAGCCCAAGAATAGCCAGCCCGATCACCCAGCCCATGATGGGATTTGCGCCGATCGGGGAAAGCCACTGCGCGAGATTGACCACACTCTTGCCAGCCCTGGACAATTCCAGCGGGCGAGGTGTTACGCTCGCCGCTTGCAGGTTCGGCGCGGCCTGGAGCTTGACCTCGCGTAAGGCTTGAAGAACTTCCTCTGACAATTCCTCGGTGCGGCCGAGCAGACTCCCATCAACACTCTCGGTCAGATACAGCCTTACCCGCTGCTCGACCGGGCGGCGATCTTCCGGGACACTTTGATCAACCAAGTGTCTCAGGGCGTGGTCCAGCGTTTTCTGAACCTCTTCGAACACAAGTTCGGTAGCCGGCGCAAACGGCTCCCGCCGTTTACGGGCAATCGCACGTTCAAAACTCGAAAGCAGAATGAGATCCCGATCAAGACTATCCGGCGTTTTCAAAGCATCCAGATAATCATTGATGCGGTCCCACGCCTCGGTCCATTCGGGCGAAGATCTGGTTCCAACCCGCAGCAGCCCTAAATATTCAGGAGATATTGCCATTTCTCAGAGCAAAATGTATCGCGGCGTAATATAACACAGCTGAGATCCAAAGGCTGGGAAGAATTGGGATTGAAAATTGTAAAACCAATCAGCCAACCTCTATCCGTCGGAGTGAATTGGACATCTTTAACCTGGGCACCTTGACCCACCAGGATGTACGGACGCAGCTCGGCCACCGGAATCGTTTCACCGTTTTCCGGTTTTCCATATTCGATCGCGAAACGCGTTTCGTTGGAACCCGGACTTGGCCGCACGGTGGTCGAAAGCACTCGAAACTGCGTCGTGTCCGGTTCGTCCCCCCTCCATTTGAGCTGGTAGGCAAATTCGAAACTCGTGCCAGGAGCCGGCGGGTTCCGAGGTTCCCAACCGGCCACGATGTTGTCCGAGTATTCATCGCTGCTTGGAAGCTCAAGAAGCCGGACAAACCCCGGCCCGAAGTCACTTTTCGGAATCACCGTCACACTCGGCCGCATATGGTATTCTGCTTCCCGATCCAGGTAGTCATTCAGATTCCGATCCCGTTGCACGAAGGAGTAAGACAATACGTTTGAGAACCGACGAACACTGACCGACCTTGGGTTGCTCAATGGCGCCCACAGTTTTTCGCCCGAAGTCGTGTCAAGCAAAAGCCCGTCAGAATCATGCACTTGCGGGCGAAATTCGCGCCGGTGAAAGTCTGTCTTGTTCATTGTGAATTCAGTTTTACCCGTAGGTTGATAGTCGGGTTTGAGCGTCGGTTTATTCACCGTATTGCCACCGAAATAGAACATGCTGGTAAGCGGTGCCAGGACGAGTACCTCCGGTTTTTTCCGGACAAAGAGCGTCGCCTTGATATCCATTGTAGTAATCACATCGTATCGGACAACGAACTCATAACCGCCCGTTACGCTTTCGCTGTCGAGGAGCGTGTAGAACCTCAGAAAATCATCCGCCGGGTTCGGCTTCTGCATCCAAAACTCCCGAAAATCCGGAAATTCTTCTGGCCTGCCGAGACCTGCGTTGACGGCGAGTCCTCGACAGGAGAGTCCCCAGTGCAAGCCTTTGGCGATCGCGCGAAAGTAGCTCGCTCCAAGGCATGACATAAACTCATCCTGAATCCCAGGCTGGCTCGACGGAACGAAAGCCTTGAAGCCAACAAAGCTCTCATGCCCGCTAAAAATAAGCGGATGATCGTAGTAAAAGTAATCCGGAGAAAACGGAATATCGCGAAGACGGTCCTTTTCAATCTCTCGAAAGAGCACACGCCGCTTGTAGTAATAGCCAGGATGGAAAAAACCGAGGCAATACGGCAGGTTTCGCCAGACAGAGCGTTCCGGGAGAAAGCGGATCCGGCGATAAAGATCATAATCCAAGTTCTGAAGATCAGGCGAAAGCTCCTGGTTTTGCGGCGCAAAAGGCTGCTTGGAAAGGGCCTCGGCGATCTGCACCACGTCACGATAGCCAAACACATTCTCTTCTTGTGCCATCGCCGTGGTTGCCAAATACACCACCAGGAGCAGCGCGAAAATTTTCATACGCCCAGCGACGATGGCAACACGATCTTCGTCAAGTCAACCCGCAAATTGGTTTTTCCAATTCCCGAACTTGCGCCTAAAGTCATTGATGAATTGGGCATTTCAACATGATCAAGCCTAGCGCAGGTCACGCAGCTCAAAATTCGATTGAAAAAGGAACCCGGCGCGTGAAGACACTGGATCTCGAACGGTTCGAACAAACGCCGTTAGTGCAAGAGCCATTCGAGTATCTCATCGTACCGGAGTTTGTGAAGCCGCAGGCGCGCGAGGCGATCAGTGACGATTACCCGAAAATAACCAGGGCCGGCAGTTTCCCTCTCAGCGAACTGACATTCGGACCAAAGTTCAAAGAATTTATCGACGATCTTAATGGTCGCGAGTTACGTGCAGCGGTCGAGCGCAAATTTTCGATCGATCTGACAGGCCGACCGAGCATGGTCACCGTGCGCGGTCGGTGCTCCGAGAGGGACGGAAAGGTCCACACCGACTCAAAGACGAAACTCATAACGGTGCTGATTTACCTTAACTCGAAGTGGGAAAGCGACGGGGGACGGTTGCGATTGCTGCGATCGGAGAACACTCTGGACGATCTCGTGGTCGAGCTGCCCCCGATAGCGGGAACCCTGCTTGCATTCAAACGAAGTGACAACTCTTGGCATGGCCACAAGCCCTTTGCCGGCGAACGACGCGTCATTCAGCTCAATTGGGTCACCGACGAGCAGGTGGTACGCCGTGAGCAGAGCCGGCACCGTTTCTCCGCCATGACGAAAAAAATCTTTGGGCGGTTTTTAGCTCGTGGCGCATAAGTATGGCTCCTTCGCTATAGAATCCGACCTGTGCCTATTTGAAAACTGAATCGCTTAGTTCCCAGAATTTCTCCCGCATCCTGCTGATCAAGCCGTCCGCGCTGGGGGACGTCGTGCACACGATCCCTGTATTACCGAAACTGCGCGTCCGTTTTCCCTCTGCCCGGATCGACTGGCTCATAACGCCCGAGAATGCCGGTTTGGTGCGAGATCACCCTGACCTGTCAGGCATTGTGCTATTTAACCGGCAAAAGTTTGGTCAACTTGGCCGCGATTGGACGGCGACAACGGAACCGCTGCGGCTGCTCGGGCAGCTCCGCGAAGCCAACTATGACCTGGTAATCGATTTGCACGGTCAAATGCGCTCGGCGCTCATAACGCTTGCAACCGGTGCGCCTGTGCGCGTTGGCTTTGGCCGGCCTGTCCGCCGGACGCGATCGACGGCAGAGCATCACGCGTTGAGGAATATTCCCAGACACGGATGGACGGGCGCACGGGAAGGATCCTGGGTTGCTTACTCACATCACATCCCTATTCCTACGCTCGACGTCCACGCAATCGATCGCTACCTGTGGCTCATTCCGATATTCGGCTTGGATGACTCCCCCATCGATTCCCGAATTTATTTGTCCGCCGAGATTGAGGAGGCCGCGCAACGGTTCCTCGAACACAATGCGCTACACCGATTCGTCGCACTGGTTCCCGGAACGACTTGGGAGACGAAACACTGGCATCCGGAGCGGTTTGCGGCAGTCGGCCGATGGCTCAAAACACAGGGGTTCGGCGTATTGGTCTTGGGCAGCAAACGCGATCGGCTGCCCTGCGAGCAGATCGCAAAACTTTGCGGTGGCGCGATCGATTATTCCGGTCGCACCACTGCAGCCGAACTCGCTGCCCTTGTGAAGCAAGCCGCCGTTTGCGTGACCAACGATTCCGGCGCGATGCATCTCGCCATTGCCCTGGAGCGTCCGGTAGTGAGCGTATTCGGCCCGACGAATCCGGTTCAGATCGGTCCGTATCGTCGCCCACGCGCCGTGGTGCGCGCCGACTTGGCTTGTTCGCCATGCAATTTCCGGCGACTGTCGCAATGCCCGCATGGCCACGCATGCATGGCTCAGGTGAGCGCAGCAGCCGTGATCGAGCGAGTCGAGTCGGAGCTTAGCGCGAATATCCAGCACCGCGCGGGTTAGCGAAAAAGCAGTTCAGCTAGCCCGCAAAAATTACGCGCTGGGAGAATCGACGAGCTCATTGCGGGCTAGCCGCGTGAGCAAACTTCCATTTGCCGAGTTAGAGCTTATGGTTTTCCATAAGTGCGTTTTTCAATGTCTCAAGAAAATTTACCAAAAAGCGTCCTTTATGCGATCTCGGCGCGAATCGGCGGGGTTGGTTTGGACCTTGTGGCCCACGAAACTATTCGGGGTATCCAACCCTTTTTGGGCAAGGCGATATCGTATGGCGTCCAAGCTCCGGATATCGATCGGCGCAAAATGAAAACTCTGCGATTCCACCCGGTACGGCTCTTATCGAATCTGGATCGGAAATATTATTACGCAGCCAAGAAACGTGCTGTCGATCGGGTGGCCGCGCAGTTTCTAAAGACGGGCCGCTTTGATCTCTTCCACGTCTGGTCCGGCTCGGCGTTATGCGGCTTGCGAGTGGCAAAATCACTCGGGATTCCATCCATTCTGGAGATTCCGACCTGGCATCGGCAGCTAGGAAAAGTGCTCCCACCGAAAACGCAACACGAGATCGCGATGGAAAAGGCTCCCATTCCCCAACGTTGGCTAAATCGCTTATTAATCCGCCGGCAGGAATCCTTAGAAGAGTACGAATTGGCAGACCTGCTTCTGGTAGAGTCAGAGAAGGCAGCAGACTCGTTTCGGGTACTAGGATTTCCAAACGAAAAGCTGTACAGCATGCCGCAAGGAGTCGATGTGAACCGTTTTCAACCCGGCCCACCGCCACCGCTCTTTCGCGCGGTTTTTGTGGGCGCTTTGATCAAGCGAAAGGGCGTGCATATCCTGGTTGAGGCGTGGAAGAAGCTTAAACTGCCAAAGGCTGAACTCTGGCTCGCCGGTTACCCCCACGAAGAAATCAAGCCGTATCTGGTAGACTTGCCGCCCAATGTCAAGGTGCTCGGTTTCAGGACGGATATCGAGAATGTTTTTCGGGCAGGTTCTGTTCACCTCTTTCCCTCCTCTCTCGAAGGGAGCGCGAAAACAACCTACGAAGCTGCGGCCTGTGCTCTCGCGCAGATCACAACGCGGGAAGCCGGCGACGTAGTGGTGGACGGAGTGAACGGACTCGTCGTTCCGCCCAACGACGCTGACGCTCTGGCATCCGCGATTCAGTTCTTATATGATCACCCAGAGTTGGTTCGCAAGTATGGCGCAGCTGGACGTAAACGGGTCCTGGAACAGTTCACCTGGAGGCATTTCCAGGACCGCGTACTGGCCGCCTACCGGTTGGTGATGGCGCGAGCGGCTGAGTCGCCGCGGTTGCATCCAGTGCAATGAGGTGAAGCGTTTCGGGTTTCTCATTTCCTGATCCCGGTTGCGGTGACTCGAATGATATGGCGTCCGAACTGACGAATGCCCGCCAAGGCCAACAGAAAAGCGATCTTGGCCAGTTCCGCTTTATCGGCCTACTCATGGCAGTCTACTTTGTTGTGACCTCTGTCTATCTGGTCATGAACATCTGGGCAATGGACCTCCATGCTGCACAGGGCAAAGAAACATTGGTGTCGACGGATTCACGTCAATACCTGGCCTTCGCACAACGTTTTCTAAAAGGCAATTTTTCCATGGATTACATTCGCGATGTGCCTCACCGCCAACCGCTTTACCCATTCGCTTTGGCGGTCGCGAGCGAGCTGGGAAACGGGAATCTGTTTTATTTGGGAGCGGTAAATGTGGTCGCGATGACACTCGTGATCGGGTCGGTTTACTATGGCGTGCTTCGCTTTTTTCGAAGTCCATCCGTAGCGGCGATCTCGGCATTCTGCGTTGCTGCCAATCGCTTTATGTGGCGGCTAGCAGGTGAAAGGCTCCTAACCGAACCGCTTTATGTTCTGTTCCTCGTATGGATGATCATCGCTTTTCTGCAATACTTGCAAGAGCGGAAGGCTGGCTGGCTTTTGCTTGGTTCCGCTTTTATCGGGTTGGCCTACCTCACACGCCCGAGCGCCATCTTTGATGCTGCCGCCTATTTTTCTATATTATTTCTGGCCGACATCCTGATGCCGCCAAGATCTGCAGAAGAGCAGCCGCTTTTTCCCAGAAAAGTGCTTCGACTGCTTCCTAACTATCTGATCGCGGTGCTGCTGCTAGTTGTTATCACCACCCCATCCTGGCTGCCAAGGCTATACTATTTCAGGGATCCGCTGTACACGGGTTATTTAACTAACTTTTTATGGGTGGATACCTACCATCTGGCTCACGATTTCGGCGAACGGGCCCCGAGCTTTTCCTGGCATGACTACGCGGCGACCCATAATTTTCCGGACGTTCTTTACCGGCTGATATACGGCTTCAGCAACGTCTGCATAGTGCTCCCCATTGGAGCGGAGAAACTGCCGTTCCTGTTCCTCTTGAGTATTGCCGGGATTTGGACAGCCCTTAAATATGGCCCACCCGAATTCCGGTTGCTGTTGCTTTTCTCTTTCATCCAGGTGCTCCCATTTATTTGGACCAACATGCCAAACCCGAACACCCGGGTGCCGTATGGTTCCACGTTCCCGTTCGAGCCTTTCTTCGCCGCCTGTTTTCTCGCCTTGTTCGCCGCGAAGTTGGACGCAACGCTTGCTCCCCGGCTCGGACTGCGGGTCGGTAGCGACGCGCTCCCGCGCGCTACGCGCGTATCCTCATAACTCGCTACATGCGCGCATGTTTTACGCCGACACGCCGATACGCCGACACGAGGCTTCTCGCTAGCGCAACGCGCTAGTCGGGATTGATCGCCCCGCGATACAGCGCTGCAGGCGCGCTCCCAAACCAGAACAACAAGCACATCGACCGTTATTCGTGTTCTCGTCGTCGTCAGGGAATTGGTCGCCAGGCTAGCTAGACTAGTGCCCGTTGCGAAATAGGCTAGGCTGTCCTTTCGTGCTCGTGCTCGTGCTCGTGCTCGAGAACGCAGATGTCTCGCCATCAGAGCGGTCGAACAAAATCATTACGGAGCGGATTCCCTTTTCGCCCCACAAGCCGAACACATCGAGCACGAGCACGACGACGAGCACGAGCACGAGGAATAACCCCTTTTCGCAACAGCCTTTATCTATCTAAGGCAAAAAAAACTTCTGGTCTGACGTTGGAGAAGATCCGGAAATCGATCCGGCCTTGGCTGCTGCGATCGACCGGACATTGTCCCTACTGCCACGCCACGTTCCCTGAGAAAATCGACGCCACTACTTAACAGAGTAATAGTAGCCTGCACTGACACTCACCCTGGCGCTACACTGGCACCGGCGTGCCGGCACTCCCCTAACCCACTCTCCGGAGCAGGCCAATCATCACTCCCTGGATCGTGAGCTCGGCAGCCGGGAGAAGATCCGGATAGGACGGATTCTCAGCTCGAAGAAAAGGCTCCCCATGGTCGAGCAGATAGCGCTTCAGCGTCGATTCCCCATCAATCAACGCCGCTACGATGTCACCATTCTTCGGCAGACGCTTCTGCAGAATAACCGTGTCGCCATCGGCGATTTGAGCGCCAATCATCGAATCTCCGCGAACCTTGACGGCGAAGACTTCCGCCTGACCCTGTACCCCGAAGGCTGCCAAATCGACCGCCAGGCTGGCGCCCGATAGTTCCGAGGCATCGATTGGCATACCTGCCGGAATCTGGCCCAGAATCCGGATCGAGTGAAGACCCTCTAGAAAACGGAAATGAGGATCGACTGTCGAACGAGCCTTCCCCGGTGTCCGTTTGATGACACCTTTTTTCTCCAAGGCTCTGAGATGATTCATCGCCGCGGTTTGACTCTGAAACCCAAAGTGAGCCTGAATTTCACGACTGGAAGGAGAAAACCCTGTTTTTCGTTGTTGCTGGCGAATGAAATCGAGGACTTCCTGCTGCCGCGCGGTAAGTTCAGCCATAGATGTTCAACCGAACACTACTCCGGGGTTGGGAAAACTGCAACCAAAAATGGATTGGTAACAAGCGAGGGTGCACAGCCGTTTTCCTGGAGACCCTTGCGAAGGTAGGTCCCGGTCTTTGCCTCGTCTTCAATCATGAGCGCACGCTTCAGATGGTTGTTGCCAGTAGCGTTTCCTAATCCAACATAGCAGAGGTATGGCGATGGAACCAAAGCCCCGAAAAGAAGTCGATCGTCACACGGAACGGAGCATCCGATTTCATTCGACGCATCGAACGCGCGCGCAAATGGCTGGACCTGTTTTTATGATCCGTGTGTCTTCTTTCGGCCTCCTGCTGCTAGTCTTCTCGCCAGCCTGCGCCCAGAACGTACCTCTCCCCGGCGACCCGAACCATGTTATTCTCTCGCTTCTCCATTCGATGCCGGTCGGGGGCGGTTACCTCGCGACCGACGCCGCCACGCGCGACCTCCAGTTTGCCGTTCAGGTCACAGGAGGGAGACTTCAGGTGAACCCATTTGCCGCCAGGACCACCTATTGCTCCGGGGCTACTTATCTTGTCTTCATTCGGGCAATTCAGTTGATGGTCCCTGAATCGTCGCTCGCAGGCGGGTTGGCCGAAACACTGGCGATCAAAGGGCAACCGGACGGCGTCGGCGTCTGGGGCCGCTGGAATGCGAATGGCCCGGGCACAGCCTGTCTCTTTACCGAGTTGGGGCTCGGTCCTAATTTCACCTCCTTCGAAGCAGCCAGACCGGGTGATTTCATGAAGATCTTTTGGACCAAAGCAGTCGGTAGGCGAGAGCATGGCCACTCTGTGATTTACCTCGGCCGAGAGCAGCAAAATGGCGTCGAAATGATCCGATTCTGGTCGAGCAACAAACCTCTGGGCTACGGTGAAAAGAGTGTACCCCGATCCCGCATCGCCTTTGCAATTTTTTCGCGCCTCGAGAGGCCGGAAAACATAGAGCGTTCCGCCTCGTTACCGCCCCGAAATGGCTATCTTTCAGGTTTACTTGCGACGGAGTCGTCGATCAGCGAAGCGGTTGGCAAATCGGGAACGGAACGATAGGAGTGCCAGTGTCGGTGAAAACGCCGAGAGCGCCGAGAACGCAAGGGGCCGGCAATGCCAAACAAAAAGCACAGAGCTGTTACTCTTAGCCATTAATTATTTGGCGCCTGCCATTCAACCGTTCCCCTAGGTTTTCGGCGTTCTCGCGCGTTTTCGGCGCTCTCGGCGTTTTCACTTGCACTGACCCTCAAATACCATTTGCATTTCGTCAGAATTCGCCCACCATAGGCGGTTGCGAGGCCCCTGGAAAGTCTGAGGGTTTTGAAAATGAGCAAAGAATCGGCGGAAAAACAGAATGGTTTTCGAATAGCATCCACTCCAATCTTGTCAGAAGAAAGCAAGGAACAAGGATCCGAAGGTCACGCTCTTGGCGGACCGACTGAAAAGCTGAAGTTTGAGGATTTAGGCGCATTGCCTTCCGGGTATGGCGAGATGTTTGTCATCGCGCGAGACCCGCATTGGCTTTTCACTTATTGGGATTTGGATTACTCAAAATTTCCCGCGCCGCGCAAACTGTTTCTCCAGGTTTATCGAAACGACGAGCTCGAATCGACAATCGAGATCAACGAGATTGCGCGTAATTGGTATATCCCGGTTCAATATGCCGGAACAGCGTACAGCGTTGTTTTTGGCCACCGGGACGAGAAAGGTACCTGGACAAGCGTGACCGAGGCCGGACCGGCCAGCACGCCTCCTGAATCGGTCAGCCTCAACTGGGATACTCAGTTCGCCACCGTACCATTCCATTTGAGCTTCAATTTTCTTCTCGAGGTGCTCTCAGCTGCGCAAGCCGGCGGCCAGCCTTTGACGGAAGCCTTAGCGCGGTTGCAGCAGCGGGCGCTGAGCGGTCCGGGGGGTGCATCGAGTTGGGGAGCTGAACAGGTTAAGACTTTAGAAACGCTGTTGGGGAAAGATTTTCTCGATCGACTCTTCTCGATGAGCTCGCAGGAAGTACTCGAATTTCTGCATGGCGAACTCGGTGGTAAGCTGGACTCCGAATCTGCGAGTGAACTTCTCGCTAAAGGTCGTTTGGCCTCTTTGTTGGCGCCGGCACAATCGAGCTTGTTCAGCGGCTCGATCCGTGAATTTCTTCGGCAGGAACTTTCGAGCGGTGGCGTGAGCAGCCTGGGCGGGGTGAGCAGCCTGAGCAGCCTCGGCGGTGTTTCCTCACAACTTGGCGGCTTATCCTCTGAAGTCGGAGGCATCTCGTCAGAAGTTCTGGCGGGCGCCAGCGAGACCCTCGCGAGCTGGCAGGCCGGGGTTCGCGAGATCGTTTCGAAATGGGAACAGGCGGTAAGCTCGCTCGGTCTAAGCAGCGAAGTCCTGGCAAGTTGGCAAGCTGGTCTCAGCGAGATCACCGGCAGCTTTGCACAGGCCATCAGTTCGCTGGGCCTCGGCAGCGAAGTGCTGGCGAGTTGGCAGGCCGGTCTCAGCGAGGTCACCGGCAGCTTTGCACAGGTGATCAGCTCGTACGGCCTAAGCAGCGAAACGCTCGCCAGCTGGCAGGTTGGCGTCAGTGAGATTTTCGCGAAGTGGGAATCCGCATTGAGTTCGTATGCTCTCAGCAGTGAAGTGCTGGCGAGTTGGCAGGCCGGTCTCAGCGAGGTCACCTCAAGTTGGGAAACCGCGTTGAGCTCATACAGCCTCAGCAGCGAAACCCTCGCGAGTTGGCAGGCTGGCCTGGGCGCGATCACTTCCAGCTGGGAAACCGCTTTCGGTTCGCTTGCGGTCAGTTCGTTCTCGTTCGGCTCCGAGCAATTGTCGGCCTGGAATCTAAGCTGGAGCGGTTTGGAGTTCGGCCTTTCAAGTTGGAGCCAGTTGGTTTCCGAAAGCAGTCTCTTCAGCGGATTCGGAGCCAGCTGGAGTGCGCAGCCTTTTAGCCAACCAGAGCGCAAGTTCTTCATGCATGTGAACGCAGAGGTGATCTTCTATGGCGGCACAGATCCGCAGGCAAAAGTCACCATCGCCGGCAGACCCGTTCAGCTCCAACCGGATGGCACTTTCCGGTACCATTTCAAATTCCCAGACAACGAGTTCGAAGTCCCGATCGTCGCCGTTTCCCCGGACGGCGTCGAAACCAGATCTGCGACTCTGGTCTTGCGGCGAGACACAGCTCGGTTTGGAGACGTTGGCGCTACCGCGCAGCCGGAGCATTTAGGCATTCCCATGGGGGCGACGCATTAAGCTGCGGCTCCCGACTGGTGCAACGGCTAACTGCATCTCGGGGCCTTTCGTGTGGATAAGGCGAAAGAAATAGTGACCGAGTTAAAAAAATCCTATGCGATAGAGCTGGAGACGATACAGAATTACCTCGCAAACTCCATCGATCTGAACGGAGTCAACGCTGAGAAAGTCAAGAAATCGCTCGAAGCAGAGATCGCGCTCAAGCTGAAGCACGCGCGTCGCCTTGCGAAACGAATCAGGGTTTTGGGCGGTCGCGTCCCGGGCTCCCTGGAGCTGCCGCGGGATCAGAAACTGCTGCAACCTCCGTTGGATAGTGAAGATGTGACGGCGGTTATCCAGGGAGTCATCAGAACCGAGGAAGTCGCGATCTCTCAGTACCAAAAGATCATCAACCTGACAGACGGACTCGATTACCTCACGCAGGACATGGTGATCGACATATTATCCGAGGAACAAGAACATCACCGGCTGTTCCTGGGCTTTCTGGCTGGAAATCAGAAGGTCAGGAGTTCAGGAGTTGCAGAATGAAAAAACACGCTTCTGGCCCAAGGTGGTGGCTCTTTTTTTTTCCGTCCTGCACTGCATAGAGTTTGATTCGCTTCGAACTATCCGGCAGTTTTTTTTCCTCGCGACGGTCCCCCTGAACTCCTGAACTCCTGCAACTCCTGCTCCTGAACTCCTGAACTCCTGACTCCTGAACTCCCATCTCCGCACCTCCTGAATGTCTTATCAGAAAAAAAAGGACCGGCTCTTCGAACGCTACATTCGGTATCTTGAGGTCGAACGCAATGCTTCTCCCAGGACAGTCGTCGCTTATCGGCACGCCTTGGAAAAATTCCGGCACTTCGCCGGCGACAAACCGTCTTGGAATGGCTATACGGCGCAACAATTCCGGGGCTTTTTGCTGGACTGCATGAAATCGGGCATGGCCAGGTCGTATGTTCGACTCACTTTTGCAGCACTCCGCAGTTTCTATAAATACCTCGTCGAACGAGAAGGATTTCGAGACAACCCGCTAAGGGAAGTGCAACTGCCCAAAATGGAAAAGAGACTTCCGGTGGTTCTTTCGGTCGGGCAGGTGGACGAGCTATTGACTGTGCCCAAGAAGACCGAGCGCCAGCCTCAGGCTCCCGCCTGGGCGGCGGCGCGCGACGCGGCGATGATGGAGTTGTTCTACAGCAGCGGGCTTCGATTGAGCGAGTTAGCTGCGCTGAATGTCGCCGACCTCGATACGTTCAGCGAAACTGTCCGCGTCATTGGCAAAGGTCGGAAGGAACGAATCGTGCCCGTGGGACAGCTGGCGCTGAAAGCCATTCAGCAATATCGGCTTGAAGCGGGCGTCCAATCCGGCCCACTATTTATCAGCAAGTTGAGGAAGCGAATGTCCCCGCGATCGATTTGGCTCATGCTAAGGAAGCATGTTTCTGAGACTTCAATTCAGCTTCGCGTAAGTCCACACAAACTGCGTCATAGTTTTGCTACGCACCTCCTGGATAACGGGGCCGATTTGCGAAGCGTACAGACACTACTCGGTCACGCGAATCTTTCGACGACACAGATCTATACCCACGTCACCATGGAGCGTTTGAAAAAGGCATACGACCAGGCACACCCGCGAGCCTGAACAACGTGCACGGGCGTCCCGCCCGCGATCTTTGCGGGAAAAGCGTATCGGCGTGTCGGCGTGTCGGCGTATGGGCGTGTCGGCGTATGGGCGTGTCGGCGTATGGGCGTGTCGGCGTATAACAGATCCACACGAAGGCAGCGAAGGTCGGAGAACGGCACAAAGGATATCCGCGAGGGCTCCGAAACGGGATCTTCGGTTGTGCGCCGATACGGCGATACGGCGACACGCCGACACGCCGACACGCCGACTCGCCGATACGCCGACACGCCGACTCGCCGGCACGCCGACTCGCCGGCACGCCCCTACCGGGCTATTTGACGTTCGCCGAGGTTGGTTGACGTTCCTGATATGACACCTACTCGCCAGATTCCGGCCCGCTCCGAGATCCCCGAAGCTGACACCTGGGACCTCAGCCACATCTTCAAAACCGAACTGGAGTACCGAAAGTCATTGGCTGACCTCAAGAACTGCTACCTGAAGATCACGGAGTTCAAGGGCCGTCTGGCAGAATCCCCTGAGACATTGTTGAATTGTCTGGAGCTCGAAAAGTGGCTCGATCAAATCGCGGAACGGCTTGGACATTACTCCTCGCTTAAGTACTCTGAAGACAGTTCGAACAATGAGAATCTGTCTCGCCGCGCGGAATTGACGAACCTGCTCACCAAGGTCAATGAGGCCGCTTCGTACATCAATCCGGAGATCCAGGCGATCAGTGACGACAAGTTTCAACGCTTCCTGGATGACCCGGCGCTGACCGACTGGAGGATCTATCTCGGCAAGCTTCGCCGGTTCAGGCCACACACCCTCTCCGAACCCGAGGAGCGGCTTTTAACGCTCGGTGCGCCGGTGCTACGTGGTCATTCGGAAACATTTTCACAGCTCACGAATGTCGACATGAAGTTTGGCGTTCTAATCAATGAAGAGGGACAGGAAGTCGCGCTCTCTCAGAGCACTTATCTCTCTTTTCTGCATAGACAGGACCGGGATCTGCGTCATCGGGCGTTTCACCAATTCTATCAGGAGTTTGGTGATCACAAGTATAGCCTGGCCTCCGCGCTGACTTCCTCAATCCGAGCTGACGTATTCTCCGCCAAGATCCGCAACTACCCGTCCGCGCGTGAAGCATCGCTCTTTGAGGACAACGTCCCGGTGGCTGTATATGATAACTTGATTGCCACTGTTCGGAAAAACCTCCCGGTGCTCCACGAGTACTACGAACTCCGCCGCGAAGTCCTCAAGCTGCCCGACATCCATCAGTATGACACGTTTGTGCCGCTGGTCCCTAAGATCCAAACCAATGTCGGTTTTGATGAAGCAATCGAAATCGTCGTCCAGGCGCTACATCCTCTGGGCACCGAATACGTCGAGACTCTCAGAAACGGACTTCGCTCTCGTTGGGTCGACCGCTACGAGACCAAAGGAAAAAGAAGCGGAGCCTTCTCATCCTCCAGTTACGGCAATCCCCCCTTCATTCTGATGAACTACAAACCAGACGTCTTTTCCGATGTGTTCACCCTTGCCCACGAGTCCGGACACTCCATGCATACCTGGTTTGCGCAGCAGCATCAGCTTTTCCAGAACTACGGCTATCCGATTTTTCTTGCCGAGGTGGCTTCAACATTAAATGAAGAACTTCTTACGCACTACCTTCTGGAACGTGCTCAGGAGTCTTTGATGCGGGCGTACCTCATCGATCGCCAGATCGAGGACATCCGGCAGGTTCTATTTCGCCAGACAATGTTCGCCGAGTTCGAGAAACTTGTGCATGAAATTGAGGAAAACGGCGGACCCCTGACTCTCGACGTGTTCCGAAACGTGTACCGCGACCTTCTCGACGCCTACTTCGGTCCGCGATTCAGCGTAGACGACGAACTCAGCATCGAGTGCCTGAGAATCCCGCACTTTTACTCGGCGTTTTACGTCTATAAGTATGCGACCGGAATCTCCGCGGCGATATCGCTCGCGGACCGAGTGCTGACCGGCGGTCCCGCCGAAGTGCAGGCCTACCTGGGATTCCTCAAATCCGGGGGAGCCAAGTTCCCGATTGAAACTCTCCGGGACGCTGGGGTGGATATGCAATCACCCGAGCCGATTGACAAAGCGATGGATCTCTTTCAGAGGAGGATTGCGCAGTTGCGAGAGTTAATCACTAGCTCCAGCCCGCAAAAATCGCAGCAAAGCCGAAGCCACGACCACATTGTGGCGGGCTGAGGAAATGAGATGCAAACAGCAACTGTTTGGCCAAACTTTACGAAGTGTCACCCATCGAATTAAACGCACATTGCTATCCCCACGAGCTTGCGGAACAGATCTGGTCGCTCTGGGGTATGGTGGACGGTACGCACACGGTCGTCGATTCCATCGAGAGTTTACACTCCTTCCTCAGTGTCGCCTACCAGGCAAGTCTCCTCCGCGAAGAGGGCCGGCCCGTGGAATGCCGGATCGCATTGTCGGCTCCGAAGGATCTTGAGCCCACGAGCCTCGCCCGGATCGGATTTCATCTCGTCCGCTTAGCGAAGCGCCGAAAATTTGCGGAGCAGGAAATCCGCCGCTTGGGACCTGCCACCGGATTTTATCGGTCGATGATCCTGGTCGAACGGTCCCCCCGACGCGGTTTCGAAATTTCCGGAATGATCCACACCGGTGCCCTGTCCAGAGACCTCACTGCGGCCATCGATTCCATCAACCACCCAATCCCCGATTGGCTGATCATCCATGTCCGGGGTCCAGGGAATCTCGTGATTAACAACGGTTCAGAACGCCTGGTTACCCTGCTGAATGGTCGGGTCGAAGGTCACGGATTTGATCTGTGCGGGTCCACCTGGCTACATGAGCGCTTTCGAACTATCCGCGCGGGTTTTGCAGACGAAAATTCGGCTACCCCGCCCGATTCGGTGATCGTGCGGGAAGATCTCGTCGAGAAAATCGGCTTTGCATTCATGAGGAGAGTTATTCGCGAGATTCGGAATTCGCGGCACGGCGGCACGGCCGTATTCGTGCCGCGGACCCTCACGGGGAAACTCCTGGAGCCGAGCGGTCCCTTGTGCGCAAAGTATCGGATCCAAGAGACCTGCACCGCATCCCCCTTTGCTGTTATTCTTGCTGAGGTCCGGCGCCGGCTGGTTCAATTTGCACTGACTAAGGAAAAACCGTCGGTAGGTTGGCAGGAGTACCTGGAATGGTTTGACGAGTTCCCGTTTACATTCAGTCAGCGGTTTGTGGAACTCGCGCTGTGGCTTTCTGACCTCACGGCGGTCGACGGTTGCCTCCTGCTCGATCACGAATTCAACGTTCTGGGATTTGGCGTTGAGATTCAGGTGCCCAGCTTTGAAGACGAAATGGTTTATCGCGCCCTCGATATCGAAGCGCAGGATTGTGTCCTTGAGTCTATGGAGGCTGCCGGAACGCGACATCGTGCGGCGTATCGGCTCTGCCGCGATTACTCGGAATGTCTGGCGGTCGTCGTCTCTCAGGATGGTGCGGTCAAATTCGTCGCGAACTATCAGGACAAGGTCACCTACTGGAATCACCTGGATTTCTAGAGCCTCGCCCTACCCGGACGCGCCTACCACGCAACGGCAGCTGTCCGAGCCGCGGGAAGGCGTATCAAACTTCTCAATTTACAAACGCATTTACCTGCAATATTAGTTGTCTCTACAGTCGTTTAAATACTGCAGAAACATTGCTGATTTCTCAGGGGTTAGTGAGGTGCAGTCATCAAAAGGAGCGGAGGCGGAGTGACTATGAACGAGGAGACGAGAAGCAATACGAAAGAATATTCCGAGCAGCAGATCCACGACGCCGAATTCGAAAGGGCGGAAGAACAGCTCAGCAGCAAACGGTTGTTCCGGTTGGCCGCCGAACTACAAGACTTCGTGACCACGCGGAGAGCCGCAACCAGACGAGTGACGGCACCCCCAAATCTCACCCATTACGTTGAGTAACGCCGCAAGTTAAACGCCGAGAACGCCGGCATCGCCGAGAAGTCCGGACAGCTGGGCAAGAGCTCTTCAGTTCTTGGCGCTCTAATAAGCAGCCTGCGCGCCCTTGATATTCTTCTTCTGTATCCAGGGCATCAGTCCGCGCAAACGTTCACCAGTCTTCTCGATCGCGTGCTTTTCGCCATCCTTCAGTAGTTTCTTGTATTTTGGCAAACCGGCAGCGTATTCGGCGATCCAACCCTTAGCGAATTTTCCGCTCTGGATATCCTTGAGGGCCTTCTGCATTTTCCTTTTGACCGAGCTGTCAATCACCGTCGGCCCAACCGAAACATCGCCCCACTTGGCGGTCTCGGAGACGGAGAATCGCATGCCTGCAATGCCGGACTCATACATAAGGTCAACGATCAATTTCAACTCGTGCAAACACTCGAAATAGGCCATCTCCGGCTGGTAACCGGCTTCCACGAGAGTTTCGAACCCGTTTTGGACCAGCGAGGTTAAACCGCCGCAAAGCACAGTCTGTTCCCCGAAGAGGTCCGTCTCGGTCTCTTCTTTGAATGTAGTTTCCAGCACGCCGGCTCGAGTCGCACCAATTCCCTTCGCCCATGCCAATGCCAGCTTCTTCGCTTGTTTGGACGGGTTTTGGTAAACCGCGATAAGCGCCGGCACCCCTTTCCCTTCGAGGTATTGGCGGCGCACGATGTGTCCTGGACCCTTCGGCGCCACCATTATCACGTCCACATCTGTTGGCGGTACGATGGTCTTGAAATGGATCGCAAAACCATGGCTGAACAGGAGTGCTTTGCCTTTTTTGAGGTGGGGTGCCACCTCGGTTTCATAAATCGACGCGCTCTTGAGGTCAGGGGTTGCGAAAAAGATGATATCGGCCTTTTGTGCCGCCTCGCTGACATCCAGCACCGGAAAACCATGTTCCTGGGCAACCGAGGCAGATTTACTTCCTTTGTACAGGCCGACCACCACTTCTACCCCGCTGTCTTTCAGATTGAGGGCATGCGCGTGCCCTTGTGATCCGAATCCGATCACTGCACAGACTTTTCCGTTGAGATTCGCGAGGTCGGCGTCCTTATCAGTGTAGACTTTTGCTGCCATAAATTTAGTTGAACCAGACTTCCGAAATGGAAATCGCGATTCCGGGGTATACCTCTTGTTGCCGATTTTTTGTTACAGGGGTCATTCGACTCGGGCCATGGCGACCTTGCCCGTGCGCGTCAAGTCGCTGATGCCAAAGTTTTCCATTAGTCTTAAAAACTTACTGATCTTGCTTTCGTTCCCAGTAATTTCGATGGCGAGACGCTTCGGTTGAACATCGACTATTTTCGCCCGAAAAATATCGCAGATCTGCATAACCTCCGATCGATTCTCGGAATCGGCGTTAACCCGGAGCATGACCAACTCACGATCGACATAATCTCCGTCCCTGAAATCCTGGATTTCAATCACGTCAACAAGCTTGTTCAACTGTTTTGTGACTTGCTCGAGAACTGTGTCATCTCCACGTACTACGATCGTCATTCTGGAAGCAGAAGGGTCATTGGTCGGCGCAACATTCAGACTATCGATGTTGAATCCTCGCCCACTGAACATGCCGGCTATTCGAGCCAGGACGCCGAACTTGTTTTCAACCAGTACCGAGATTGTGTGACGCATAACAAGGGATAGAGATCATCCCGGGAAAGCGTCTAAAATCAACAAAAATTCTGCAATGGCTCCCTTTTCCTGTCTCCAAATGCGTGCAACTGTCCCCGGCTCTCTTATGACAGTCTTTACCCCGCCCGAAAAGGGATACGCAGGCTATATCTTCGATTGCGACGGCACCCTGGCCGACTCTATGCCAGTTCATTACCTCGCCTGGGCCGACACGGTACGGATGCATGGGGGCCAAATCCCGGAAGAACTATTTTATAATCTCGGCGGATGGCCGAGCCGCAAGATAGTCGAGTTTTTGAACGAGCGCTTCGGTACTTCACTCGATCCCGAAACGATTGCCTGCGAAAAGGAGCATCTCTACGTGCAACGAATCGAAACAATCCGGCCGATTCCGGAAGTTGCCGATTTCGCCCGCCAGGTCGCCGAGTTTGCCAAGGTCTCGGTGGCCTCCGGAGGCATCCTGCCTGTCGTGTCCAAGACATTGGAGGCAATCGGATTCAAGGACTTTTTTTCGGTGATAGTCACGAGTGAACAGGTTGAACATGGGAAACCGTTCCCGGATCTTTTCCTCGAGGCCGCGCGGCGGATGGGCGTAGCGCCTTCCGACTGCCTGGTGCTCGAGGATAGTCCGGCCGGTTTTGAAGCCGCCACCGCGGCCGGGATGGACTACGTCGTGGTTGGCCGGTAGGGTCGCGCGACCGGCGTTGCCGGCGTGTCGGCGTGTCGGCGTATTCGGCATCAGCCGTAGGGAAGGCCTTTCAGTGAAGATTGCGATCAAACCTTCTTTAATTTTGTCTCGATGGGTCAACTCACGAGTCAGATCTTCTTTTGAAAGCTGGTTATTACCAAGGCACCTCTGACACTTGCTTGCCGCTTGCATGCTGTTTACTTCTGTCGAGGTTGGACTTTCGATACGCCGATAAGCCGATACGCCGACACGCCGATACGCCGGCAACGCCGGCAACGCCGGTCGCGCGACCCTACCGGCCAACCACGACGT
>JAFAMB010000084.1 GCA_019233825.1 Verrucomicrobiota bacterium | reverse complement strand
TTCCGTGCTGGATCAGTTCGACCTCGTAGCCTTCAGGCGCATCCACGAAAGCGATAACGCTTCCGTCGCCGGTCTTGGTAGGACCATCAGAAAGGGGATAGCCTTTAGCGGCCGCCCCCTTCGCAAATGCATCAAGATCGTCGACCTCAAATGCGAGATGGGTGATATCCGAACCGACGTTGACCGGTCCGCTGCCATCGAATTTACAGATTTCGATCTCTTCCTCGCTTCCTGGCGCTTTGAAGAAGACGAGTTCGGAACCGCGCGGGGATTTCGAACGGCGGGTCTCTTTGAGACCGAGTACGTCCTTGTAGAATGCCACAGTTTTCTCCAGGTCGGATACTCGATACCGGGTGTGCAGGAGTTTCTTAACCATAGGTTGGAAAACTGGCACAAATGGATCGCGCGAGCCAATAACTCGTAATAAATTCCGCGGAGGTGACAGTTTCCAATTCCTATGCTCTACATCGGCATTGACAGCGGCACGCAAAGTACCAAATCGATTGTGATAGATCTCGAGACGGGCGGGCTCCTCGCGACCTCGCAACAGAATTACGGTCTTATCTCCGGCCTGCCGTACGGTCACATGGAGCAAGATCCGAAGGTTTGGATCGGCGCGGTGGACAGGACCATTCAGGATTGTCTCACCCAGATTGGCGACCGAAGACATCAGGTGCGCGCTATCGGAGTCAGCGGCCAGCAGCACGGCCTAGTCGTCCTGAACTCTTCCAGTCAAGTGATCCGGCCGGCTAAACTTTGGTGTGATACTTCGACGGCGGAACAATGCAAAGAAATCATTGACGAGTTCGGCGGCGAGGCCGCACTGATCAAGCTCATCGGGAACACGATGTTGCCCGGCTGGACCGCTCCGAAAATTCTCTGGCTTAAACAGCACGAACCGGAAAACTTTGGTTCGGTCGACAGCATACTGTTGCCGCATGACTACATTAATTTCTGGCTGACCGGCGAGAAACGGATGGAATACGGTGACGCCTCCGGGACCGGGTTGCTCGATGTCAAAACACGCCAATGGTGCGAACCCATAATCGAGTTTATCGACGAAGCGCTGAGCGATAAGCTGCCTCCTCTCGGTTCTTCTCGCCAGGCGGTCGGTTTGCTTCGGGAGAATCTGCGGAGCAAATGGGGTTTAAAAAGCAGTCCCATCGTTTCTGCTGGCGGGGGCGACAATATGATGGGCGCGATTGGCACGGGAAACGTGCGCGCCGGGGTAGTCACGGCCAGTCTTGGAACCTCCGGAACGGTCTACGCCTATTCCACCGAGCCGGTCGTCGATCCTCAGGGTGAGATTGCGGCCTTTTGTGATAGCACTGACAAATGGCTGCCGCTGGTTTGCACGATGAACGTGACCGTGGCTACTGAAACTCTGCGGAATCTCTTCACCTGGGACATTGCGCAACTGAACGCGGCTGCCGCCGGCGCCCCGGCCGGAGCGGCGGGGATCACGTTCCTTCCTTATCTTGCAGGCGAGCGCACCCCGAATTTACCGCATGGTGTCGGCGTGTTTCATGGCCTGACTACGACCAATATGACGCCCTCGAATCTGGCCAGAGCCACGATGGAGGGTGTGACCTTGGGATTAGCCTATGGCCTAAACCGGTTTCGTTCATTGGGAATCAAACCCTCTGAGATTCGGCTCACCGGCGGCGGTAGCAAAAGCCAGATCTGGCGCCGGATCTGTGCGGATATTTTCCGGATTCCGGTCGTCTGCCTGGCAACGGCTGAGGGCGCTGCGTTGGGCGCCGCCATGCATGCTGCCTGGGTCGATCATCTTGTCAATAACAAGTCCGCAAACCTGGTGAAGCTACTTGAGCCGGTGGTCAGGCCGGACGAATCTTCCCGGGCCGAACCGAACCAGCAAACAGCCACCGTGTACCAGGAAACCTATAGTCGTTTCAAAGGTTTGACTCAACGGCTGGCGACCGGAGGCTTCCTCTGAGAGAAAGAAGTGCCAGTGCGTCCCTCATCATTCGACGTTCGTCGAACCGATCCTATGACCCATAGGACCTATTTGACCTATAGGACGTATTTGCTCAATTTGGCGGCAGCCGAATGGTGAGGGACGCACTAACACTGGCACTGGCACTGACACTCCCATGAAACTCGTCGTAGCCAGTACCGGTGCCAGCGGGGCCATCTATCTGCAGCGTTTGTTGGCTCAGATCGATTGCATCCAGAACGAGCTGCACCTCGTGCTCAGCCCGTTTGCGAAGCAGGTCATTCATGACGAGCTAGGGGAACTCCGGGTTCCGGCTGGAGTCCATGAGCACAACGACCGCAGCATGAACGTACCGTTCGCGAGCGGATCCACATTCTTCGATGGTATGGTCATCGTCCCGTGCACCATGGGGACGCTTGGACGGATCGCCGCTGGGACCAGCGATTCGTTGATCCATCGTGCCGCCGATGTTTTTCTGAAGGAGAAGCGAAAACTGATCCTGGTGCCGCGTGAGACTCCCTGGAACCTGATACACGTGCGCAACTGTGCGACGCTGCTTGAGGCGGGGGCAGTCATTCTGCCTGCGGTTCCGTCATTCTACAGCAAGCCGGGATCGGTTGAGGAGGTGGTGGACACTATCGTTCACCGGATTCTGGACCAGATCGGGCTTCCCGCGCCGGGGACCTTTCGCTGGTTTGAGAACCTCGAGTAGTGTGGTAGGGCGGGACATGCGAGACGATGAATTAGGTCGCAATTTTTTGAAAAATCCGGTTGCGCCGTTGGAAAAGATCGCTAATCTCTGCCTCCCGTCGAAAAGAACGGGAAGATCGGTGGGGAGGTTAACGAAAATTTGCAAAATTGGTGTTGACTGAGACTGCCGAGCAGGTAAGGTAAAACTCTCTGCCGATGACAGAGAAGCCCGATCGAAAGGTCGGAAGGTTCTTATAGTTTTGGGGACTTCAAATTGGCTCAATTTTGTCCCGGTTGAATTGAAGGAAGTAGAAGCAGTTTAGCCGGAGTTCAAGTTGGGTTTTTTTATCGCCTGAAGCCAAAGAGAGCCCGGTTCATTGAAAGTTTGGTTCTGAGTTTCAAAAGAACTTCAGAATGGTGATGTCAGCAAAAATTGTGTTGTGCGTTATACGTCAGATTCTTTTGAATCGTACGATTTTAATGACCGACAAATCTTGGGCTTGATCCGGCACCTGCCGGAAGAAAGCAGCAAGGAATGACTTAGGTCAGAATTTTTAGCGCCGGTGGCCAGTCTCAGTGATGGCCGGCGTAAATAAAACTTTCTACGGAGAGTTTGATTCTGGCTCAGAACGAACGCTGGCGGCGTGGATAAGACATGCAAGTCGAACGAGTTTAGTTTTGTAGCAATACAAAGCTGAGCTAGTGGCGAACGGGTGCGTAACACGTGAGCAATCTGCCTTAAAGTGGGGGATAGCTCGCCGAAAGGCGAATTAATACCGCATGTGGTTGCAAAACCAAAGCCGGGGCAACCTGGCGCTTTTAGAGGAGCTCGCGGCCTAT
>JAFAMB010000110.1 GCA_019233825.1 Verrucomicrobiota bacterium | reverse complement strand
CGCACATTTCGGTGCGGAATACGAAGAATACCGGCGCCGGGTCAAGGCGCTTATCCCATGCGTTGTGTAGGCCATCCCTTGGCTAGAATCCTTGAAAGGCAAAAGATGTTGCAGACAGGTCAAGTTTTAATTCCGGCGTCTCTCCGTCGACTTCGCGTTGGTCTTGCCTTTCAAGGATTCTAGCGAGGCGGCTGAACCCCGCTGTTCTACACCCATCGCGATCAAACTGCCGGCTACGCCTCGCCGGTCTGAGGCGCCGCCTCGCTAGTTAGAGCCTGTTGCGAAATGGATTGCTCCGGTCACGCGGGAGCGTGACCCTGCCGATTTGTGAGCGCTGCTGGCTTATTTCGTTGATCATTGGCACACTGGATGGTGATTTCTTACGAATGACCTTCGAACAGAAAATCCGTGTCGTGGAGGGTTACGCAGAACTCGGGATGCTTCAGGATGCGTTAGCGCAATTGGATGAGCTTGAGCCGGAGCACCAGGATCGCCTGGCAATCCTGCGAATGCGCATTGAGATCGTTCTCCGGAAGCGAGATTGGCAGGAGGCCCTCCAGCTCTGCCTCAGGAGTTGCAGTGCGCATCCGGGCGAATCGTCCGGGTACATTCATGCCGCGTTCTGCCTTCATGAACTTGGCAGGACACTGGAAGCGAAGCAGACTCTCCTGGACGGACCTGCCGTGCTTTTGGATGAACCCGTCTACTATTACAACCTCGCCTGTTACGAGACGGTTTTAGGTAATCTGCCGCAGGCAAAAGTATACCTGCGCGCCAGTTTTCGCCTTGATAAGTCCTTCCAAGAGCTGGCCAAATGCGACCCTGATTTGCAACGGATCAGAGATGAACTCTAGGAACACATGGATCTCCAAGGATTGATCGATCTGTTCGCAGAGAACTTCATTCAACTAGGCGAGTTGGGCGCATCCGTATGCATCTGGTGGCGGGGCGAACAGGTATTGGATCTCGCCGACGGCTACCGCGATCGGCAACGGCGTGAACCATGGTCGAAACAAACCCCGGTGTTGATCTGGTCGGCAACGAAAGGACTGGCCTCCGCTTGCCTTATCCATGCAGCGTCCGAGCACGGGGTCGAGTTGGACCGCAAGGTTGTCGATCTATGGCCTGAGTATGGACAAAACGGTAAGAAGGATACGACTATTCTCCACATCCTTACGCATCAAGCCGGCCAGCCGGCTCTGCGGGATCCATCAGTATCGATTTTGGACCATGACGCCGTCGCCGACCAGCTTGCCCGGCAAGAACCCTTCTGGAACCCCGGTCAGAGTCATGGCTATCATGCCAGGACGTATGGATTTCTGGCCGACGAGTTGGTTCGCCGGATTACCCAGGGAACATCGCTAAGTACCTACTTTCAGCTGATTTTCGGCCAACCGTTGAAGCTGGATCTCTGGATTGGTGTGCCTGAGTCGCTTGCGAACGAAGTCGCCCCGATTTTTGCGCCGCGAAAGGCCCGGGCGCCTGGTCCCGAGGATCCCTTCTACGAGGCGCTTTCCGAACAAGATTCGCTGACTCGCAAGGCATTTTCGACTCCCGCCGGCCTTCCTTCTCCTTCACTTATGAATGATCCAAAAGTACGCCGGCACGCTCTTCCTTCATTAGGCGGGATCGGAACGGCTGCGGCGCTGGCGCGGTTCTACCAGACTCTTTGTTCGGACGAGATCTTTTCGTCCGAGACGATTCATCGGATCGCCACGATGCAGTGCATGGGTCAGGACGCGATTCTCCGAATAGAAACCGGATTTGGTATCGGTTTCATGAAAGATCCATTGATTGGAAGTAAAAAGATTCGGAGGACCTTTGGCGACTCGCTGAGCGGATTCGGCCAACCCGGTTCCGGCGGCAGCCTGGGTTTCTGCGATCCGGAAAACGAGGTAGCCTTTGCATATGTAATGAATCAGATGGAGCCGGGGATCTTACCGAATGCCAAGTCGCTCAGACTCGTGGAACATTTTTATGCTAAATGTCTATAGCGCGGGCTTAACGATCATTGCGATCGGAGAAAGATAATGAGCCTGACTCCGACGGAACCGATCCTGATTCTATCGGACTTGCACCTTGGCCACCGTGCCTCGCGGATCGAGCATCCGGACCAGCTAAGCCCTCTTTTGCACGGTCCCGGCTCGGTGATTTTCAACGGTGATACCGCGGAAATGCGCACCACGGAAGACCGCCTGGTGGGCCGAAAGCTCGCCGCTGAGTTGGCTCGAATCTGTCATCACGCAGGCCGGAAAGCGTTTTTCGTAAACGGGAACCATGACCCGACGGTCTCTAACACGAATCACCTGGACCTGGAACGCGGCGCGATTCTAGTGACTCACGGTGATATTCTATTCCTGGACCTTGCGCCTTGGAGTCGAGACGCAAAGCATTACAGGCTAAAGCATCGACAGATTCTAGACGGACTCGGTCCTGACGACTATACCGATTTTGAAAAGCGGCTTCTGGCCACGAAACGGACGGCGATTGAACTGCAGATGATCGAAGAACCGCTGACTCGAGGGCGCACGCCCCGTTTTAAATTGTTCGTTCGCCATCTCTGGCCACCCCACCGCCCGCTGATGATCGTCAAAGCCTGGTGGGAAAGCCCGGGACGGGCGGCCAACCTGGCCCGTGTTTTTCGGCCGCAGGCGCGGTTCGTCATTATCGGACATACGCACTATCCGGGCGCCTGGAAGGTTGCGCCTCGGGTGATCATCAATACGGGCGGGTTCGTGCCCTATTTTGGGACTTGCGCAGTTCTCATCGAATCCGGTCGGCTCGACCTACGGCGAGTTGATTACTCCAGACGCCAATTCGTACTCGGCAAACGTTTGGTGAGCTTTGCAGTCGACCGCCTGCGACCGACGGAAGGTTTCTGAACCGACCAAAATCCGAGACTCAACCAGGTTCGATGATCTCGCGTTCCGCCGCTTCTCGCATCCGCTCACGAGAGATCTCGATCAACTGCGCATAAGTTATCGACGGACGGTCGCCCAGATGGTCTTCCACAATCCGGTCATTGCTTTTCGCGTAGTTAATCGAATAGAGTCCGAACCTGGGTGTAAAGGATCCCCATTCATAGTTGTCAAACAACGACCAGTGGAGATAGCCAATCAGAGGGATGTCGGATCGGATGATGTTCAGGACCTCCTCGACATGGAGTCGTAAGAAGTGGCTGCGAGTCATCCGGTCGCGCCGCAAAGTATTTTTGTTATCGACCCTGCGCCGCAGGGCCATACCGTTTTCCGCAATCAGCACTGGTCGATGTTCGAAATCTTTGCTGTAGTAATCACAGAAAAAGCGCATGCCATCGGGCAAGACGCGCCAGTCCCACCATTTGCTGGTCACGCTATTCATGAGCCAGCTACGCAGCGATTTGTTTTTGAATTCGTGGTCCCACCAAACCGGATGCCGGAACATGTGGGCTGCAAACGGATCGTAGTAATCGAGCCCGATAAAATCAAAAGCCGATTTTCTCTCGGCCGCGTAGAGCTCTCCGACGAGCGGGGCGAAACACTCCGGAATAAACGTTTTATAACCTAGCCAGTTACTAATTCTCTTGAGATAATCTCCGAAGAAGTAAGGTATGTCCTTTTTCAGCGGAATCCTGGCGCTGGCGAAGGCTTGCTCGAACTGGTGAATCTTGTCGAAGACATAGTCGCGAAGTTCGCCCACCCGGATCCCACGTTCCCGCACTGAGAGGAGGTCGAGTAGAATTTTATCCGACCAGTAAAGATCGCTACAGTAGTTGTTTAGCGTGATCATTGGCTCCGGCCAGCCCTGTTCGGCGCAGATCCGGTGGATCAAGTTATAGCTGCGAACATGAGTGATCAGGATGTGGCGGTAAGCCTCCAGCAGGGTGCGTAAACCATGGGTCTTTTTGCCCCGGCCGGGAAACTGCGTGCCGAAGTACGTGTTCAGGACCAGCATATTCGGCTCATTGATCGTAATATAGTATCGGATCGGCGGGAAACCGTGACGATCGGTCAGTGCACGGTTCACATAAAGAACCGTCTCTCGAACGTATCGGCAGAAATGCGCGGCTATCTCAGGCTGGAGCCATGGGTCCGTTCCAAGCCAGGATGGATGCACAAAGTGGTGGAGCGTCAAAATCGGCTCGAGACCATTTTGAAGACAATCGACCAGCATCTGGATGTAGTGATCAAGCGCCTTGTAGTCGAACGGCGGAGGAGGACCCGCCTCGTCGACGTAGGTTGGTTGCACCCGGCCCCATTCTATTCCGAGACGGAATGCGTTGAGGCCAAGGTTTCGGCAACGCGCAAAATCCTCCGGATATCGATTCCAGAAGTCGGCACCCGAGCCGGAATCCGCGACTTCTCCCTTCCGCTCCGTGGCCGCCCAGTTAGTCTGAGGTTCACCGGGACCGTTATATCCCCCCTCGGATTGATAGGCAGAAGTTGCTACGCCCCAAAGAAAATCGCTCATTTTTATCGGATTTTACCGTCACGCTCCTTGCTTGCGGCAATCGTGATCGCTTCCGCCTCATCGTCCGACACTTCCAGAGCCGACACCTCATCGGCAACGAGCGTCTCGACGATCGTCCTGGCCGCATCCGGCCGGCTCAGAGCGAAGGCCTTGCACCGCATCTGCTCGATTCGGATCGGGTCATCGAGCAGCTTATCGATCTTGTAGGGAACCGTTGTCATTTCATTACATTTCACCGCGACCCCGTCTTCCAGAAGATGATCGCTATTGCGCTCTTCCTGGCCGGGGATCGGACTGACGATCACCATCGGCAGGCCGCATGCCAAGGCCTCGGCCGTGGTTAAACCACCCGGTTTTCCGATAAATAAATCAGAGATTTTCATCAGATCCGGCATCCGGTTGGTGTATCCGAATACTTTAAAGTTATCGTTATTTGGGCCCACCACTTGAAGAACTCGGTCCCTGGTTTCGGCGCTCCGGCCGCAAACGACGATGGTCTGCGCTTTCGATCGAAGATTCTTGAGCCGTTCGACGACGAACTCAGCCGGCCCAACACCCAGCGCTCCGGCCGACAGCAACAGGGTCGGACGTGTAGGGTGGAGCCCGTAGTCAAAGCGAGTTGCCACCCGGTCAATCGGCGTGACGAACTCCGGATCGATCGGAATGCCGGAAACGGTGATCCTGTCTTTGGGCAAGCCTAACTCTTCGAGATGAACCTTTGTCTCCGCGATGGCCACAAAGTAGCGGTGAAAAACTCGCGACAACCACATCGCATGAAAGTCCAGGTCGGTGACAACGATCGATAGATGAGCATTTAGCAGGTTCTTCGCTATCAAATGCGAAATAATGCCGGCGGGCATGAAATGTGTGCAGACGGTGATATGCGGGTTGAAGCGCCGGATGAATTTGACCAGGGGTCCCGTGTTCAGCCGGTCGAGCATTAGACGCATGCCATCGGTTTTCCAAGGTTCGTCGCTCTGTTTGTACCACCACCCAAGAAATTCAGGAGCCGTTTGCACGAGGCGCGCGTAGAGCTTGGAGTAAAAATCTCGAAACACCTTGTTTGTGAAATCCAGCGCGTCGCTGTGCAGTACCTCACCCACCATGGGGTGTTCGTCGAAAACCTTAGTTAATGCCTCGCCAGCGCGCACGTGCCCGGTTCCGGCGCTGGTTGACATGATCAAAACTCGCTTTTTCATCGTTAAATCTGGAGGCGAAATGTAGCAAAAATGGGAAAAAGGGAAATTGTCCCTGTTGTAAGATTACAATCGGGCGGCCGCCCGGCGCCACGTTCAGGTGAAACTCCTATGTCACAATCCGGCGGGAAACCTGGAATCGTCCGCCACTTCGCGGTCGACAACAGAACGATCCGAAGTACGGGTTAGGACAGTATGAACAAAGTGCGGGTATGGACCGGAGCACCCTACCCATTGGGTGCGGCCTGGACCGGCGATGGCGTGAATTTCGCTCTTTATTCGGAAAACGCCACGGGTGTCGACCTCTGTTTGTTTGATCAAATCGAAACTGACCATGAGGCTATCAGGGTCCGCATGACAGAGCGTACCGATCATGTCTGGCATGTCTTTATGCCGGACCTCCGGCCCGGACAGTTGTACGGGTACCGGGTCTATGGACCGTACGAGCCACATAACGGTCATCGATTTAATGCTTCAAAGGTTCTGATCGACCCGTACGCCAAAGCGATTGCCGGGAAGATCCGGTGGGGACCTGAGATGTTCGGGTATCCGTTAGGCGACCCCAACGAGGACCTTAAACGAGACTACCGGGATAACGCCTGGCACGTTCCCAAGTCTGTAGTGATTGACTCCGCCTTTTCCTGGGGCAGAGACCACCGACCGCGAATTCCTTTGCATGAGTCGATCGTTTATGAAGTCCACGTATCCGGTTTCAGCAAGCTCTGGGAAAAAGTCCCGGAAGAGATCCGAGGGACATACGCTGCTTTAGCCGCGCCGGCCGCGATCAAGTATTTCAAAGAACTGGGCGTGACAGCGATTGAACTCTTGCCCGTGCACGAACACGTGGATGACAGTATTCTGTTGGATCGCGGACTGACGAACTATTGGGGCTACAATACGATCGGATACTTTGCGCCTGAGAGCAGCTATTCGAGCAAAGGGGTTCACGGTGGGCAGGTCACTGACTTCAAAGAGATGGTACGGGACCTGCATCGTGCCGGTCTCGAGGTGATTATCGACGTCGTCTACAACCACACCGCCGAAGGAAACCACTTGGGTCCGACCCTGTCGTTCAAAGGGATAGACAACGCGGCCTACTACCGTCTGGTGGCGAACGACCGGCGTTTTTACATGGACTACACGGGTTGCGGCAACACGCCAAACACCCAAAACCCGCGGGTGCTGCAGCTCATTATGGATAGCCTGCGCTATTGGGTAACAGAGATGCACGTCGACGGATTCCGCTTCGATCTCGCTTCTGCGCTCGGCCGCGAAGAACATTTCGTCACCCGAGACGCCGGCTTCTTCGACATCCTGCTGCAGGATCCGGTCTTGTCACAAGTAAAGCTCATCGCCGAGCCATGGGACGTCGGTGAGGGTGGCTACATGGTCGGCAACTTCCCAATTCCGTGGTCGGAATGGAACGGTAAATACAGAGATTGCGTTCGTCGATACTGGAAGGGAGACGACGCTACAATGGGCGAGTTCGCCTATCGCCTGACTGGTAGCCCCGACCTCTACCAGCACCAGGGCAAGCGGCCATACGCCAGCGTCAACTTTGTGACCGCGCACGATGGATTCACTCTTAACGATCTGGTCTCCTACAACGATAAACACAACGAGGCAAACGGAGAAGAAAATCGGGACGGTGATAATAATAACAACTCCTGGAATTGTGGTGCCGAAGGACCGACAGATGACCGCCAGGTCAATAGGCTCCGCAAGCGACAGCGTCGAAATTTCATCGCGTCGCTCCTGCTCTCTCAAGGCGTACCGATGCTTAACGGCGGCGACGAGTTCGCCCGAACTCAGCAGGGAAACAACAACACCTATTGCCAAGATAACGAGCTCAACTGGTTCAATTGGAATTGGGATGATGACGCAAAGAATTTATTCGAGTTTACAAAAAGATTAATTCGTTTCCGGAGAGGGCACCCAGTGTTTCGACGCCCAAAGTATTTCATGGGAAGAAGGATCCGCGGCTCAGACGTGAAAGATATCATGTGGTTCAACCCCAGCGGCGCCGAGATGAACGACCAGGATTGGCAGAATGGATTCGCGAAATGCGTAGGCATGCTCATTAGCGGATCGACCATTGATGTTCGCGATTCCAAAGGAGAAGCGGTCCGGGATGATACTTTCCTGCTGCTTTGCAACGCCCACTACGAACCGCTCACTTTCATTCTTCCGGGCCGCGAAGAAATCCGGTGGGAGTTGGTTCTGGATACTGATAAGGAGCGCGGCTTTGTTAAACCTCAGAATGTGATTGCCGCCGGTGATGAGGTTGAATTGGTCGACAGAAGTCTGTGCTTGTTGAAGCTTTGTGGAGGGGAAGAAAGTTTTGCGCGAGAAGCCTCCTGGACAACCAGGGAAGGGAAATCACCCTCAAAGGTCCCCACAAAAACCACAGGCACGACGAACGATGAAAAATAGAGTTTTTTCTCAAGGCCCAGAACTGACCGGAAGTGGCGTTTCCTTTCGAACCTGGGCAACCGGGAAAAAATATGTATCGGTGGTCATAATTGGGGAGAATGACAACTTGGTCCGAGAACTCCAACTAAAGCAGGAAATGAGTGGATATTACAGCGTGACCGACCCCGCTTCTTCGGCCGGCACCCTCTATAAGTACCAGCTCGACGGCAATGTTTTTCCCGATGTGGCCTCCCGGTTTCAACCGCAGGGCGTCCACGGCCCCTCGCAGATCGTTGACGGGCGCTCGTTTCGCTGGACAGACCTCAAGTGGAAAGCGCCGCCCCTGCGCGAATTGGTGATTTATGAGCTCCATGTTGGGACCTTTACGCCCGAAGGCACGTTCGAGGCGATTATTCCGCGATTGGATCATTTCAAAAAAGTTGGAGTCAACGCGATCGAGCTGATGCCGGTGGCAGACTTTGCGGGCGGACGGAACTGGGGTTATGACTGCGTGTCACTTTATGCACCATCTCGCGCTTATGGGGAGCCGGATGAACTCAGAAGACTCGTGAACGCAGCGCATGCAGCCGGTATCGCCGTCATCCTGGATGTGGTCTACAACCACCTCGGACCCGACGGAAACTACATGGGCGCTTATTCCGATGACTACTTCAATGCCGCCCATCATACTCCATGGGGTGCGGCATTTAATTTGGACAAATCGGGCGCAGAACCGGTCCGGAATCATTTTACGGAAAATCCCGTCTATTGGGTGAGCGAATTCCATATAGACGGTTTCCGTCTCGATGCGACTCACGCTATCCCGGACGATTCTCCGAAACACCTGGTCCAGGAAATCGCCGAACGAGCCCAGGCTGTCGGCGCATTTGTGATCTGTGAAGATCCGCGAAACGAAAGGAAGCTGGTGCTTCCGCGCGACCAGGGTGGTTACGGCTGCAACGCAGTCTGGTCCGATGACTTCCATCATGTCACTCGCGTACAGATGACAAAAGAGCATGAGGGATACATGGGTTACTTCAAGGGGACAATGGAGGAGTTGGTGAAAACCATACGCGAAGGCTGGCTATATACCGGTGAACTACAGAAAGATGGAATCCGGCGCGGAACTCCCGGCGCAGACATCGAGCCGGAACACTTCATCCACTGTATATCGAATCATGACCAGGTTGGGAATCGCGCCTTTGGCGATCGGCTAAACAAAGTGGTCCCGCCGGCTGCATACCGCGCGGCGTCTGCACTGCTTCTGACCGGACCATACACGCCGATGTTGTTCATGGGCCAGGAGTGGGCAGCCTCAAGTCCCTTCCTCTACTTCACTGACCACCACGATAAGCTAGGGCGCGGGGTCACCGAAGGACGCCGTCAAGAGTTTGCCGACTTTTCGGACTTTGCAGATCCAAAAAAACGCGCGCGTATTCCGGATCCACAGGCTTTAAAGACATTCACAGATTCAAAGTTGATCTGGACGCAGCTCGAGCAATCGACTCACGCTGAAACGCTCCGGCTTTACTGCGACTTTCTGCGGTTTCGCAGGACCAAACTGAAAGACCGCCGCCGGGGCCGCTGGCTGGTAGGCCAGGTTTCGCGTAGAGCGATCGCGCTTCGCTATCGACGACCAAAGAGGGGCGACATCCTGGTCCTGGCTCAGTTGCTGCCGAATGAGACGATCCTGGAACTGACCAATGAACTGGTTCGTCCCGCGCAGGGGCGAACCTGGCGATTCGAGATCTCATCCAATGAGCCAATCTATGGAGGAGAGCGGACAGGCCTTTTCGACTCTGAGAAGAATAAATTCGTGCTCGCCGAACCTGAGCTGATCGTTTTCTGTGAGCACGGCCAGAAAAACACGTGAGGCGAGGGCAAATCAGGAATTAAGAGGGAAACCGGCTCGGTTTGCTCGTGCTGAAGACAGCAAAGCGGGACGCTTCGCCCACCGATTTTAACCGAAAAGAGTGAGAGGAGAAAACAGAGGAAATGGCAGCACGACGCCGCATACCAATTGCAACCTATCGATTGCAATTCAACCGACAGTTCACTTTCAAAGACGCAACTCAAATCATCCCTTATCTAAAGAAGCTTGGGATCAGCGATATCTACAGTTCGCCATTTTTCCGCTCACGACCGGACAGCGATCACGGGTACGATGTCAGCAATCATAACGAATTGAATCTGGCGATCGGCACTCGCGAAGACTTCGACGTGATGGTCGCTGCTCTTAAAGAACGCGGAATGGGTCAGATCGCCGATTTTGTTCCGAACCACATGGGCATCATTGATCCGCGAAACGAGTGGTGGATGGATGTCTTGGAGAATGGCCCGAGCTCAAGATTTGCGCCCTTCTTCGACATCGACTGGAATCCCCTGAAAGTGGAGCTTCGCAACAAAGTCCTGCTTCCGATTCTGGGCGACCAGTACGGTCGAGTGCTGGAAGGCGGCGAGTTTCATTTGCGGTTTGACGAAGGCGCGTTCTACCTGACCTACTACGATTGGGTATTTCCGCTCAACCCGCGCACCTACCACTTTATCCTTCGAATCGCGCTTCAGAAGCTGAGCCAATATTCGGACGAGGATATGTATCTGGATCTGGAGAGTATTCTGACCGCACTGGAATATCTCCCTCCACGTACTGACACAGACGAAGAGAAGGTTCGCGAACGAGCCAGAGAAAAGGAGGTGGTCAAACGACGCATCTCGCGGCTTTGCAACGAGTGTCCACAGGTCGAGGATGCGATCGAGCATGCAATGCAGGTATTGGAGGGAAAAGTCGGCGACGCCCGGTCATTCGATAAACTGGATGAACTGCTGAACGCGCAGGCCTATCGGTTAAGCTACTGGAAGGTAGCCGCTGAAGAAATTAACTATCGGCGTTTTTTCGACGTCAACGACCTCGCTGCAATCAGAGTCGACAATCCGGTCGTCTTTGAGACGATCCATAAATTCATATTTGAACTGCTGGAAGTAGGCAGCGTGACCGGATTGCGAATCGATCATGTGGATGGTCTTTGGGATCCAAAACAATATCTTACTTCAGTGCAACACCGATACGCCGAGGTCACTGGCGGCGATCCAGGCGAGCCTACGCTCGGCCTGTACCTGATCGTGGAAAAAATTCTTTCCGGAGACGAAAAGCTGCGGAGTGACTGGCCGGTTTTCGGGACGACCGGCTACGACTTCGCCACGGACGTCTCGCAACTTCTGGTGGACTCCTCTGCGGCGGAAAAGTTCTCAACGATCTACCGGGACTTTATCGAACGGTTTGTGCACTTTGAGTCGCTGATTTACGAGAAAAAGAAACTGGTGATGGACGTCTTGCTGGCCAGCGATATCGAGGCGCTCGGCCACCTGTTGGGCTACGTTTCAGAGCGGGACAGGTTGCATCGGGACTTCACACTCGATTCGCTGAGTACGGTGGTCCGCGAATTGATCGCTTGTTTTCCGGTGTACCGCACCTACATCAGCGCGGAATCCGGGGTTTCGGAGGCAGATAGACAGGTCATTCTTCGCGCCGTGCGAGCGGCTAAACGGCGAAATGCGTCGATTGATACCTCTATTTTTGACTTTCTCCGGGATATTCTGCTCTTGGAGAAATTCGACGAATTCAACGACGAAACTCGCCGGTTGCAGCTGGAGTTCGTCATGAAGTTTCAGCAGTGCACGAGCCCCATCATGGCCAAAGGATTGGAAGATACCGCCTTTTATATCTTCAACCGGCTCGCCGCTCTCAATGAGGTGGGAGGGCATCCGCAGCAATTCGGAATCAGCCTGGAACGATTTCATGAGAGAAACCGGGCACGGCTGGCAGACACTCCTCAGACCTTGCTGGCCTCAACCACGCATGACACAAAACGAAGCGAAGATGTCCGAGCACGAATCGCGGTTTTGAGTGAGTTGCCCGCCGAATGGCAACAATGGATCAACGAATGGCGTTCCTTGAATGCGCCCTATCGAACCAATGTCGAAGGCGACCTGGCTCCGAGCGCCAACGAAGAGTACCTGATGTACCAAACCCTTTTGGGAACTTGGCCATTGTCCGCCGAAGAAGTCGACGAGAACTACCTGGGCCGGATTCACCGCTACATGCTCAAGGCCGTCAAAGAAGCCAAGGTGAACAGCAGCTGGATTCAGCCCAACGAGGATTGGGAAAATGCTGTGAGCCACTTTTTGAGGGAATCGTTAAAACAGGATCACGCATTTCGCCCTAAATTCGAACCTGCCGCCGCCCGGATAGCGTGGCATGGAATGCTGAACTCTTTGACGCAAACAATCCTGAAATTTACGGCCCCGGGCATACCCGACATTTATCAAGGCACAGAGTTATGGGATTTCAGCTTGGTTGACCCGGACAACCGCCGCCCCGTTGATTTCACCTCTAACGAGCAAATTCTGGAGTCGATCCAGAAGGAAAACGCCGACGTTCTTTTTAAGTCCTGGCAGAATGGCCATGTCAAGATGTTGATTATAAGCCGGCTGTTGCGCCTTCGGCAGGCGGCGCCGGCGCTTTTTGAGAACGGCAGCTATTCTTCCTACTACGCGAGTGGGGAACTTGCCGACTGCTGTGTCGCGCTTTCCCGGGAAATGGATTCCCAGAAGATCCTCGTTATTGTGCCGCGATTCACCACACGCCTGGGAACGGCCGAATCCGGCTTTGACTGGAAGAACACGGAACTCCTGATGGACCAGACTCTCCCCACCATGGTGGATCTGTTGACTGGCCGAAGCCTCAAAGCCGGAATCGATTCGCTGCCGTTGAAAAATCTCGATGCATTCCCATTTGCAGTGTTTCACACTCTCACAGGATTGTGAGACCGCAGCAAAAAGAGGATTTGGCAGGCCGCTTTCCCTGGGTCGAGCGAGTCAAAGCGGCTGCCGGCGGTTATCCCAGGCGAGAGCTGCATTTGGTCGGGGTGTCGGGTGGAGTGGACTCGCGCGTCTTACTGCATCTTTTGCCGATGGTCGGATTTCACCGTTTGGCAGTCTGCCACCTGAATCACAATTTGCGCGGAGCTGAGAGCCTCGAGGACAGCAAATTTGTCTGCAGGATCAGTCATCGTCTGGGGTTACCGTTTTACACAGAGACGCTGCCGCAGCTGCCTGCAACCGGTTCTCTTGAGCGAGCGGCACGCGAAGCCCGGCTTCAATTTTTTGGCCGGGCCGCTGCCAGTTTCTCCACTTCATCCGTTTTCCTCGCCCATCACGCGGATGACCAAATCGAGACGTTCCTGTTTAATTTGTTCCGGGGAAGCGGCTCGCTTGACAACGCCACCATCAAACCGGAATCCTTGGTCACGGTCGGGACCCGCCAATTGCTGCTGCGCCGTCCCCTGCTCGAAATCTGGAAACACGAGATTTGCGAATTTGCGGCCGCGTTTCATCTTAAGTTCCGCGAAGACTCCACGAACACAAGTCGGCAAATGGCTCGGAATCGCATCCGACACGACTTGATTCCAGAGATCGAGGCGGTCATGGGGCGACCAGTCAAACCTGTGCTGTTGCGCACAATAGAGATCGCAGCAAAGGAAGGAGATTTCTTGAGGTCTCAAGTTCCGGAGATCGAGAGCCAAACAGAACTTTCGACTCGGGAATTACAGAAGCTGCCTGTCGCTATTCAACGGCGAGTGATTCACCGCTGGCTCAGGTACCACGATATCAAAGACTATGGTTTTAACGAGATCGAGGCGGTGCGATCTCTCCTCACGCGCTCGAAGATTGCGAAAGTCAATCTACCCCGAGGCGCTTTCTGCAGACGACGAGCCGGCAGGCTATTTGTTCACTTTCCCTGAGAATAGGCAACGGCCAGTTGCTTTAGTTCCTGTCTCCTTTCCAGAGGGATCTCGTGCAAACGGATTCCTTCGACGGCGCCTTCGAGGGCCAGAAGACTATTCACGCCGCTTCGGAGTCCGGCGCGCACCAACCGCCGCCAGGCGCCCACCGCGCCCACGCGGACGAGCTCCTCGGCGTTTGTGATTCCTATTTTGTTTAGTTGTATGACTAGTTCGGGACCGATATTTGGGAGGGATTCAATCGGTTTAGGCATAACAGATATCGAGCGAAGGTTGGCAGAGCGGAGGGCTCTCCAACTTGATTCGTGTGAGACACATACTTGCCGGCGTAGAAGCTGCCTTGCCGGCGACACTTCACACCGCAAAAGCAATGTTAGCCATAACTTTTGGCCATTGCAATGCTGAACCATCCCGGCTTGATCGGTTTTCAGGGATGCAAAGCCGAAGGCTTCGCTTACTTTTCGGGATCGTTGTTGTTTTATGAATAGTGAAGAAAAGCAATTCTTGTTTAGGCTCCTGGACACTCCAAGTCCGACAGGCTTCGAGTCCGAAGGTCAGAAAGTCTGGATGAATTACGCGGGACGATTTGCAGATTCTCTCGATAATGACACCTACGGCAACGCTTGGGCAACTTTAGTCAGCAAAGAATCTTCCGCCCGAATCATGCTGGAAGCGCACGCGGATGAAATCGGCTTCATGATTCAGAACATTACCGATGATGGGTTTTTGTACGTGACGCCGATCGGGGGTAGCGATCGGGCTATAGCGCGCGGTAAAAGAGTCAGAATCCTGGGGGAGAAAGGCCCCGTTTTGGGCGTCATCGGAAACGTCGCAATTCATCTACGCGACAAAGAGACCGACAAAGTTCCCGAGGTACATGAGCTGTATCTGGACATCGGCGCGAAATCGAAGAGTGAGGTCGAAAATCGGGGCATACGCGTGGGTCACCCTGCGATCTACACCGATACCGCCGACGAGCCGGTACCAGGGAAGATCGTTGGTCGAGCGATTGATAACCGGATCGGCGGTTTCATCCTTGCGCAAGTGCTGGCGAACCTTTCGATGCAGAAGACCCGCCCGGCTGCGACCATCTTTGCGGTAAACGCGGTACAGGAGGAGATCGGCGGTTCAGGGGTAAAGATGATTTCCTACAGGTTGGAACCGAGCGTCGCGATCGTGCTCGACGTTACTCATGCCACCGATTCGCCGGGAATCGACCGGAACAAGCACGGCTCGGTCAAGCTCGGAGCGGGACCAACAGTGACGCACGGCACGGCGAATCATCCGCTCGTGGTGAACCGACTGATTTCCCTGGCGAAAAAGATGGACATACCGCTCCAACATGAAGCCTCCTCACGCGCCACCGGAACCGACACAGCCCACGTGTATCCGATGAAAGGCGGGATCCCAAGTGCTCTGCTGTCCATACCCATGCGTTACATGCATTCGCCGGTCGAAATGATCGACTTCGGCGACGTCGAACAATGCATCCTTCTACTGACGAACTTCGTGCATTCAGTATCCGGCAAGGACGAGTTCACCCCGAAACTGGTGTAGCAGTGCCAGTGCCAGTGTCAGTGCGTTTTCGGCGCTCCCGGCGTTTTCACTGACACTTCCCTATGGCGAGTTGGTTGGCTGAAATCGTACGCTCCGAAGGTAGCCGGATCTCTTTTGACCGGTTCATGGAGCTTGCGCTTTACCATCCGATCTACGGGTATTATACACGGCACATTCCGGCTGTTGGCAGGTCCGGCGACTTTTCTACTGCGACAACTATCGGCTACGCACTCATCCGCAGCGTGGCAGCCTGG
>JAFAMB010000048.1 GCA_019233825.1 Verrucomicrobiota bacterium | reverse complement strand
TTTTGCGTGATCAAATCTCAGCAGCAAGTTTGCTCGGGCAAGTTGGAGCGAGACTATCCGTGGTTCCGCTGGATTCTTCTCGACTAGATTGCGAATCCGTTCCTCCAGGTTAGCCGCCTGACCGGGCGCGGTGATCAAATCCGGATTGTCCAGCCACTGAGTCAGGATTGTGCGCTCCGTGGCGTAACGTAAATTCGCCGGCAACGCGGCATTGTTGATAATAGTCTTGGCGTCGATTTCGTTCTCTCGGATCAGGGCGATTCTTTGTTCCGCAGGCGCTGGAAAGTCGGTCGAGTCAATCTTCCACAGCATCGCCTCCGGCTCATGAGGATCGCTCGGAAAGTGCCTCACGAAATCAACCGCAGCATCGTGCAGCATCTTCTCTAGCCTCGCGGAAAACTCAACGGCGTTCACTCCAATCGGCACTTTCTGATGGGCCTCATCATTTAGCTGCTGAAGGCGCCGCCAAGCCGAGTCGGCCGCGTTCTGAGAGCACGATACGGAAGCCAAAACCGGGATGCAGATACACAAAGCAGCTACTGAGCGCATTCGGATATTCACAACGAAAGCTCCAGCTGATTCGGCATTACCCGCCGAAATGCCGCAGTGCTGAGCTCAGTTCGCGCGTGACTCAACCCGGAGCGGCGGCAGCTCACGAGGAACATTTGACGGATTTGGTCAGCTAATGGCCCGTCGCCGCGCATGCGCGCGCCGAACTCCGCCGTGTTCAATTTCCCGTGACGCATAGAGCGGATCCGGCCTAGAATCTTGTCTTTCCGATCCGGAAAATAGTCTTCCAGCCAGGCAACAAATACCGGTGCAACCGTTAGCGGGAGCCGTATGATCGTGTAACAAGCGAACTCCGCCCCGGCTGCCGCTGCCGCTGCCGCGATCTTTGGAATTTCATGGTCGTTAAGACCCGGAATAATGGGCGCAATGTTAACGCCCACCGGGACGCCCGCCGCACGGAGCTTGGCAATGGCGTCTAACCGATGGGATGGCGTAGAAGCTCGGGGCTCCAATATTTGTGCGAGCCTCGGTTCAAGCGTCGTAATCGAGAGTGACACCGCTGATGCCTCATGGCTCGCCAACTCCGCGAGATAATCCGCGTCCCTGGTGACAAGATGATTCTTGGTGACGACACAAACCGGATTGCGGAACTCGGCCAACACACGCAGGCACGACCGGGTGATCTTCAGCTTTCGTTCGATTGGCTGGTAGGCATCGGTTACACCGCTCAGAGCGAGACTTTGGGGGGTCCAGGAAGGCCGCGCCAACTCAGCCGCCAGCAGCTCGGCGGCCTTGGGTTTTACCAAAATGCGACTTTCAAAGTCTATTCCGGCCGAAAACCCTAAGTACTCGTGCGTCGGTCTGGCATAACAATAGGCGCAACCGTGCTCGCAACCGCGATACGGATTCAGACTCGCATCAAATCCCAGGTCCGGGCTGCTGTTGTGGGAGATGACGCTTTGGGAGTCGTCTGTGATGAATTGTGTACGGACCTGCCGCGGCTCAGTCTCCGGCTCGCAGCCATCCTCGGGTTCGTAGCGGAGAGCCTCGAACCGGTTCGCCGGATTAATCGTCGCTCCGCGTCCGTGGATCTGCCGGTTGATTGGCCTTGTTTCCATTGATCGGCGTGGGCCACCGTTTGGTTGCCCCGGCCATTTCCAAGATGCTAACTGCCACTCTTGTCAGCCTCAAAAATAGTCGGGTTCATTGCCTGGCTTCCATTTGATGTTGCAACCGATGCTGGCACGTTGATCGGGATTGACCGGTCTACCGGCGAGAACAGCGTCGATGGCTGCTCGCAAATCCCGGCCTGTCAGCGGCCGATTGTTACCGGGTCGGCTATCGTCCATCTGGCCCCGGTAGACAAGTTGGCGGTTCGCATCGAACAGAAAGAAGTCGGGGGTGCATGCTGCATGATAAGCTTTTGCAATATTCTGGGTCTCATCATACAACAGCGGGAAAGAAAGTTCTCGGGCCATCTCGGCCAGTCGCGCCGGAGCATCATCGGGATAACGCTCCGCGTCGTTTGAACTGATCGCGACGATACCTAAGGACCGATCACCGCAATCTCTCGCCAGTTCAATCAAGGCCGGCTTTACGTGGAGCACATACGGGCAGTGCTTGCAGATAAACATCACTAGCAAGGCCTTGCTCCCTACGAAATCGCCCAAGGCCACCGTTCGGCCGGTCAAAACATCCGGAAGCGCGAATCCGGGTGCTTTTCGGCCCAGCTCTGTCATCGTCGATGGTGTTGCAGCCATACTCATTTGAACATATACCAACTAGCAAACTTGTTCATGTGGAAAGAAAAATCCCCTCAGAAGAATTTCTGGCCACCGAACCGTTCGCGGGCCTAACTCGCAAAAATAACGCGCTGGGAAAATAACGCGCTGGGAGAATCGACGAGCTCAAAGCGGGTTAGGAAGCCGCGCTACCGCTGATCGTTCGCTGATGGATTGCTCCCCGCCACCCATGCGGCCACAGCAGATTGCGAGACTTCCCGAGGCCGAACCACCATGATACCGGCAAATTTTCTGTAGCGATAAAGATACCCGCTGAGCGCCACGTCAATTATCACCCTGTGTTGATCTTTCGACGCATGCATGAAGTGGAGAACACCCTGGCGATCGCGATATGCCAACCCGACATGTTCAGTAAAACCTTCCGGTCCTGCTCCGCTGATACAGATCACGTCCCCGTCGCGAATTTTTGATTCGATGCCCGGAACCTGGCTCTTGGGGATATGGTAAATCGTCCGACTCGTGATCCTGTTTTCAATCTGGCGCATTTCCGGAACAAGCTCCGGATTGTTCCGAAGATAGCGTGAGGTCCGCCAATACTTGCTCATTTCATTGAGATACCGTCCGCGCATTGGAACACCCCCAAGCGACCGCGTTAGATTCTGCACCAGCCCGCGGCGCTCATTGTCGTATATCCAGTCCTCGAGATAATGGAGGCGCGACGTGTACTTTCCATCGCACCGGCCACCTCGATACCGGTCGAGCTCAATCATCGCTAGAAGATCCTCGGGCGTGTAAGTTCCTGGTTTGAGCTCAAGCATCCGGGCGAACCCGAGTGCGATCTCGAAATAGGTCCAGCAATCGACTCCATTCAAATTTACGGAAGGCGACTCCGTGTGACTATCGATTTCCAAAGTGAAACTCGCATAGGGAGTTCCAAGAAGAGCCTCACCAACTGCCACGGTGCGTTCGCCCAGGGGCAACGAACGCCAGCCGTCTCGTTCGGCGATCCGAACCAGCCGGTCGAACTGGGATTCGCCCTTGAATACTTTCGAGAATGGCAAATCCACCGCTCCATGGGCGTCGACGAGCAAACCGAGTGCGAGAAACAGCCGCGCGAACAGAACAACCGGGCGCATAGGTCGCTCACCTTGGACGCTCGCCCTCAATTTTTCCAGAAAAAACCTCCAGGCGCAAGGCCTGGTAGGGCGAGGCTCCGTCCGAGCCGCGGCGCGTAACGGCGGTAGGGGCGCGCTCCCGCGCGACCGGACATGCGCGTTTCAAAGCTTCTTTTCAGGTTCTGCAATCCAATTTCGGCAGTGCTATATTTGCAGGAAGCGCATTACTGTGCCTAAACTCGGTCAATGACTATCCAGGAAAAGATCGATGCTGACCTCAAAGAGGCCATGCGATCGAAGGAGGCAGAAAGATTGTCGGTGTTGCGGATGGTTAAGTCAGCGCTCATGAATGCGGCGATCGAGCTTCGCGGAGCGAGAGCTCAGCTGCCCGATCCGGATGCGGTCGCAGTCATCAGAAGGCAGGTCAAGCAGCGGGAGGACTCCATCGAAGGGTTTCAGAAGGGCGGTCGTCCCGAGCTCGCTGCTAAAGAACGCCGGGAAATCGGGTTCTTGAAGGAATATCTTCCAAAGCCTCTCACCGAAAACGAGTTGGAACAGCTGGTGAAAGATGCTGTTGCGGATCTTGGAGCGACTTCGAAGGCGCAGATGGGCGCAGTGATGAAGCTCGCGACCGAAAAAGCGGCCGGGCGGGTGGACGGGAGGACCCTCAGTCAAGCAGTGCGGAAAGCGCTCGGGTAGAGGAAGTGCCAGTGTCAGTGCCAACGCCGAGAGCGCCGAAAACGCGCGAGAACGCCGAAAACTTAGGGAACGGTTGAATGGCAAGCGCCAAATAATTAATGGTTAGGAGTAACAGCTCTGTGCTTTTCGTTTGGCATTGGCGTTCGCTTACGTTCTCGGCGTTTTCGTGCGTTTTCGGCGCTCTCGGCGTTGGCACTGGCACTGACACTCCGGTATGAATTCCGCTATCATCGTAGCGGCCGGCACGAGCCGGCGTATGGGATTTGACAAGTTGTTGAGCCTTCTTGGCGACAGACCAGTCGTCGTTCACTCGATCGAACGGTTCCAGCAGTGTGAGATGATTGATAAGGTCATTCTGGTGGTTTCTGCAGATAGGCGCTCAGAGTTTCAAGGGTTCGTTGACGCGTTCGGGCTGACAAAGGTCGATCGCCTCGTCGATGGCGGCGCTGAACGCCATCTCTCGGTTTGGAATGGCATTTCTCATCTCTCGGAGGCCTGCGAAATCGTTGCGGTTCACGATGCAGCCAGGCCGCTGGTTTCTCCCGAGCTGATCGGCCGTGCAGTTATGCTGGCCAGAGAATGCGGTGCGGTTTCCCTCGCCGCTCCGATCGTGGAAACTTTAAAACGGGCTGATTCGCACCAAAACGTCACCGGGAGCGTTGACCGTACCGGGCTTTGGGGAATGCAAACGCCACAGGTCTTTCGATTCGGCTGGCTGGTAGACGCTTACAAACGAATTGTTGACTCGGGCCGCACCGTCACCGATGAGGTCTCAGCCCTGCAGGAGGCTGGTTATCCGGTCCGTTTGCTGCAGAATCCGGATTGGAATATTAAAATAACTTTTCCGACAGATCTGGATTTAGCTGAAAAAATGATCAATTTGAGAGAAGGTAAGTTATAATTTAATGTTTTTGAAGCCGGATCGGCGTCTTAACCGGATTCTTGTCGACATGACCTGAACGCATGCAGTACCGCACCTCGAGTTTGGAAAACGGAGTCAGGATCGCGACGCGTGAGATGCCGGAAATGAAAAGTGTCAGCGTGGGTGTTTGGGTCGCTGTCGGTGGCCGGCATGAGCCGGAGGAGCTTTGCGGGATCTCTCATTTTCTGGAGCACCTGCTTTTCAAGGGTACCGAGAAACGATCCGCCAGGGATATTACCGAAGAGGTGGAAGGTATCGGAGGCTTCATTAACGCCTTTACTACGGAAGATCACACCTGCGTCTACGCGAAAGCGGCATCCCAGCATCTGCCGACGCTGGCCAACGTGCTTTCGGACATGTATGTCAACTCGGTTTTCGCCGACAGCGAGATCGAGCGAGAGAGGGACGTAATCCGAGAGGAGATCCTGATGTATAAGGATCAGCCTGGCCAGTTTTCGCAGGAACTACTTACCGAAGCGATGTGGCCCCGGCATGCCTTGGGTCGCCCATTGACTGGATCGATAGAGTCGATTGGCAAGATTCGACGAAAGCATTTGCTGAAGTTTGTCGGAGAGAATTACAATGGTCTGAGTACTGTTGTAACGGTCGCCGGCCGTTGCACCCACGAGCAAGTCGTAAGGCACTTCCGCAACAAATTAAGAAAGGTGCCGTGCGGCCGTCCTCCTGTTTTCCAGCGCTGGAATGAAGTGCAGCGTGACCAGCGCGTTCTCGTTGCCGAGGACGAAACGGAGCAGACTCATCTGGCTTTAGGCTATCACGCAATGAGCCGGACCGATAGTCGTCGATATGCCATGAAACTGCTCAGCGTAATCCTCGGCGAAAACATGAGTTCACGACTGTTCCAGCAGCTCAGAGAGCGATATGCGTATTGTTATTCTGTCCACAGCGGCACACTAGTCCTCGAGGATTCGGGTTTGGTCAGCATCTGCGTTGGGCTTGAGCCGCAGAAGCTTAGGAGCGCCTTGCGCGCAATCTATCGAGAATTGGGTAAGCTCCGGAGCAAGCCACCCGGCAAGAAAGAACTCCGCCAAGCGCAGGAGTACACGATTGGGCAGAACGAATTGGGACTCGAGAGCACCACCAATCAGATTATGTGGATGGGAGAGTCACTGATCGCGTACGGCAAGGTCGTTGACCCGGAAGAAGTGCAAGCAAATTTTAAAGAAGTTACTGCTGAGCAGATCCAACAGGTTGCTAACCTCTGTTTCGCCCCGCAACGGATGGGCCTGGGAATTGTCGGCCCTGTCGAAGGATGCAAAGTGGAGCGCTGGATCGGGGATATCGGGTTTTGAGTTTTGAGTTTTGCGTTTTGCGTTTTGAGTGGATACGGGAAGTAGCCGCTCGAAGTTGGGACGATCGCGCGTGCGAAGCCACGCGAAACCCAAAACTTAAAACCGTGCCGCGCCATGAACGTCGAAGTTGAAAATCTGCCAAATTGTATCGCCTCTTTGCATATCGAATTGCCGCCGGACCGTGTGACGAAGGTATGGGACGAAGTCGCGAAGGAATTCCGGCAGGTTGCCCGAATTCCGGGTTTTCGCCCCGGTAAAGCTCCCCAGCACGTGGTTGAAGCGAAATTCCGCAAGCAGATCCAGGAGGAATTAACCAAAAAACTTGTGACCGAGACGACTCGCGAGGCGATCCGTGAAAAAGGTTTGAAAGTGTTGTCGATCTCCGAAGTGGATGATGTCGAGTTCACTCCCGAGAGAAGCATGCGGTTCACAGCCACATTGATCATCTCTCCCGAATTCGAGCTTCCGGAGTACAAAGCTATTCCAGTCAAGGTTCCGTCGGCCCAAATCACAGATCAAGAGCTCGACAACGGGATCCAGAGTCTTCGAGAGCGACACGCCACATTTTCCGACGTCGAGGGGCGGCCTCTCGAGAAAGGAGACTTTGCAGTGATCGATTATACGACCACGTTGAATGGCCAGGCTTTGCTGGAGGCTGAACCGAAGGCTCCCAAGATGCTGGCCGGAGGCAAGGACTTCTGGATCAAACTGGACGACAACAGCTTCCTCAAAGGGTTCAGCGATCAGGTGGCCGGGTTGAAAGCCGGAGAGATGCGGGAGTTAGACCTCACCGTTCCGGCCGATTATCCGACAGCCGAGTTGGCCGGCAAATCTTTGCACTTCAGTGTCGCCCTTAAAGGAATTAAGACCATGCAGCTCCCCGAAGTTACCGACGAATTCGCCACCCAGGTCGCCGATGGTTTGACTCTCGAAAAGCTGAAGGAGACCTTGAAAGCGCAATTGGCTGCGGAAAAGGAACGCAGGCTGCGGACGCTCAAGCAGAATCAGATCATTGACTACCTTGTTTCTCGCGTCGAATGCGAATTGCCGCAAAGCTACGTCAAAGACGAGACGCGCCGGATTATGTCCGAGATCGTCCAGCAGAATCAGCTGCGTGGAATCAGCGAAGACGTTCTACGAGAGAACCAGAAGAACATCATCAGTGCCGCCTCTCGCAACGCCAAAGAGCGGTTGAAGGCGAACTTCATTCTGGCAAAAATTGCGGACAAGGAAGGAATCGAGGTAAGCGGTCAGGATCTCAAGGAACGAGTTCAGATGTTGGCGCATCAATACCGGATGAGCTTTGACAAAATGATGTCGGAACTTAATGAGAAAGGAGCGCTGGGGCAGGTGCGCGACGAGGTGCTGATGGGCAAGGTCCTTGATTTCCTAACCTCGAATGCTAACGTCGAAATCAGGTCTGAAGAGGCTGTGAACAGCTGATTCAGAGGCTTTAAGAACATGTCTAACCACATTTTTACTTCGCAGAATTCTCTTCTCGTTCCGATGGTGATTGAGCAAACCGGGAGAGGCGAGCGGAGTTATGACATTTACAGCCGGCTACTGAAGGACCGGATCATTTTTATAGGAACAGCAATTGACGACCATGTAGCCAATTTAGTGGTGGCTCAGATGCTGTTTCTCCAGATGGAGGATCCTAAGCGGGATATCAATCTTTACATCAATTCACCTGGCGGTTCAGTGACTGCCGGACTGGCCATCTATGATACCATGCAATTCGTCACTTGTGACGTGGCCACCTATTGTGTCGGTATCGCCGCCAGTATGGCAGCAGTGCTCTTAACTGCCGGCACCAAAGGCAAGCGGTACGCATTGCCGAATTCTGACGTCATGCTTCATCAAGTGTCCGGCGGAGCTCAAGGCCCGGCCAGTGACGTCGAGCGTACGGTCGAGTATATGTTTAAACTCAAAAAGCGGCTTATTGGTATTGTCGCCCATCACACGGGCAAATCCGAGGCACAAGTCCAGCAAGACTCCGATCGTGATTACTGGATCACAGCGCAACAAGCCAAGGAATACGGACTTGTCGACGAAGTGGTCAAATCAAGAAAAGACGTCGCACCGGAAGCTTTGCCGATAAATGCCGACAACGCCGTACCTGCTTAAGTGTTTATCCAACTGAACGATCTAAAGGCTTGGAGGTGTAAGAGGATCACATGGCCCGCGCATCAAATCTGACAATGTGCTCTTTCTGTGGGAAGAGCCATGCCGAGGTGCGCAAACTCATAGCCGGTCCGGGTGTCTACATTTGCGACAACTGCATTAACGTCTGCAAAGGCATTTTGGACAAGGAGCTCAACGAGGATGCAAGGCGTCAGACCACCAGTCTGCGCGTTCCGAAACCGGCAGAAATTCGCCGCCAGTTGGATCAGTACGTGGTTGGCCAGGATTCCGCGAAGAAAGTGCTTTCCGTTGCAGTGCACAATCATTACAAGCGCATCCTGCAGGCCAACGGAAGCAAAGACCTGCCGTTGGACCCGTACGCAGACGTTGAGATCGAGAAAAGCAATATCCTCCTAATCGGTCCTACCGGGTCAGGGAAGACCCTTTTGGCTCGTACCCTTGCGCGGATTCTCGATGTGCCTTTTTGCATCGCCGATGCCACCACCTTGACCGAAGCGGGGTACGTTGGTGAGGACGTCGAAAACATTATTCTGCGTCTGTTACAGAATGCCGATTATGACGTGAAACGTGCCGAGATCGGCATCGTGTACATCGACGAGATCGACAAAATCGGGCGAAAGACGGACAATGTCAGCATCACTCGAGACGTTTCCGGAGAAGGGGTCCAGCAAGCGCTGCTCAAGATTCTGGAAGGCAGCAGCTGCAACGTTCCGCCGCAGGGAGGACGAAAACACCCTCACCAGGAGTATATCCAGGTCAACACGGAAAAGATCCTCTTTGTCTGCGGGGGCGCGTTCGTGGGCCTTGACAAGATCATCAGCCGTCGTTTGGGTAACAAAATTCTCGGATTCCATTCTGCTCGGGCCCGGGATGCGGAAAATCAAACACAGGAGACGTTGCGAAATACCGAGCCGGAGGACCTGCTTTCCTTTGGAATGATTCCCGAATTCATCGGCCGCCTCCCGATTGTTACGGCGCTGGATCCTTTGACGGAAGACGAGTTGATGCTGATCCTGACTGAGACGCGAAACGCGATGGTAAAACAGTACACAAAGCTGTTGGCCATGGAGGGAGTCAATCTCGTCGTTACGAGGGACGCGTTGCGGGCCTTGGCGCAACAAGCGGTCACCAAAGGTACCGGAGCGCGTGCGCTACGTTCGATGTTTGAGAAGATCATGCTCGACGTCATGTATGAAGTGCCCAGCCGGGAAGATATTGCGGACGTCGTGATCAACCGCAATGTCGTCGAAGGCAAACGCGCTCCGCTGATCAGAAGGAAGCAGGACAAGGACGCTGCGTAGTCCGCGCCGGCATGCCGGCGCGGACTGCGCAGCATCCTTGTCCTGCGTTTCTCGTTTGCCGTTTCTGATTTCTCGTGTCCGGTGTTCTTTCGGCCCGCCCTGTCTGCTTGTCCGCTGGAATCCTTGAAAGGCAAAAGATGTTGCAGACAGGTCAAGTTTTATTCCGGCGTCTCTCCGTTGACTTCGCGTTGGTCTTGCCTTTCAAGGATTCTAGCGAGGCGGCTGAACCCCGCTGTTCTACACCCATCGCGAGCAAACTGCCGGATACGCCTCGCCGGTCTGGGCGCCGCCTCGCCAGCCCTCTTTTTAACTTAACCGGTTCAAACCGTTCCAAGTAGGAGGCAATG